>CAZRLX010000120.1:0-7783 GCA_964601115.1 uncultured Chthoniobacter sp. | reverse complement strand
CCGCGACCTCCAACGTGACAGGCTGGCGCTCTAACCAACTGAGCTACCGCTCCATCCCGTCCGGGCGGGGGAGGCTATGGTTCCACCAAGGGACGCGCAACATCTTTTTCTTCCAAGATTAGCAGGAAGTCGGGTATCGCGCCCCCAACTGCATGGGGCAATCCGGGGGATTTTTTTTGATGAGAGCAGCGGGCGTCTTGGGTGAATGGAGACAGTGGTTTGGCGATCGATTCTAGGCGCAGATCGGGATGGGAGATGCCAGACAGAGGGGGCAGTCGGTGGCGAGAATGCCGAGCGGGGTTCGGCGGCGGGGGGGCGAGCATCGCATCCGATCGGCGAACAGGGAGCGCGCCCCAAGGCGGCACCCCCAATATGGAGCCTTCCGGGCAGGTTTTTTGGGAATTCTCCCTTCCAGCACCAGCCCTTGAGCGGATTCCTTTCGGTGATGGGCCGGAAATTGTCAGGCATTCAAGAGAGCATGGGGGCATGCCGGGAGCGAGAGACCAGCCGACCGCTCCCGGAAATCCAAGGCAGAATCTGATTAAGGGTCTGTCCCTCTATCAAATATTTAGGCTTAGGGGTTTCGATTTTTGGCGATTTTCGGGAAGTTTCGGTGGTGATCTGGTGATGATGAAGGCTGGATTTTGCGACCCGTTTGGCGTCCACATTGCGGTCCCAGAGGGTGCGGATGAGGTTGGCTCCGTGGTCAGGGGCTCGGGACAACCTGATTCCCCATCACAGATTGTGCGGTTGCGATCGCAGGGTGCTGCGGCGGTAGTCGGTGACGGAGCATGGTCGAACGAGGCAGGGATGCTGCCCCCCCGTAGGCCCCTCCTGAGCCTATTCACCGAAACACACCCTGCATCGTGGCCTTCACGCGGCGGGTTCCCGCCCGCTCATACGGCTCTGGGTTGTTGCCAGCAGAAACCCCTCGTTGCCTCCCGGGGCACACCCTCTGAAACGAACGACGCGCTGGATCACGCGACCGATGAGTTGAAATGCCGCCGAGCAGAGAAAGACGCAGCGACGACAAACTCGGCTTCCGGTCAGCGTTGCGGGTGGATGCGGGTGATCTTCGATCCCTGCAGGCTTAGCCCGCCCATCAGTCCGCGCTGGTTGAAGAAAAATGCGTAGGTCCCCTTGTTGGCAGTCGCCGTGGTGAGGGAAGCCGCAACTCCCTGATCTACCACAACGAGACTCGGGCTGCTGCCGACCTCCCAACCGCCGCTGCGCCGGATGTTGACGAACGCATCGTCATTCATAAAGAAGAGCGCGTAGCCGAATTTCTGCACACCCGCTTGGAGACCGTAGGAAGCAGCAGCGGTTTGATAAAAGCCACTGATTTCCCCGGTATCGCGGATCATGGCGCCATTGCCGCCCTGCCCACCCACCATAAAGCCTGCCCTGACGACCGAGGGGAAGACGAGCACCGCTTTGGCCTGCTGGCGGAGTGCCCTCGCCGCAGGATTTCCAGCACACAGGGAATCGAGCGCAGCACGGGAATCCCGCGAGATCTGCGCAGCACTTGCGGTGGAGGCATTGGTTCGGGTGATGGGGTCATTGACGCAAGCGGAGGTCAAGAGGGTCGCAGAGGATACGAGGAGTGGAAGGAGGGCGCTTTTGATCATGGTCTGAGTGATGGATAGGTTGGATCAGTTGTTGACGGGTCGGTTGCAGTCGAGTAGGGCGCAAGTATCAAAACCGGTACTCGAAGCCGAGCACCGGGCCGTGGCTGACCACATCGTAGCGGAATCCACCATCGCTGTAATCGGTGCCGATGGCACGGTAACCGGCGAGGATCGCGCCGTGGTCCATGACCCGATAACCAAAGCCCGCGAGGCCCTGCCAGGTGATGTCCGAGGAAACCCCGAAACCGCCGATGTCACCAAGGGCACGGAAAAAGAAATCCTGCCCGAGATCCGCTTGGAATCGCGCGCCCAAAAGGGGATCGACCCAGGATTTGTCAGCCGATCGTCCAAAGCGACCGATGCCGAGGCTGGCCTCGATCCAGTTCACCCGGGCTCCGGCGAAGAGATCGAGGTCGGCCTGCGGGGTTTCCCAGACCTGGAAGACCGCGAGGAAATTGCCGAGGAATTGCTTTTGTTCAAAGTCGATGCCGGGTCCGAGGCCGAGCGGCGAAACGGTGTCGCTGATCTCGGCATAGTTGAGATCGGCAAGAACACTCCAGCGGCTTTCCCCGCCTGTCGGGGAGGGCGGAGTGATTTCGATGGCCGCCATGAATGCGATATCGAGGTCCTCGAGGATATCCTTGAAGGGAATGTCGACCGGGGTGTCGACAGGACCGATGCCCACATCGCCGTCGAGAGACTGCGCCCAGCCATAGAGGGCGGTGCGGATCTCCCATTCGGAGGCTCCGGGGACCGAGGCGGCGGGGTCGGAGCTTGTTGCAGGTGGTTCTCCGGCGAGGGCGGGGAGCACCGGAAGCAGGGCGAGGATGTTGTGTAGGAATGGTCTCATGGGCGGTTTTCGGGTGGTGGCTTAGCTTTTCGGGAAGAGGAAAACGATCCCCAGACGAAGGCCCCATTCGGCCCCCCCATCCGGCGCATCAAGATAGTAGCGTGCGCCGGCGAAGATCTGCAGCGGTTGGTCTCCCACTTTGAGAAGTTGGCTGACCACGAAGTTGAGCGGCACATTCCATTCATTGCCGCGCCAGTCGTAGGTGCTTTCCGAATTGATTGTGAAGGTGGTCTTGGTGGCGCTGATGTAGGAGACGAAGGGTTGGATGAAGGTTGCATTCACACCAGGGCGGTCGTTGTCGCCGGCGAAATCCCACAGGTGGTTGCCCAGTGCACCGTAGGTCCATGGGCCCTGCTGTTTGAGGACGACCGCCGTGGGGCCTGCTCCCCATTTGTCGCCGCCGAGGACATCGTCGGTCGCGGTGGGAACGAGAAAGGCAGGGCCGACGCCCCAGATCGGGTCGCCGGATTCGGGCGAGAAGAAGAAACTTTGAATCGTATCGCCGAGGCCGAACTCATCGGTGATGTCCGCAAGGTCGATGCCTTGCTGGTCGATGATCGGAAGGATCGTGCGGGAAACCACATTCCATTCATCGTTGATGCCGATGGGGATGACGGGCTGGACATTGGTGCGCGATATCGTGCCTTCACCGGGGCCGACATTGAAATCAACATTGCCTTGGATCGGCACACTGACGAGATCGGCGACCGGGTTGGCGAGTTTTTTCGCGAGATCGGCATCCTGCGCGTGGAGAATGGTTGTGGCGAGTGTGAGGATCAGTATGGCGTTGGTCTTTCTCATGAATGGTTACGGGTAAATGTTTTTCCAATCATTTTTCATGCTGATGATCGTCCAGCCCCGTTGCGGCGCTTCGTCGAGGCCCCGCTCGAGCCGGCCGATGTGCGATCCACGGTCATAGGCGAACTCGCGTTCGTCGTCATCGTGGCGGACGATGAGCGCGAGGCGTGCGCCCTTGCCTGCGCTGGTCCATTCGAGCATCTGGAAGTCGCCGTCGGAATTGCCGAAGGCGATGATCGGGCGGCGGCCGATGTGCTGTTGGATCGCCACGGGCTTACCCTCCTTGTCGTCGATGAAATTCAGCTCCGGCAACCGGGCGAGCACGGGCTTTCCCTCGCGGATCTCGAACTTCGTCCGGATGCTCGAGCCGATAACCTGTTCCGGCGGGATGCCGTAGACCTGTTCCGTCCAAGGGCGCATGAACTCGATGCCGCCGCCGGAGACGATGAAGGTTTTGTAGCCGTTGGCGCGAAGGTAGGCCAGCATTTCGAGCATTGGCCGATAGACCATTTCGGTGAAGTGTTTGCCCGACTTCGGATGTTTGGCGGTGTCGGTCCAGTCACTGACGATTTTTTCAAACTCCTCGGTGGTTGTGCCCGCGTGGGTGGCCATGGCCATTTCGAGCAAAGCGCGTTCGCCGCCGGCGAGGGCGCTCTTGAGGTCGCCCCTGAGCACCGATGCGAATGGTTCCCTGTCCTTCCATTCGGGATTTGTTGGGGCGAGTTGCCTGATGCGGTCGAATATGAAGAACGCCTGGAAATACATCGGCTGCTCGCTCCACAGCGTGCCGTCGTTGTCGAAGACGGCGATGCGTCCGGACGCCGGTACGAAATCCGGGGAGCCCGCGGTCGTTGTCTTGGTGACGAATCCGGTGATGGCCTGCTTTGCCGAGCCGTCGTTCCACGAGGGGAGCGGATCGGCCCCATGCAGCGTTGCCGTGATGAATGTGAGCGTGACTACGACGAGGGATCTCATCCTTTTTTCATTTCAGCAATTCGATATCGGGAAGCACCCATGAGCGGTCGAAGTAGGGCTGTGTGGGCCCGTAGAGACGGAAGTAGGTGAACCAGCCTTTGCCGGGGAGCGTTTTGATCCAGTTGCTTTCGGGTCCGCCGGCCGGTGGGGTGGGGCTGAAGTAGAGGTCGACCGAGCCGTCGGCATTCACAGTGATCCGCTTGTCGCGCGACGAGCGGTCCGGCGGCATTCCGGTATCGACGAAGCAGCGGGTTTCGTTGTCGTAGACCGTGAAGGACCAGAACTGTGCGACCGGCGCATCCTTCGGCACGGTGAGTCGGTAGGTTTTGCCGCCGTCGAGCCAATGACCATCGCTGTCCTTGGACGACTCGAGATACACCTGGCCGAAGCCGACCGTGCGGCCCATCATGCCTACCGAAACACCGACCGCTTCGTAGAACCACGAGCTGCGTTCATCCAGTTGGGTATGATGAGGCGCCTCTTGGTTGGTTTCCTTGAGACAGAGTGAAATTTCCCAATTTTTGCCGGGCCATACTTTCACTCCTTCGAAGCGTTTCTCATAGCCGATCGTCCGGGCCATCACTTCGCCGGTTTGGGTTGCTTCGGCGAGGATTTGTCCTTGGCGGTCGGTCGGTTTGAATGGCTTGCCTTTTTCGATGCCGAGTGGTTGGAGCATGCCCATCATCATGCGATCGCGTTCGATGACCGGTTCCTCGTTGATGACTTGTGAAAGCCCTTCCCAGTAGGCGAGTCCGCGTGGTTGTTCACCACTCCATTTGCGGCCGGCGGGCGAGATATGACGGGTGGGAGGTGGATTGTCGCGTTGGCTGTACGGGTAGATGCGCAGGGCGTCGACGAGTGCCTTGGCTTTCACGGGATCGGGATCGAGCGCGCGGTGGGCTGACCAGATGTTCACCGTCGGCGAGCGGAAGACATAGTATCCCTCGGGGCGGATATCCGGATCGTCGGGGCCGAGGATGAGGTATTTGCCGCCTTGGCCCTTGTCGGGTCCTGTTTGGCCGGAGTCGGTGATCGGGCGTTGCCAGAAATCGGTGAAGCCGCCGGCGGTGGGGCCTGCAGGCACCTCGAAGACCAGCGGGCCGGTCTCCTTCATGTTGGGAAACGCCATGATGTAGGGTGTGGTGGCGTTGGCCGTGAGCAGTCCGAGCTTGTCCCGGAAGGTGAGGTAATCGACATAGTCGAGATTGCCTGCGCCGAACTTGGTGACATGTTCCTCCTGCCATTGTTGCATGGCCATGATGGGAAGGGCCCAAAGGTAGGCTTGGCAGGCGCGTTGGTAGTCGATCTCGTCGAAGATCCTTGCGGCGGTTTCCTTGGTCGGAAAGCCGTTTTCAAGCTTGAGTTTTCCGGAGCGTGTGTCGAGCGTGCCGGTGGTGGGCAAGGGTTGCGCGAGCGAGCTTGCGAAGGCAAGTGCCCCGAGTCCTCCAAGGAGGGTGGTGAGCCGGATGTCAGTTCTGCCGATCATTTTCATAGCGTGATGTTTGGCCGGGAATCGTCTGTTACTTCGCTTCGATCAGTGGCGGGAGTTTCCATGAACCATCGATGAGCGGTGTCTGCGGTCCGTAGAAACGAGCGACGAAGAAGAAGGGACCCTTGGGAGCCGGCAACCAATTCGGGGCTTTGTCGGGTCCGGGGTCTTCGTTTTGGATGTAGATTTCGAGCGAGCCGTCGGCACCTTGTTCCAGACCGGGGGTGCGGTCGCCGATCGAGTAGCGGGAGATCGGATTTTCCGTGAGAAGGCGTTCCGGGAGTTTGTACATCGTGATCGACCAGAACAGGGTTACGGGCGGCAGTTGGCCGGGTTCGAAGCGAAGGACCCAGTGTTTGTTGCCATCGAGCACCTTGCCATCGGGTCCGGTCTGTTGGCTGGCATAAACAGCTTCCTCTTTTGTGTTTCCGTAGATGCCGAGCATGGCGCCCATGGAGCGCTCCAGAATGTAGTTCCCTCCCAGCTCTTCGCGGGTGCCGAAAAATGTTTTCGAATCGGTTTGTTTGAGCGCGGTTTCCCTCAGTTCCTCGGCGGATGCCGCCACGCCTTCTTCGATTGCAGCGCGAATTCCGGCATCGAGCTTTTCCGGGTCGAATTTCTTGCCGGGTGCGATGCCGATTTTGGCGAAGCGGCCGAACATTTCCCTTTCGGAGGGCACGATCGGCATCAGGGGGAGGAGTGCGTTGAGGTAGGAAATGAAGCCGATGCCCTCGGCTTTGGCGGCATCCCATGCGGGACATTCGAAATCCGGAGCGGGTGGCGGTGCCGCTTTTCCGACAAATTTCGAGAGTGGGGTGAGTTTGTAATTTCCCTGAAGCGCCTGCATCGCGGGGATGTCATCCGGGCCATTGAGTTGGGTGCGTGTGAGGGTGCCGACGAATTCGGTTTCGGCGCGAAAGACCTTGGTGATGCCGTCGGGCACCGTGCCGTTCCAGTTGGGTCCGGCAAAGAGGTAATTTCCTGCCTCGCGTCCGGTGGCGCGGACTCCGGTGTAGGCGAAGTTGTGCGTGTGGAGATCGAACCACTGGTTCACATAGTAGCGCGGTGCGGGCACGGCGGGCAACGAGAGCACAATGGGTTCGGCGCGCAGGTCGAGCCATGCCCATGAATATGGTGTGTCATTGTTGGGGGTAACGATGTCCTTGTCGGCCGGAGTCGCGGAGCGCGAGTAGTGGCGGAAGCGGTTGAAGCCACCGACATAGCCGGGAAATTCCTTGTTTTGCGTTTGGTTGAACAAGGTTTGGTAGCCCTGGATCGGGGCATAGGCGTAGAGCCATGCCTCTTTGGCGATGCTGCGGGCCTCGTCGGGGCTGATTTCCTCCGCTGGGGCGAGGTTCGGTGCGCCAATACATGCCAGCGCGGCTGCGATGATGAGGCGTCGCGATGATTTCATGGATTGCGGCCTAAGGTTGAAATGATCGGCGGTGCGAATGACAACAGAGAGCCACATCCCGGACGGGATGTGGCTCAACGGGTCGGTCAATCCATGCGCTTTCGTGATCGATCATTGCTTCGAGCCCGAGGTCACCGCCTCCATTACCCGCTCCAGGTTGAAGGATCCGGGTTTCTGGCGCGGCGGGAACTCGCGGAAGCTTTGCAGCCATTTGCCCACATAGGCGCCGGCAGGAGCGATCAGGAACATACGGTCGAGGTACCAGCGCTGGTAGCCGATCGCGTTTTCCTCCTCGGCGCGTTCGAAGGGATCCATGCGGAGGTTGGTGATTTTCGGTGCACGCAGCTCGGTGAACGGATTCTGCCAGACCTTGAGGCCCTCCGCTTCCTGCTCGAGGAAGGTGATTTTCCAGTTGCCGTAGCGCAGGGCGGCCACGCTTCCGTCGTCGGTCCAGTAGATGAACTCCTTGCGCGGCCATGCCGCCTCACCGCGCAGCGCAGGGCCGAGGTCGTAGCCGTCGAGATGCACCTTGTAGTTCGTGCCGCCGATTTCGCGGCCCTTGAGGAGGTCCTCCTTCACCGTTTTGTCGCCGGCGGCGGCCGCGAGGGTGGAGAGCATGTCCTCGTGGG
>CAZRLX010000119.1:0-7810 GCA_964601115.1 uncultured Chthoniobacter sp. | reverse complement strand
GGCATCGGCCGTGGCGCTGACCGTCACGCGGAACATGGCGTAGTGAATGCCTTCCAGCAGTGAGATGAACCATGCTCCAAGGTTTATAGCCGAGGTCTTCAAGCTTTGGGCTCCCCTCACCCGCTTAATTTCCTATGCTCGGCGCCATGGATGACAGCATTCAAGCACTGACGCGGGAGATTTGCACCTTTCGCGATGCGCGGGATTGGGCGCAGTTTCACAATCCCAAGGAAATGGCGGTGGCGATCGCCGCCGAGGCTGGAGAGCTTTTGCAGCACTTTGTGTGGCAGAGCGCCGGGCAATCCGAAGTCCGTGTGGCGGAGCGCCGCGAGGAACTCTCCTCCGAGATGGCCGATGTGGCGATTTTGCTCTTCGAGATGGCGGACGGGTGCGGCATCGACCTCGCTGCCGCCATGCGCCGGAAGCTCGCGCGGAACGAGGAGCGGTATCCGGTGGACAAGTCGCGTGGCTCGAACCGCAAATACAACGAGCTTTGAGCGAGCAGAGCCCACACCGCCGCCGTCCGCGCTATTCGGGCAAATATCCCCGCCGCTTCGAGGAGAAATATAAGGAACTGGATCCCGCGAAGCACCCGGAGACGGTTGCCAAGGTGCTCGCCTCCGGCAAAACGCCCGCCGGGTCGCATGTGCCGATCATGGTGTCCGAAATCCTCGAGGCGCTCGCTCCCAAGCCCGGCGATCTCGCGGTCGATTGCACGCTCGGGCACGGCGGGCACGCGCGCGAGATTCTGCGACGCATCCTGCCCGGCGGACGTCTTCTCGGCTTGGATGCCGATCCGATCGAGTTGCCGAGAACCGAGGAGATTCTTCGCGGAGAAGGCTTCGGCGGGGATTGCCTCGTTGTGAAAAAATCGAATTTCGCCGGCATCCATGCGGCACTGGCAGGCGAGTTGGCCGATGTGATCCTCGCCGACCTTGGGGTGTCCTCGATGCAACTCGACAACCCCGCGCGCGGCTTCACCAGCAAGCACGCCGGTCCGCTCGACATGCGAATGAACCCCTCGCGCGGCATTCCCGCCTCGACATGGCTGGAGCGCGTGCGGCCGGAGGCGTTGGCGGAAATCCTGCGCGAGAACGCCGACGAACCCCATGCCGATCGGCTTGCGTCGGCACTGGCAGGGGAATCGTTTTCAAGCACGACCGCATTCGCCGCCGCGATCCGCGCGGCATTGCCCGGCAGTTCGGAGTCCGAGGTGAAAAAATCCGTCACGCGCGTGTTTCAAGCCGTGCGCATCGAGGTGAACGAGGAATTCGCGGCATTGGATTCGCTGCTGCGCGTATTGCCCATGTGCCTCAAGCCCGGCGGCAGGGTGGCGGTTCTGACATTCCACTCCGGCGAGGACCGGCGGGTGAAGAAGGCCTTCCAAGCAGGACACCGCGAAGGGGTTTACTCGGAGATCGCGCGCGATGTCGTTCGTGCCGGCCCCGAGGAGTGCCGCGCCAATCCCCGCGCGACCTCGGCCAAGCTCCGCTGGGCGCGGCGCTGAGATTGTTGCGGAACTACTCCAGGCGGACCCTGGGATCGACCACGGCGTAGAGGATGTCGGAGACGAGATTTCCCAAAAGCACGAGCCCGGCGACGATGAAGTTCAGTGCGACGAGTGTCGGGTAATCGCGTTCGAGGACGGCCTCGTAGCCGAGGCGTCCCATGCCGGGATACGCGAAGATGGTTTCCACAATCACCGAGCCGCCGATCAACGCCGGGAGGAGGCCGCCAATGCCGGTGATGAGGGGGCGGATGGAGTTGCGGAGGGCGTGTTTGTAGAAAATCGCCTCCTCGTCGAGGCCCTTCGCGCGGGCGGTGCGGATATATCCCTCGCGGAGGGTTTCGATCATGCTCGCTCGCACGAAGCGCGATTGGACCGCGATGCCTCCGAGCGAGAGGATCGTGGCAGGCAGCGCGATGTGCCACACGCGGTCCAGCCACATGGAAAGCGCGCCGGGGAAAGCGATGCCGTAGGACTGCGTGCCCAGCACAGGCACGGCGGCGAATTTCACAAGCCCGATGATCGCCAGATTCGCAATCCAGAAGGTCGGCACGGCGATGAACACAAAGACGGCAAACGACACAATCGTGTCGGGCGGTCTGCCGGCGTATCGAGCGCAGTGGATGCCGATCAGCAGCCCGAAGGTGAGCGACAACGCCATGGCGGCGACATTGAGCGTCACCGTGGCCGGCAGGCGCTCGAGGATGCGGCCCAGCACGGGGCGGTCGTCCTTGATGCTGCGGAGTTCCCCGCTGAAGAGGTCGCGCATGTTGAGCCAGTATTGCTCGTGGAGCGGACGGTCGAGGTGGAATTTCTTGCGGAAGGCCTCCTTGACCTGCGGCGTGATCTTGGGATTCAGCTCGCCCCACGGATACGGGCTGCCCGGCGCGAGCGTGATCATGAAAAACGACACGAGGCTGATGCAAAACACGAGGAACGCGCTGATCAGGAGGCGGCGGACGAGGAAATTCAGCATGGCGGCATGCGTGTCACGGCCCGCACCCTACGCGGTTCGCGGGGCCGCTGTCAAAAGCGCGCCGCCGCCGGCCTTGCGGCGCGGGAGGGCGGCGGGTAGTTTTACCCCACCCCGATGAGGAGCCGGATTCTGATTGTGGACGGGCACAGCGCCCTGTTTTCGTGGCCCGAGATGGCGGCGACCCACGCCCGCAACACCGCCGCCGCGCGCGAGCGGTTGGTGAAAATTTTGACCGGCCTGCAGGATTCCAGCGAGTGGACGGTGGCGGTGGTCTTCGACGGAAAAGGCGTGAAGGCCTCGAGCGAGACCGAGCCGGGAGGCATCGCGGTGTTGTATTCGAGGTCGGGACAGACCGCCGACTCGATCATCGAGCGCCTCGCGGCGAAATACGCGCCGGGCCACGAGGTCACGATCGCCACGAACGACCGCATGGAGCGCACCACGGCGGAGGCGTTCGGCTGCATGAGCATTTCGATCGACCAGCTCCGCGACGAGATCGCCCGCGCTGGCGACGCCTTGCGCGAGACGCTCCGCAGACTCGGGTGAACTTCGTAGATGCCGCGCATTGGCATGCGGGCGGATTCCGGGTGAGATTGCAGGCATGGGTTGGATTCATTTGTGCATTGCCATCGTCACCGAGGTCGTCGGCACCACCGCGCTGAAGGCCGCCGAGGGGTTCACACGGCCTGTTCCCTCGGCGATCGTGTGTGTCGGCTACGGGCTGTCGTTTTATTTCCTCTCGCTCGCGTTGAAGACGATTCCGGTGGGTGTCGCGTATGCGGTGTGGTCAGGCCTCGGGATCGTGATGATTTCGGTGCTGGCGAGGATTTTTTACGGTCAAACGCTCAGCCCCGTGGCGTTGGCGGGCATGGGGCTGATCGTCGCCGGCGTGTGCGTGCTCAAGTTGTCGTCGGTCGGCGAGTGACGCCGCTCCGTGTTGGCAGGGGGCGGCGGGGGTGCTTTACTGGAGGCATGGCTGAACACGAGCGCTTCCACTCCTCGGTGTCGCGGTATTTCGACCGCGCAGCGAGACTGAGTCGGCATCCGGCGGGATTGCTGGATTTCATCAAGACCTGCAACAGCGTTTACCGGATGCGGTTTCCGGTGCGCGAGGATGACGGATCGATTCGGGTGGTGGAGGGGTTTCGCGCACAGCACAGCCACCATCGGTTGCCGTGCAAAGGCGGCATTCGCTTCAGTCCCGACGTAGGCCAGGACGAAGTGATCGCGCTGGCGTCGCTCATGACCTACAAGTGCGCGATTGTGGGGGTGCCATTTGGCGGGGCGAAGGGCGGGGTGAAAATCGATCCTCGCGCGGCGACGCCGGGCTTTCGGGAACGGGTGATGCGGCGATACACCGCCGAGTTGGTGAAAAAGGATTTCATTGGGCCCGCGGTGGATGTGCCGGCGCCGGATTACGGCACCGGCGAGCAGGAGATGGCGTGGATGGCCGACACGTATCGGGCGTTGAAACCCGGCGAACTGCACTCGTATGCGTGCGTGACCGGCAAGCCGCTTGCGTTACATGGGATTCCCGGCCGAAAGGAGGCGACGGGCCTCGGGGTGTGCATGGGCATCGCGGAGTGTGTCGACCGGCGCGGCGACATGGAGGAACTCGGGCTTCAACCGGGCATCGAGGGCAAGCGGGTGATCGTGCAGGGGCTCGGAAATGTCGGCTACCATGCCGCGGTGGCGCTGCGTGATCGCGGGGCGGTGGTGGTGGGAATCGCTGAATACAACGGCGGCATTCATGATCCCAAGGGCCTCGATCCGGTGGCGGTGAAGGAATTTTTCTCCGATCAAGGCACGCTCGGCAACTATCCGGCAGGGAGGTTTTTTGCGGACGCGGGGGCGTTGCTCGAGGAGGAGTGCGACATTCTGGTGCCGGCGGCGTTGGAGAACCAGATCACGGCCGACAACGCGCCGAGAATCAAGGCGAGGATCATCGCCGAGGCGGCCAACGGGCCGGTGGATGCCGATGCCGAGAAAATCCTTCTCGAGCGCGGGGTGTTTCTGATTCCCGATGTGTATCTGAATGCCGGTGGGGTGATCGTGTCCTACTTCGAGTGGTTGAAAAACCTCTCGCATGTGAGCTTCGACCGCATGACGTCGCGCTACACGGAAATCTCGCGCGAGCATTTGCTCGATGCGGTCGAGAAGATTGTCGGGAGAAGCATTCCGGCGGAGCAGCGGGCGGCGATCGCAACGGGGCCCACGGAGTTGGATTTGGTGCGGACCTCGCTCGGCGAGACGATGGCGCGTTCCTATCACGCGATCCACGACCACTGGAAGGTGCGGGACACCGGCGATCTCCGCACGGCGGCGTATTCCTACGCGATCGATCTGGTGGCGAAGAGCCACTTGGCCCACGGGATTTTCCCGTGAGCGGTCTTATTCTTCCTCTTCCTCGTCGTCCTCCGGCGGCGGGGGCGGCGGGGCCTTGGCGGTGACGAGCACCTTGTCAATGCGCTGGCGGTCCATGTCGAGGACCTCGAATTCAAAGCGGTCCCACTGGAATTTGTCGCTCTCGCGCGGGATGTGGCCGAGTTGATGGAGGATGAATCCGCCGAGGGTCGAGTAGCGGTTTTCGTCCTCGCCGGGGAGGTCGTCTTCGATGCCGAGGCTTTTCTTGGTCTCGTCGATATCGAGCATCGCATCCACCAGCCATGTGCCGTCCTGGCGGAGAACGGCCTTGGGGTCGTGGCGCTGCTCGCGCTCCGGCAGGTTGCCCACGATGGCCATCATGACATCGTTCAATGTGACAAGACCCTGGAGTCCGCCGAATTCATCCACGACGAGGGCGATGTGTTTTCCGGATTTTTTGAATTCCTCGATGAGCTTGCCGGCGGGCATGGCGGTCGGCACGTAGAGGGGGGTGGTGACGAGGGCGCGGAGTTCCACGCGGCCCGCCAGCGAGAGGTTCGCCCAGAGGGATTTGACGGAAATCATGCCCACGACGTTGTCGCGGGTTTCCTGGTAGACGGGGAAGTGCGAGTGGCCGCTGCCTGCGATGCGGCGCCAGTTTTCCTCGTCGGTATCGTCGAGCGAAAGCCAGATCATGCGGGCGCGTGGGGTCATGAGGTCGCCGGCGGTTTGTTCGTCGAGTTCGAAGACGCCCTCCACCATTTCCTTTTCCTCCTTGTTGAACACGCCCGCGCTGAGGCCTTCGTCGATGAGCACGCGGACCTCCTCCTCGGAGGTGACGGCCTCCTTGGGTTTGCGGATGCCGAGGGCCGCCATGAGGGTGTCGCTCGAGAGGTTGAGGAGGTTGACGAGCGGCGAGAGGAGGGCCGCGAATCGCTTCATGGGGCGGGCCAGCGCCGAGGCGATGCGCTCGGGATTATTGAGCGCGATGCGTTTCGGGACGAGTTCGCCGATGATGACCGACAAGTAGGTGATGATGACGACGACGATGAAGAGCGAGAGGTATTCGGCGTAGGGGGCAAGAACAGGAACACCCGCAAAAACCGGCGTGAGTTTTTTCGCGATGTTCGCGCCGCCGACGGCACCGGCGAGGACGCCGACGAGGGTGATGCCCACTTGCACGGTCGACAGGAACTTGCCCGGCGAGTTGGCGAGGGAGAGGGCGAGTTTGGCGCCGGGGTGGCCATCCTCCGCCATGGTTTTGAGGCGCGTCTTGCGCGCGGCAACGACGGCGATTTCCACCATGGCAAAGAGGCCGTTCGCGATCAGGAGCGCCACGATGAAAGAGATTTCGAAGGTGAGAGATGTCATGAAAAGGGGTGGACTCTATGCCAGAACCCCGTGGGGCTCAATTGAATCCTTGGTGGTGGGGGTCAGTGGCGGAAAATGTAGAGCATCACCGCGCCGAAGGCGATGCGGTAGGCGGCGAACACCTTGAAGGAGTGCGAGCGCACGTAGCGGATGAGCCAGCGAATCACCGCCCAGGAACTTAGGAACGACACGAGGAAGCCGCCGAGGAGCAGCGTGAGCATTTGTGTGTCGAGAAGGGCGGCATGTTTGAGGAGGGTGTAGGCGGTGGCGGCGACAAGCACCGGCAGAGCGAGGAGAAACGAGAACTCGGTGGAGGTGCGGCGGTCGAGGCCAACGCAAAGGCCGCCGATGATGGTCGCGCCGGAGCGGGAGGTTCCGGGAACGAGCGCGAGGACTTGTGCGAGGCCGATGAGGAGCGATTGGCGCCAAGAGATCGCGTGGGTGTCTGAGCAGGTGTGTTTGATCGGGAGGGATTCCACGATCCACATGATCACGCCGCCTGCGATGAACGCCCAGGCGACGACGACGGGGGTGAAGAGGTGGTCTTGGATTTCGCCGCCGAAGATGCCGCCGACGAGGACCACCGGGATGGTGCCGATAATGAGGCCGATGAGCAGGTTTGGCTTGCCGGATTTGGGTTGGATGGCGGTGAGGCCGGTTTTCCAGAGTTCGCGTCCGTATTCGGCGAGGATTGCCGCGATCGAGCCGGCTTGGATGAAGATTTCGAACACGACGACCTTCGCCTCGCCACCGATGGCCTGCTCGAAATCGATGAGGCGCCCGGCGACGATGAGGTGTCCGCTCGAGGAGATCGGGAGGAATTCCGTGATGCCTTGGACGAGGCCGAGGACGAGGATGGCGATCAGTAGCGGTGCGGTCATTGCGGTGCCGGAAAACAAAAGACCGCGCCCGGCGGTGCGGGCGCGGTGCTTTGTGCGGGAATGGTCTTAGCGCATCTTGCCGCCGTAGATGGCGTTGTCGCCAAGTTCCTCCTCGATGCGGAGGAGTTGGTTGTATTTGGCGACGCGGTCGGTGCGGCAGAGGGAGCCGGTTTTGATCTGGCCCGCGTTCGTGGCCACGGCGATGTCGGCAATGGTGACATCCTCCGTCTCGCCCGAGCGGTGGCTGATCACGGCGGTGTATTTGTTTTCCTTGGCGAGTTCGATGGCGTCGAGCGTCTCGGTGAGCGAGCCGATCTGGTTGACCTTGACGAGGATCGAGTTCGCCACGCCTTGGTCGATGCCTTTGCGGAGGAATTCGACGTTGGTGACGAAGAGATCGTCACCCACCAACTGGGTGGTGTCGCCGAGCTTGTCGGTGAGTTTTTTCCAGCCGTCCCAGTCGTTTTCGGCGCAGCCGTCCTCGATCGAGATGATCGGGTATTTTTTGCAGAGGCCGGCGTAGTAGTCGACGAGTTCGGCGGCCGAGCGCTTGGAGCCGTCGGATTTCTTGAAGACGTAGGCTTTTTTGGCGGCGTCGTAGAACTCGCTCGAGGCGCAATCGAGGGCGATGAAGATTTGTTTGCCGAATTTGTATCCGGCGGCCTTCACGGCCTTGGCGATCGAGTCGAGGGCGTCCTCGGCGCTGGAGAG
>CAZRLX010000118.1:0-7919 GCA_964601115.1 uncultured Chthoniobacter sp. | reverse complement strand
ATAGTCGATCAACAACGGCGTGGAAATATTCGCGCCAATCGATCGCGTCGGGAGTAACCGAGGTGGGTTGGTGGTGGGAGGAAGAAGCGGATTTGCTCATCGGAGATTCGGATTTTTCTTAATACCAGCTCTCGCCCACGGTGATGATATCGCCGGGGAGGACGATGAAGCTGCCGCCTTGGGGGTCGTCCAACCGGGCGGTGTTTACCTTGATGGTTTCCGTTTTTTTTCCGTCTGTGCGTTTGACGGTGATTCTTTTTCGGTCGGCGATGCGGGTGAATCCGCCCGCCATGCCGATGGCCTCGATGATGCCGATGCGGTCGGTGCCTTGGAGTTCGTAGTTTCCCGGCCGGGCGACCTGTCCGATGACGGTGATCGATCGTTGGGTGTAGGAGGCGATGTTGAGGTAGATCTGTGGGTTGACGAGGTAGTCGGCATCGTAGAGGCGGCGGATGTGTTCCTGGGCCTCGCGAACGCTTCTGCCCGCAACGGCGACCTCTCCGAGAAGGGGGAGTTGCACCCTGCCATCGCGGGCGATTTTCGAGCGCATGTTGAGATCCGGCTCTTTGTAGACCATCAAATCAAGCGTATCGCCCGGTGATAGGATGTAGTCGCCCTCGCCGGCCATGAGAGTGGGGATGGGCGAGTCGAAGGAGGCAGTATCCGCGGCAGTCGGGATGCCTTGGGGAGCGGATTGGGGAGATTGATTGAATGGGGCCGGTGCGGCTGGGGCGGGGTTGGACTGGGTCAGTGGCGGGGGGAGTTTCGTGGGATCGGAAAATCCGGCCGAGGACGTGGCAAACAGGGCAATCGCGAAAAAGATCGAAAGACGCGATCCGATGGGGAGTGTGACCAGCATTGGAGAAGGAAATTACAGGCCTGAGATCAGAACGTCAAATTCAAGCTCGTTGAAAACCTGCTTTGGAGCTGGTTGTTGTTTCCTTGGCCGGTGGAGAGCATGAACGTGTTCTGCCAGCCGAGCCACTCGCGGATGCGCCAGTAGACCGTCGCGCTGGTGAGAAAGTAGTCGGCGGGGCCTTCCACGGCACCGGTGAGTCGCTTGCCGGTGAGGGAGACGTATTCGGATTGTTCGTAACCGCCGGAGAGGGAGACATCGACACCCTTGAAGAGTTTTTGGGTCACGGTGCCGAGGAGTCCTCGGGTGATGTTGTATTGATCAGGCGAGAGGGTGGAGAAGCCTTGGTTCTGGTAGAGGGAGAGCGAGAGGCGGGTTTTTTCGCGGGCGTTCCAGCCGGCGACGAGGCTGAAGTTGGGGCGGATGTCGGCCCCCTGCATACCGAAGTTCGCCTTGAGGTAGGTTTTTTCGGTCGGGGTGTAGTTGATCCCTGCGGTGTAAACCGGGCGCCAGCCGACAAACTCGGGGTCGGGGATGTTTTGGTCGACCACGTAGCCCATGCCACCGCCTGCATCGATCGAGAACTTGGGGGCGAGTTGGTAAGTCAGCTGGAACATGCCATCGAGATATCTGCGCCCTTCGGAGATTCCTTCTTCGAAGGTTTGCAAATCCTGCCCCGCGCTTGCGATGAGACGCGCGTTTGTTTTCGGGGTGACGAGGTAGTCCGCGAAGGCGCTGACGGAAGTGTTGAGGTTGTTCGAGGCGGGCTGAGCGATTTCTCCCACAGCGGCCTGGGCGT
This sequence comes from uncultured Chthoniobacter sp., assembly GCA_964601115.1. Taxonomy (GTDB): domain Bacteria; phylum Verrucomicrobiota; class Verrucomicrobiia; order Chthoniobacterales; family Terrimicrobiaceae; genus UBA967. The sequence goes on along the minus strand of CAZRLX010000118.1, from coordinate 6,264 downwards.
AGGAATTGTTGGTGTAGGACACGGATCCCGCCGCGCCGATACTTGCCTGTTCGGTGAGGATGTAGCGGATGGACAGGGAGGCGGAGGCGGATGTCTGCCAGTTGTTCGATCCCGAAACAATATCGTAGCCGGAACCCGAGGATGCGGCGGCGTTCAGTTCCACCGACAGGCGACTGGTGGTGTAGCCGATGATGAAGCCACCCGTGAGGGACAGGGGGTTGCGTTGATTGCCGGTGCCTGCCGCAGTGTAGTCCTGATTGAAATAGTAGCGGTATCCCGCTCCGAAGCGTGCGGCCACCCTCCAGACGCCGATCTCGCGATCGTAGACGACCCCGATCGTTGGGGCGGCGAAAAAGCTGTTGTTGTCCGCGAAATCGGTGTCTGCGCCACGCGAGTTTTGGGATGAGTATTCCCAACCCGTGGCCAGTCCGAGGGAAAGGTCAAGGGGACCGAAGCGCAATCCGCGTTTCAAATTTTCGGCCATGCGATCGACCTCGTTGACGATGCCGGTGGCTGTGCCGGTTTCTTCGCCAGTGGGCAGAGCGCCCTCGGTCTCATCGAGGCCCCCGCCGGGCTCGAAAAATTGCGGCGTGGATAACCGGTCCTCCTGAGGGCCCGCCCAGCGGCTGCGAAACTCCGCTTCTTTCACCGTCAGCACAGCTTGATCCGCCGCGTTCGCGCTGAGGCAGCAGAGACTGCAAAGCAGGGCTGTCGCAATGGGGTGGGAGCGGTGGGTGTGAGGGGTCATTCGCATGAAAACGGGACGGGGTTGGTAGCCGGTCGGTCGTCAACGCTACGAAGCTTCTGAGGAAAGAACTTTTTTTTGTCAACCCCCGATCCTTTACAAATTTTAAAACGGATGGCGAAGGAGAGGGATACCCATTTGAGGGCATGTTGAAGCAAATGAAGCCGTTTGTGAAAGGGGGGTGGGCAGTGAGGGGATCGAACCCCCGACCAATAGTGTGTAAAACTACCGCTCTACCGCTGAGCTAACTGCCCGAAAAAAAATTAAAAATTTCAGGGGGGGTGGTGCGCGATACAGGGTTCGAACCTGTGACCCCTACCGTGTCAAGGTAGTGCTCTACCACTGAGCTAACCGCGCGTGGAAGGGTTGGAATACTTAGCGCCCTCCTCGCCCTTCGCAATATTTTTTTAAGAGTCTGTCGCGCGGACAGGCCTCATTTTTTCAACACGCTGCCTGAGGTGAGGGGCGTTGATTTTTGGTGCTTCACCCTTGGTGCGTGGCGGATGGGTCGTCTGTTTGTTCTTGCGGCGAGCTTTTGTCGCGCATGAACCAGGCGATGCCGATACAGATCTCGTAGAGGAGGCACATGGGGCCGCCCATGAGGAGGAGGGTGACGATGTCGGATGTCGGGGTGATGATTGCCGCGAAAATGAAGATCACCACGACGGCGAAGGCGCGGGTTTTGCGGAGTTGGACGTGATCGACGAAGCCGAGTTTCACGAGCATGAGCACGGCAAGGGGGAGTTCGAAGGCGAGGCCGAAGGCGATGATGAATTGGGTGGTGAACGAATAGTATTCGCGGACGGTCCATGTGGGTTGCCAGTTCATGGCGCGGGCGTCGTTGAAGAAAAAGTCCAGTGTTTGCGGAAGGACGACCAAGTAGCTGAAGGCCGCGCCGGCCAAAAACAACCCCGAGCCGATAAGTGCCACGGGGAGGATCATGGCTTTTTCCCTGGGGTTGAGGGCTGGCAGGATGAATTCCGCGATGAAGACGACGATGAGGGGAAACGACAAAACGATGCCTCCGTAGAAGGCGAGTTCCAGGGAGATGGTGAACGAGTCGGCGACACCCAGTGACTGCAGGTTCGCGGCGCGGTCGGGGTCGAGGTCCACGAGTGGGCGCTGGATCAGTGAGGCGAGATGGTCGCGGAACGCGAAGCAGAGGAACATGCCGACGACGAGGGCGATCGCGATTTTGATGATGGTGAACCGGAGGTCCTCGATGTGGGAGAGGAACGGTTTGGCTTCGTCGCCTTTGTTTCTAAAGGCGAGGAATCGCTCGAGAAACGGGGGCTTTGACGAGGGAGCCCCGTTCATTTCAAGGAACGATCCCACCGGGCGATTTCGCGTTCCACATTTTCCGGGGAGGGGGCGCCGGTGGTGCGGCGTGCAGCGAGCGCGGAACGCAGATCGAAGGTCGCGGCGACGATCTCTGGCGTGAGCACGGGCGAGGCGTCCAGAAAGTCGGAGTGCGGGAGTTGGTCGAGGGGAGTGCCGCGTTGCTGCGCAAGGGCGACCAGTCCGCCGACGATCTCGTGGGCCTTGCGGAAGGGCACGCCGCCTTCAACAAGGCGGTCGGCGAGGTCGGTGGCGAGGAGGAGCGGGTCGGAGGCGGCTTCCAAGGCGCGGTCCTCCCTCAGGCGCGCGGCGGAATACATCTCCGCGAGGATCGTCAGCGTGTCGCGGGCGGTCTTGATGGAATCGAAAACGGCCTCCTTGTCCTCCTGCATGTCGCGATTGTAGGTGAGGGGTAGGCCTTTCATCACCGTGAGGAGGGACATGAGATTGCCGTAGAGGCGGCCTGTCTTGCCGCGTGCGAGTTCTGCGATGTCGGGATTTTTCTTCTGCGGCATGAGGCTCGAGCCGGTGGTGTGGCGGTCGCTGAGATCGAGGAATCCAAACTCGGCCGAGGCCCAGAGGATCGTGTCCTCGCTGAGTCTGGAGAGGTGCATGCCGAGAATGGCGAGCGCGGCGAGGAGTTCGCAGGCGAAATCGCGGTCCGCCACGGCATCCATGCTGTTCGTGGTCACTCGTGAAAAGCCAAGTTCGCGGGCCACTGCCTCGCGGTCGAGGGCGATGGTCGAGCCTGCGATCGCGCCGGAACCCAGCGGCATCGCGTCCATGCGTTTCGCTGCGTCGGCAAGGCGGCCGCGGTCGCGGTCGAGCATCTCGATGTAGGCGAGCAGGTGGTGGGCGAAAAGGACGGGTTGCGCGCGCTGGAGGTGGGTGTAGCCCGGGATGACCGCCTCGCGGTGGCGTGAGGCGAGGCCGAGTAGGGAGCGCTGGAGGGCATTTGCGGCGGATTCGAGCCTCTCGCAGGCCTCGCGCAGAGACAGTCGGAAATCCAGCGCGACTTGGTCGTTGCGGCTGCGGGCGGTGTGGAGCTTGGCTCCTGCGGGGCCGATGCGCTTGGTGAGTTCCGCCTCGATGTTCATGTGGACATCCTCCAGATCGCGGCGGAACTCGAAGGTGCCGGCCTCGATTTCCGAGCCGATTTGAAGCAGGCCCGACTCGATCGAGGCGAATTCCTCGTCGGTCAGGATGCCTGCGTTTTTCAGGGCGCGGGCGTGGGCGATGCTGCCGCGGATGTCGTGTTTGTGGAGTTGCCAGTCGATGCTGATGGACTCCCCGTAGCTTTTAAGAAGGTCGGATTGCTCCTCCTGGAATCTGCCTTTCCACATGCGGTTGATTATTTGGCGGTGTTGGCGGCCTTGCTGCAGGCGCCGCGCGACTGAAACTCGTCGCAATGGGCTTCGATGGTCACCCGTTTGTTCGCGGGTGTGAAGCCCAAGCGGCGGGTGATGCAATTTTCGAGCAATTCCATGTTTGGGTCCTCGAATTCGACGATTTTTTTGCAGTCCACACAGACGAGGTGGTTGTGTGTCGGGTGTTCGAGGAAGTTCGGATCATAGATTTTCGTGTCGCCGCCGAAGTCGAGTTCGCGCAGCAGGCCGCTTTCGACAAGGATCGGCAGGGTGCGATACACGGTGGCGCGCGAGACCGAGGTGTCGATCGCGCGGGACATAGTGAGGAGTTCCTCTGCGGTGTAGTGCTCGTTCGTGCCGAACGCGGCCTCGATGATGGCATCGCGCTGCAAGGTCTTTCTCAATCCCTTGCCTGCAAGAAAGGCATGGAGGATTTCTCGAACGCTATCGCGGGAGACCGTGGACATGGGGTGATGAAACTACAAGCGGTGTGGAGCACGTCAAGACGCGCGGATCGGGAGAGGAAGTGTCAGGGAACCACGGCAAGGAGGATCGGGCTACCGTTGCTGCATTCCTGCCCTGGCGGGGTTCGCCTGTCTTCAATCCATGGCCCCTGACACGCAGGACCATAGCGGCGAGTTGATTCGGGAGCAACCGTGAATCCGACGCTCATGACGCAGTGGGGCACGCACCCGATAGCCCGGTTCATTGTCCGCGAGATTCGCTCGGCGGTATCAAGACCATATTTTTGTAGCCATGTAGAGCGCAGGGCGTTTGGCTGGATGGCTCATAGTTGGTGACGCATGTTTAGGATGAGAGCAAGGGCTGTGGCGGGGCGACGGCAGTGAAGATCAAAGCGGTTGGCCAGAGGCAGGCCTTCTTTGAAAGGGATAATGGCCAGAAGGGTGTTTCGCGTGAGGGCGAGGTTGAGTGCGGCGTTGGGTCTTCGATGGCGGTGACGGTCTACTTGCCAGAGGGAGACATCGCGCTTGTGATGGGTGCGGTTTTCGATACTCCAGTGCCCCCGGACGGCGGTGGCGGCACGGGATTTCTGTTGTGCCTGCAGGCTTGAGAGGAAGAATCGGGTCTGGGTCTTGGAGAGTTGAGGGTTTTTCTTTTCGCTCCATTGGCGCCGAACGGTCACGGCGGAGCGTGCGCTAGGCAGTCCGGCTGATTCATGCGGGATGGGAGCCACGGCGCTTTTGCGGCGTCGATGCGCCCTGGAGGGCTTGGGCGGCTCCTTCCAGTCCCTTGGAGGTGTTTTCCTTGGTGCCGGCGAGTTGTGCTGGGATGCTCATGATCAAAATCCCTCCGAGCGCTCCATGTGTAGCAGCAACTGGAGATTGGATCGTGTGAGTTTCGTTGCAGATCGCGAGTTCTATTCCCCGCACGGCATGAGCATGGACATTGGCTTCCGTCTGGCCCGCAGTTCGGGAAACTGAAACTTTCGGAGCTCAAGAGAAAGGGAGCAAGAAAGAGATGTCGAAGGAATGCCGTGCTCGTAGGCGTAGCCGGAGAGCTGGCAGGTGGTAGCTAATGTATGACAATGTGTTAAATAAAATTTAAAATTTTATGAACAAAAGCCAAGAAACTGAAACTACTGAAGAAAGCAAAGCTCATTTCGAAAAACTAACTGGAACAAGCGTGTCCGTAAAAATCATTCCCGAAGGAAAAAACATGAACCAACACACACCAAATCAAATCATTGCAGTGTTTATTCTTTTGTGGTTGGGACATCCTTTTTCAAGGTCGGTAAGGTTGGCCCCAAGCGCAAGGCCAGATGGACAACCCACCACTATAAGCAGGACAAGGCTAGAAGCACTCTTGCGAAATCCATCTTGGCCCATAATGGGATATTGAAAAGTCAATACCCTCAGAAAAAGCACATAGAAATCGATGGGATTTCGAATGAAAACATTGCGAACTGGATCAAAAACAACATGTTTCGAATCGAGTTTGTTATCAAATCCGACGAAAATCCATTCGAACTCAACCTTCTGGAGGCGTTGGCCCAGTTTTACTTAAATCCCATATTTGAGGGCAGAAAGCTGAATTTACAAAAACAATAAATGGAAGCTCTTACCAGCCCCTGAATTCACTCCTTCAAACGGGAATAAAACGCAAAGCACTTTCTACCCAACCCGCGTGAAAGCGGCTTGTTGCGCCAGAGGGCAGGCACAGTCCTTGGGACCTTGGTGGTCATCCACATTCAGATCGAGTAGGGGAGGACTTCCAGGCCGGGGATTTTTTGGAAATGCTTGGGGTTTCTGGTGAGGAGGGGGGCGGGACGGGTGAGGGCGTGGGCGGCGATCCAGAGGTCGGGATAATCAACGGGTTTGCCTTTTTTGGCCAAGGTCACCCACAGGTCGCAGTAGGCGTCGATAACGGATTGGTCGAGCGGGATGAGGAGGAATCCGGCGAGAAAACGGGAGATTTCGTCGCGGGAAATTCCTTGGTGCAGGGCCCCGCGCGTGAATTCGGCTTGGACGATCCATGGGACGGCGAGGGAGTTTTCACCGGCTTTTTCGACGAGGTCTTGGATGCGGGGGCGCTTTTTGCGGAATCGCCATACATCGATGAGAACGGTTGTGTCGGCAATCAGCTCCATGCGGGCGGTAGCGGGGTTCGGGTGGCGTCCACGGATTGTTGGAGGGCGTCGAAGTCTTTATCGGGCAGGTCGGGAAGGAATTCGGCGGCGGCAAGGGCGGAGGCAATCGTGCCTTTGGCGGGAACCATGCGCTCGACGACCTCGGAGAAGGTGCATCCGTCCTTCCAACTGTTGAGTCGCTGGTAGGCCGACTCGGTGAGGGAGAT
>CAZRLX010000117.1:1430-8149 GCA_964601115.1 uncultured Chthoniobacter sp. | reverse complement strand
GTGATTAGCTATTTCACCGACGCGGATGACGGTTTGATCACTCGCATGGAGGAATACCTCGAGAACCTCCTGAGCACATCGACCACTTCGCCCGGGTCTTTCAAGACGCAGACGGATTCGATGGATCGCCAGTCAAAGGGGCTCGACAAGCAGATCGAGGCATTGGAGCGGCAGTTGGAAAGCCAGCGTTCCCTGTTGGAGAGTTCCTTTATCGCCATGGAAAAGGCGCAGTCCACATATCAGCAACAGGGGTCGTATTTGGCGAATGCCTTCAAGCAAAAATAAAGCAACATTTCCCTAAAGAAATCCAAAACCGGACCGATACTCAAAGGTAACCAGAATCACCCAACAACCAAACTCAACAGAAAGTAAAACCATGAACAACGTGCAACCTATCGCGCCAACAGCCTCACCCGCCTGGCCGGAGGTGAATGCGGTCACTGCCAAAAGCAACATGACCGCGCCTCAGGTCGGTGCCAGCGAGGTTCCAATCCGTGAGTCTGTCATTGCCACCGGCAAGACGGATTTGCCCGACAAGAAAACCATGAACGATACGCTTGAAGCGCCCCATCGGGAAATGGTCCGTCAGTGGGTTGGATCCCAGCTTGAGGTGCGTCCCGGAGAGGTGAAAAAAGGCCTTGATTGGAATGCGGACCCGCATTACCCTCCGCTCAACGTCGTTAACGGAATTGCAACCTTGTTTGTTAATTCCGCGCTGACCGACGGGACAATCTCCTAACGTTTTGAAATCGCAAAACCCACTTAGCATCTACAGGAAAACCGCGGCAACGACGGCAAGTCCGGGGGAACTGGTCTTAATGTTATACGATGGGGCGTTGCGATTTCTGGCGGCGGCGGAGTTGGGATTCAATGAGGAAAATTTCGCCCGCCGCAATGAAGCGATTCATAACAATATCATGCGGACGCAAGCGATCATCACCGAGTTGCAAGCGACCTTGAATATGGAGCAGGGTGGGGCATTTTCAGAGAATCTCTACCGCTTGTATGACTTCATGCAAAACCACCTGAATCTGGCGAATCGCGAGAAGGACGTGGAGAAGATCAAGGTGGTGTCAGGGTTTATGCAGGATATCCGCGATGCATGGGCGCAAATGCTTCTTCAAGTCTCGGCTGAGAGCGCCACGGTGGGAACTGGGCAGGGACTTGGTGCCAAATGCTGATCCGCAAGGCGGCAGTGGCGCCGTTGCCGGCGCGATTGGAAAACCTGCTGTCCACCTATGAAAAAAACCTCCGCTTGGAGGTTTTTTTTATTCGCAACAAGGACACGGCGAGTTTGCTGGAGATTCTGCCGCAGCAGGGGGATTTGATTCGGGCGATCGAGGAGATTTTGCCCACTTTGGAATTGCCCGATGCCACTGCGGCGGTGTTGGCGAAGCGCTTGGCCGAGGCGGATGCGCTGCGTGAGGCGAACCGCATGGAGGTGGATCGCGGGGTGGATGAGTTGAAGAATGAGTTGCAGGAGATGAATGCCGCGCGGGTGAGAATCCGGCAAATGCGTCACATTTCAAAAAACGCATATACCCAAGAGGAGCCAACGTCCCGGTTGCAGGATTGGGCGTAGGCGCTGGGGCGAGATTTTTTTCGACAAGTCGGGATTGTGGCTTTTTTATTGGCCCATGAAGATCGCTCAGGAATTTCGGGAGTTCATCTCGCGCGGGAATGTCGTGGACTTGGCGGTGGGTGTGATTATCGGTGCCGCCTTCGGAAAGATCGTGAACAGCCTGGTGGCGGATGTGATCATGCCGCCGATCGGGGCGCTGCTGAAGGGGGTGAATTTCAGCACGCTCTTCATTTCGCTGGATGGTGTCCACTACGAGACGCTCGCCAAGGCCAAGGAGGCCGGTGCGCCAGTGATCGGCTACGGGATGTTCGTGAACACGGTGATCGAGTTTTTGATTATCGCCGCGTGTGTGTTTGCCTTGGTGAAGGTGGTGAACAAGCTCAAGCGGGCCGAGGAGAAGCCCGCCGAGGCGCCTCCAGCGCCCTCGCGCACGGAGGTGCTCCTCGAGGAGATTCGCGATGCGTTGAAGAAATAAGCGGAGCGTTGATTTTTCAAAGAATGCGATTGCAATCGAGAAGTGATGCGATCAGTCTGTCCGCCCTTTTTCAATAATCATGAGCCAGCATCCAAGTCTCAAGGGCCAAGGGGCCATCAAAGCCAAACGCAGTGTGTTGAAGCGCTTCGAGCGCGTCGAACTCCTTCGCAAGAGGGGGCAGTTCAAGGAGGGTCAGCGAGTGATCGGCCTTCCGAAAACCAAGCCGGAGGAATAGCCCCGGCATTCGCCCAATGCGGCTGAATCGTTTTCTGGCCGCTGCCGGGTTTGGCTCCCGCCGGTCCTGTGAGCAACTCATTTCAGGTGGGCATGTGGTGATCAACGGCCACAAGACCACCAATCTTGCCACACTTGTCGCCGAGGGAGACGATGTGCGGGTGGACGGGCGGCCAGCGCGTGTCGCTCCTCAGCTCACCATCCTTTTCAACAAACCCCGTGGCTATGTGGTCACGAGATCGGATGAGCGTGGACGCCGCACGGTCTACGATCTGCTTCCCGAGAGCCACGCCTCATTGTTTCATGTCGGGCGACTGGACAAGGAGAGCGAGGGGTTGTTGCTCATGACCAATGACGGTGTGCTTGCGCAGGAATTGACGCATCCCGGCCACGGGATCGAGAAGGAATACGAGGTCGAATTGGACAAGGCATTCGATCCGTCGCATGCCGAAAAATTGCTGAAGGGAATCCATATCGAAGGCGGGAAGGGAAGGTTCGAGCGGTTGCGTTCGATTGCGCCGACGAAGTTGAGCGTCGTGCTCCGGCAGGGGATCAAAAGGCAGATCCGGCTCATGTTTTACGATCTTGGTTACGAGGTGGAGCGCTTGCGCAGGGTTCGCATCGGGAAACTGCAAGACCATCGTCTTCCGGCCGGCGCGTGGCGTCCGCTTTCGGTGAAGGAGGTCGGACAATTGTGTCAGACACCCGAGAAAACACCTGCCCGCAAATCGCGAGTGGTGCGCAAGAAACGGTAGCGCCATGTCCGCCCGCCGTTCCATGGACGAGGCAATGATGCGCGCGGCTCTTGAGGAGGCGCGCAGGGGATCGGGAAAAACCGCGCCTAATCCCGCTGTGGGAGCCGTGTTGGTGCGAGCCGGGAGGATTCTCGGCAAGGGGTGGCACCATGCGGCGGGTTGTCCCCATGCGGAGATCGAGGCGCTCAGGAGCCTGTCGTCTCCCGCTTCTGCAAAAGGTGCCACGCTTTATGTCACGCTCGAGCCGTGTTCCACGCACGGCAAAACGCCGCCCTGCACCGAGGCGATCATTTCCGCCGGCATCTCGCGGGTGGTTTACGGTGCGCAGGATCCCAATCCAAAGCACGCGGGGCGTGGAAAGGATGTGCTCGAACGCGCTGGCATCGCGGTGGCGCGGGGTGTGCTGGGCGAGGAATGCGAGGAGTTGAACCGATACTGGAACAAATGGATTCGCACGGGGCTGCCGTATGTCACGGCGAAATGCGGCATGACGTTGGATGGGCGGATCGCTTCGCCACCGGAGAGGCGCTGGATCACCTCGGAGGCCGCCCGGCGGGATGTGATGCGGCTTCGCGCCGAGTGCGGGGCAATTTTGATCGGAGGCGAGACGGCGCGTGTGGACAATCCGAGGTTGACGGTGCGCGGAGTGCGGGTGGCTCGCCAACCGCTGAGGGTTGTGTGGAGCCGCTCGGGCAGGATTGATCCAAAGTCGTTGCTGCTCGCCGATGAGGAACGCGACCGGACGCTTCTCTATCGCGGGAAGTCGCTCGGGAGCGTGTTGAAAGATCTTGGCCGTCGCGGCGTAGAGCATGTGTTGATCGAAGGAGGCGGGCGCACGCTGGGCACGGCGTTTGACCAAAACCTCGTTGACCGGATTGTGTTTTATGTGGCGCCGGTTCTCACAGGCGGGCCAGTTCCCGCCGTGGGAGGCAGTGGTGCACAGGACAACACGTCGGGCGTGCGATTGATCAATCCGGTCTACAAGCGTGTGGGGCCGGATTTGAAAATCACCGCGGAAGTCGCCCGTGGATAATGCCGCATTCTCGCGATTTTTTCTGACGTCCAGACTTTGGCTGTTTTCGGCTGCGGAATTTGAATCCATTTCCAAGGGGGTGAGCATTTTCCCCGCCCGTTAACGTGTGCCTGCAATTGGAGGCGCGCTGCGCTTCCATGGTCAAGGAATCGCGTTATTTGGATTTCCTCCTTGATCCACAGGGGAGGCGACACTAAAACCGCCCGCACCCAGCCCCTCCGTAAATGGCAAAAATCACCCTTATTCTCAGCATTGTCTTTGGACTGGCAACTGCTGGCATCGGCTTTCTGAATTTTCAAAAACTTGGCGACCTGAAGGGACGTCTTGCTGAAACAGAGACGCAACTCGCGCAGACCAAGACATCCTTGGAGGATTCATCCAAGTCGAACGCCGATTTCCAGAAAAACGTCACGGACTTGAACGGCAAGATCGCCACGATGACCTCCGATGCAGAGAAGTTGAAATCCGAGATTGCCGTGGAAAAAACCAAGGTCTCCGATCTCAACGAGCAGTTGGCAACCAAAGAGGCGGAGATTGCCTCCCAGAAAGAGGCCGCCGAGACACAGGCCAAGGAAATCGAGACGTTGAAGGAGACCATCGCCGCGAAGGAAGCGGCCACAGAGACTCCCGCCGATGACACCGAGAAACTCGCCAAGCTCGAAGAGGAAAAAGGAAAACTTCAAGATCAGGTGTCTGCATTGCAGGGCAAGGTCAACGACCTCCAGCAGCGCGTGGACGAGAAGGTCATGAAAACCTCGATGAAGAACCTGTCCGGGCGAATCCTCGCGGTGAACCAAGCTTGGAACTTTGTGGTGCTTGATGTCGGAGACAAAAAAGGCGTGCTTACAAACACCGAGTTGCTCGTCAAACGGGGCGGCACGGCGATCGGTCGGGTTCGGATCACCTCGGTCGAGCCGGCATCATCGATTGCGGATATCATTCCCGCGAGCCTTGCCCCTGGATTGACGATTCAGCCTGGAGACCAGGTCATTTACCCAAATGAAAAATTGTAGCCTTCTATTGATCTTTGCTGCGGTTTTGTTGCTCGGCGGCTGCGCCACCGAGGGGACATCACATAGTTCCCACAATGAAAGTTCGCTGCCTTGGAACAGGCCGCAGTCATGGGAAGGCGCGGGCGCGATGGGCGCGGCGATGCAGGGCACGCCGTGATTTTTTAAGGCTGTTCCAAATCCCCTCGCCGGTCACAAGGCGAGCCCAGGCAGGTGTGGCGCGATCCAAACGAGCCAGCTTGAGACAATGATCCAAGCGAGGAAGTTCAATGCCACGCCGGCGCGCATCATTTTCGCCAGGGGAATCCTGCCGCTGCCAAAGACGATGGCGTTCGGAGGGGTGGCGACTGGCATCATGAAGGCGCAACTGCTCGCGAGAGCGACTGCAGCACCCAGAAATAGGGGGTTTTCTCCAAGGCCAATGGCGAGCGAGGCTGCAATGGGAAGAAATGTCGATGTGGTTGCGGAGTTGCTGGTGATTTCGGTGAGCCACACGATCAGCAGTGTCACGGCACCGATGACCAGCGGGATCGGCAGCATGCCAAGGTGGGATGCCTGAGCCCCGATCCATGCCGCGACGCCGGTGGATTGGATGGCATGGGCCAGGCTCAAACCACCGCCGATGAGGATCAGCACATCCCAGGGAGCTTTCTTGAACGCATGAAGATCAAGGATTCTTGGCGAGTCCGCCTTGCCTTCGGGAAGGAGAAAGAGCAAAAGGCCGCCGCTCATCGCGATGCCGGGGTCCGTGAGCCACGGGGCGATATCCGACAATGCGCCGCGCAAAATCCACAGCAGCGCAGTAACGGCAAAGACGATGGCCACACGGAGTTCGGAGGGTTTCATCGTGCCGATGCTGAGGGATTCCGAGGCGATCAAGTCGCGTCCGCCGGGGAGTTCGCCTGTTCCGATGTCGAATCCCAGACGCGTGAGGTAAAGCCAGCAACCGGCAAGAAGCAGAAGGGAAAGCGGTCCCGCCATGAGGAGCCAGCCTGTGAAGCCGATTTCGATGCCGTGGGTTTCCTGCATGAACCCCGCAAGAATCGCGTTCGGAGGGGTGCCGACGAGGGTGGCCATGCCGCCGATGTTCGCGCCATAGGCGATGGCGAGGAGAAGCGCGCAGGCGAAGGGGCGCTCGTCTTCCATGTGGAACAAGGCAAGAACAGAGAGGCCGATGGGAAGCATCATCACCGCCACAGCGGTGTTGTTGACCCACATGGAGAGAAATCCCGAGGCGGCGAGGAATCCGCCGATGACCGCCCGTTTGCGCACGCCCGCGCAGGAGATGATGCCAAGGGCGATGCGGCGGTGCAGGCCAGTGCGCTCCATGGCGATGGCGATGAAGATTCCGCCGAGAAAGAGAAAAATCACGGGATTTGCAAAGGGGGCGGTGGCGGACTGGATCGAGGCCGCGCCCGAGGCGGGGAGGAGAACGACGGGAAAAAGCGCCGTCACCGCGAACGGTAGAATCTCGGAGATCCAAAAACAGCCCATGAGCACCGCCACTCCGAGTGTGCGCCACCCCGCAAGCGGCAGCTCCGCCGGAGGATTCGCGAAGAGGGTGAAAATCCAGAATGCCGCGCCTGCGGACGCCAGAAGCCATCGCGCGGTGCGGGCAGGATTCATGCGG
>CAZRLX010000117.1:0-1330 GCA_964601115.1 uncultured Chthoniobacter sp. | reverse complement strand
GCGGCGATCGCACCCGCGGTGGCGCGCACGGCCTCGTCCTTGCGGGTGATGCGGGCATTGATCGCCACCGCCGCGCCGGGCACGAGGAGTGCGGCGTTTTTTGCGAACGACTCGTCCCATGCCGTGATTTCGAGGGATCCAGTGAAGTCCTCAAGGACGATGATGCCGAAGGGCTTTCCGTCCTTTCGCGAGAACTTCTTTTCGACTCCCGAGACCAGTCCCGCGAGTTTGAAGGTGCCTTGTTCCGTGGATTTGAGGGCCTCGGCGATGGTCTGGTATTTGCCCGAGTCGAAGTGGCCCGCGTAGGAGTCCAGCGGATGGCCGCTCACATAGTAGCCGAGGAGTTCCTTCTCGTTGCGGAGGGTGTCCAGTTGGCTCCAGGGTTCGACAGTGGGTGCCGAGGTGGAGGCTGTCGCGGGTTCCATGGCGAGGTCGCCGAAAAGCGATCCTTGGCCGCTGGCGCGGTCGCGTTGATGCGAGGCCGCCGCAGAGAGTGCGGGGTCGATTGTGGCGAAGAGCGCCGCGCGGTTGGATCCGAATTCGTCGAATGTGCCGCATTTCACAAGGCTCTCGAGGATTTTCCTGTTCACGGTGCGGGAGTCCAGGCGTGAGCAGAAGTCCTCCAGTGAACGGAAGGTGCCGTTGCCTTCGCGTTCCTTCACCGCCGCCTCCATGGCACCCGCGCCCACATTTTTGATCGAGGCGAGGCCGAAGCGAATGCCCGGGCCATCGGGATCAGGCGAAAATTTCAGCACGCTGGTGTTGATGTCCGGCGGGAGGATCGGGATGTCCATGCGGCGGCACTCGCCGATGACCTCGGCGAGGCGGTCAGTGGTGCTGGCGTCGTAGGTGAGCATCGCGGACATGAACTCCCGAGGGTAGTGCGCCTTGAGGTAGGCCGTCTGGTAGGAAATCCACCCATAGGCGGCGCTGTGCGACTTGTTGAAGCCGTATTCGGCGAATTTCGCGATGAAGCCGAAGATGGCGTCGGCAACCTTCGGAGGGATGTTGTGTTTCGTGCCGCAACCGGCAACGAAGCGTTCCCGCTCGAGTTCCATTTTTTTCGCATCCTTTTTTCCCATGGCGCGGCGGAGGAGGTCCGCGTCGCCCAGCGAGTAGCCCGCCAACACGCTTGCGGCCAACTGGACCTGTTCCTGGTAGACGATGATGCCGTGGGTCTCGGCGCAGACCTGTTCGAGAAGCGGGTGGAGGTATTCGACTTTCTTCAGGCCCTTCTTGCGCTCGATGTAATCGTCGATGAATTGCATCGGGCCCGGGCGGTAGAGCGCGCCGATGGCGATGATGTCCTCGATCGAGCCGACATCGAAGC
>CAZRLX010000116.1:0-8161 GCA_964601115.1 uncultured Chthoniobacter sp. | reverse complement strand
CCCGTGCCGCCGCACTCCATAGGGATCGCTTTGGAGTGCGGTGGCGTAGCGAGAAGCGAGTGGCGCTTTGGCGTGCGGTGGCTCAGCGCGGACCAAGTGGCGGAATCCCGCGTCACTGAAAACTTCAACCTGAAAACTGAAAACTCTTTGCGTCGAGCAATGGGCGGTAATGATCCGGGACCGGGGCGGGGGTTCCGGTGGCGGGGTTTAGGTGGCACTGGGTGAGGGTGCCCATGAAGGCGGGGGATTGGTTGGAGGGCTTGATTGCCTCGAAGCGCCAGGTGAGCGAGGTGCTGCCGATTTTTTCAGGGTGCAGGTGGACGATGACCGTGTCGCCAAAGCGGAGCGGGGCGGCGAAATCGATGTGGAGCGAGACGATCGGCCAGGCGGTGGTGGAGTCCTGAACTGGGATGCCGTGGGATTGGAAGAGGCTGTGAATGGCTTCCTCGACGATCACGGCCAAGCGAGAGAAGTGGGCGACTCCGGCGGCATCTGTGTCGGCAAAGGTGATGCGGCGTTCGAGCGGGGTGAATGGCAGATCGGGCATGGGGTGGGTTAAATCATTCGATCGCCGGAATGAAAAGGAAACGGTGGCAGGCGCGGTCTGGCATTCGTATCAGGTGCTGTATAGTTTTTTGACTCCATGCATGTGAATTTCCCGGATGCCCTGCGCCTCGGTGCGCTCCATGATCTGTCGGCCCTCGCGGGTCGGGAGCGGTTGTCGTTTTCCGAGGTCCGGCGGTTGGAGTGGGAGATTGAGGGGGGTGCTGCGTTCACGCCCGCATGGCTTGAGGCCTGTCCTGTCTATCCCCGTATGTTTTGGCGTTCCCGCTCGGGCGCATCGCAGACGCTGGCTGCGGGTGTGGCGGCATCCGGTCCGCTTGAGATGCTTCTCGAAATGCTGAAGACCGCCGACCCCGGTGTGCGGGTCTTTGGTGGGCAGCGGTTTGATGCGGGATTCGCTCCGGGTGCCGAGTGGAGCAGGTTTCCTTCAGCGTATTATTTCATTCCCAAGGCTGAAATCATCCACTCCGGCGGACGGGCGCGGTTGGCGGTGAATCTCGCGCCCGGCGAGTTGGATTTGGACTCGATCTCCGAGTGGATCGCATCGATCGGGGGAGAGTCGCCGTTGCCGCGCCGCAGTGTGCTGATGCGCTGGGACCAACCGAATTTTGACGGTTGGGCGACTACGGTGGATGCCTCGCTCGGGGCCTTTGCCACAGGGGTATTGCGCAAGGTCGTGCTTGCGAGGAAATCTTGTTTGGAACTCAACGAACCCCTTGGCCCGTTTGCCCTCGCCTCGGTGATCATGGGATCCTCGCCTGCGTGTTTTCACTTTTGCATTCAACCCACAGCCGATTCCGGGGCGTTTCTCGGGGCGAGCCCGGAGTTGCTCTACCGCCGGATCGGCGAGCGCTTGGAAAGTGAGGCCGTGGCGGGAACGCGTCCCCGCAGCCTCGATGCGGTGGAGGATGCGCGACTCGAGGCGCAATTGCTGCAGATGTCGAAGGAGCGGCTTGAGCACCGGTTGGTGGTGGATTCGCTGGAGGGGACGTTTGAAAAACTTTGTCACCTGTTTTCCAGCGACGATGAACCCGGGGTGCTGAAACTTTCGCGGGTCCAGCATTTGCGCACGGCATTCCAAGGCACGCTGAGGGAGGGAATCGATGACGCCACGATCTTGAAAGCGTTTCATCCGACCCCAGCCACTTGTGGCAGTCCGACGAAAGCGGCATTCGAGTTTCTTGCGAGAAACGAGGGCTTCGATCGTGGATGGTATGCGGGTCCGGTCGGATGCGTTTCGTTAGACGAGGCGGAGTTCGCCGTCGCGATTCGTTCGATCCACTGGCGGGGGAGGCAACTCGATGTCTTCGCGGGTGCGGGGATCGTCGAGGGGTCCGATGCCGAGCGCGAGTGGATGGAGCTTGAGGACAAAATTTCGGGCGTGTTGCACCTGCTTTCTCCATGAGCGGGGTTCCGACGAATCGATCCTGGGGACGGGCCGTTGTGCGGATTTTGAAGGGGTGCGGCATAGGTCGTGTGTTTATGAGCCCCGGGGCGCGTTCCACGCCCGTGGTGGCGGCGCTTGCCGAATCCGGCATCGAGTGTGTGAGCCACTACGATGAACGGGGGATGTCCTTCGCGGCGCTTGGGTGCGCGTTGGCCACAGGTAAGCCGGCTGTGTGTCTCACGACGAGTGGTTCGGCGGTGGCGAATCTTCTGCCCGCTTGTGTCGAGGCCTCGCAGTCCCATGTTCCGCTGGTTTTTCTCACAGCCGACCGTCCGGCGGATTTGCGTGGCA
This sequence comes from uncultured Chthoniobacter sp., assembly GCA_964601115.1. GTDB lineage: Bacteria > Verrucomicrobiota > Verrucomicrobiia > Chthoniobacterales > Terrimicrobiaceae > UBA967. The sequence goes on along the minus strand of CAZRLX010000116.1, from coordinate 5,859 downwards.
CGGGGGCGAATCAGACGATCGTGCAACCCGGCATCTTTGGCGGGTATGTGCGCTTCTCAGTGGATTTGCCGTGTCCGGAGGATGTCGAGAGTTTGAATGCCCTGATTGCACCAGTGCTTGAGGCGTTCCGCATGGCGTCGGGCGCTTGCCCCGGGCCGGTGCACGTGAATCTTCAATTCCGCGAGCCATTGGTCGGCAGGGAGGGGGATGACTTGTTGATGGAATGTCAGGAACCCATCGCGCCCGCACACGTTCCAACCCAACTTCCCGGCGGTTGGTCTCGATTTTCCTCCGCACGGCGGGGTGTTGTCGTGATCGGGCGGTTGGATGTCGCCAGTCAGAGGGAGGCGGCATCGGCAGTGGCGTTGGGAGAACGGCTCGGTTGGCCTGTGATTGCGGATGCGTTGTCCGGCGCGAGGCAGTTTCCGGATGTTGTTCGCCATGCCGATTGGCTTCTGAGGCGGGCTGATGTTCCAAAGCCCGAGCGCGTTCTCCAGTTTGGCGGCAGTCTTGTGTCCAAACGTCTCGGGGAGTGGCTTTCGGCCTCCTGCGGCGGTTCGGATTGGCTTCAGGTGCTCCCATCGGGTGATCGGTGGGATCCTTGGGGGAGTGCTCCATCCGTTGTCTCCGCACCAATCGCCGCGTTTTGTGAGGCGGCCGGCGAAGCGCTCGAGGAATCCCCGGATAGATCCTGGCGCGCTGCATGGATCGAAGCGGATGCCGCAACGAACAATTTTTTATGCACCCGTTTCGATCATGGCGACCTCAGCGAACCAGTGATCGCGCGGATGGTCGGCAAGCACGCCCAGGTGCTGTTTTTGGGAAACTCGATGCCGGTGCGCGATTTCGATGCCTGTGACAACCCCGTGCGAACGGGCGGGCGACTTGTGTTTGGCAATCGGGGGGCCAGTGGAATCGATGGGAATGTCGGCACGATTGCTGGGGTTGCGCGGGGATGCGGGCGGGCGGTGGTCGCGTTGCTCGGGGATTTGGCGGTGTTGCATGATTTGAATTCCCTCGCACTTTTGCGCGGGTTGCCGGTGACATTGGTTGTGGTGAACAACGACGGAGGCGGGATTTTCCGGTTCCTGCCGTTGTCGGTTTCCGAGGCTGACCGCGAGCGCCTGTGGGAAACGCCCCACGGGATGGATTTTGCCCAAGCCGCCGCGCAGTTCGGGATTCCCTATGATCGAATCGAAGGGGCTCGCGCGTTGGAGGACTTTTTGACGAGCCCATGCGATGGCCCAAGGATTTTGGAATGCCGGACCGATCGCGCGGAGAATCATGCGTTGCACACCGAACTTGCCACAGGAATCGCCGCGTTGCCGATTCAATGGAGTGTATGAGATTTCAATGTCACGGCGTGGAGTCGCAGAAGGTGGTGATTTGCCTTCATGGGTTCATGGGGGATGGTGGCGATTGGGATGTGTTTGCGAGTCAATTCACGCGTCGCATGGCAGGTTGGCAGGTGGTCTCTCCAACGCTGCCCGGTCATGCTCCAGGACTTGTCGACGACTGGGACGTGTCCGGCGCGATTCGGTTTTGGATGGATTCGCACGGGATCGAGCAAGCAGTGGTTGCGGGGTATTCGCTTGGAGGGCGTCTCGGGTTGCGGTTGGTGTTGGGCGAACCAGAGCGTTTTCCGGCGTTTGTCGGGATTTCCACCACGGCGGGGATCATTAACCGTATGGATCGGGAGGCTCGCCGTGAGGCTGATCATGCGCTTGCCGAGCGTCTGCGCTCATGTGTTAAGCGGGAGGCGTTTCAAGATTTTCTCGAAGATTGGTGGGCGTTGCCCGTGTTTTCATCGCCGTATTCGCGCGAGTCGCATCGCCATGCGTTTCTGGAATCCCGCCTCAAAAAATCGCCGGTGGCGCTCGCCGAGGCGTTGGAGCGTTGGAGTCCCGGCGTGTTGCCATCCGAGTGGGATCGTTTGGCGGGCTACCCTGGAAAGGTGCTTTTGTTGAGTGGCGAGGCCGATGTGAAGTTCAGCACCATTTCCGACCGCATGCAGGAATTGTTCCGCCGTGTGTCGGCGCATCATTTGATCGCTGCCGGACATCAGTTGCTTGTCGAGCGTCCGTCTGAGTTGGCCGCGATCGTGGCGGAGTTTTTACTCGAAGAACAACCGCAGGCAGCCCAGTAGGGAGAGGGTGATCAACATCCACTCGAAGACCTGCTGGTTGATTTTTCCAAGCACCACCCTGCCCAGCAAGATGCCAGCAACGATGGCGGGGATAAGGACCGCGTTGAACGCGAGGGTGGATGGTGTGATGAGTCCCAGCGAGGCGCTGAAGGGGACTTTGAAGACATTTACGATAAAAAAGAACCAGGCGGCGGTCCCGACAAATTCGTATTTCGGGAGTCGGCAGGCGAGGAGGTAGACGGTGACCACAGCGCCTGCGGCATTGGCCAGCATGGTTGTGATACCCGCGATGATGCCCAGCGGCCAGGCGATGGCCGGGTGATCGCCCGCGATGCGCTGGAGGCGGTTCGAGAGTTTTTGAGCGATGCTCAAGAGGAGGAGACCGATGAGGAGCACGGCGATGATTTTGGAAAACAGGCCGAGGGGAATCAGTGGCATGATCCACCAACCCACGACCACGCCGATGAGGGCGGGGGGAAGGAGTTTCAGAAGAACGCGCCAAACGGTGAACTTGCGGAAGGTCGCCACCGCGATGACATCCGCCACGATCAACATGGGGAGGATGACGCCGGTGGATTCGCGCACGGGAAAAACGTTCGCCATGAGAAGGATTCCGAGCACGGCCATGGCCCCGAATCCCACCTTGCTCAAGCCAAGACAAACGGCGGCGAGGGCGGCAAAGAGCCACTGGACTGCTGAGTAGTCGCCCAAGATCACGCGCTTGGATCAGCCCTGGGCAGGCGCGGCGGGCGGATGTTCTTGGAACGTGAAGGCCGGATTTTTCTCCTCGAGATAGCCGATGGTCCACTGGCTCGGCAGGAGCACGACCCAAAAGCCCGAGGCATCTTTCGAGAGGGCGGATCCGCTGGGAAGAAGGATGTCCGGACGTTCCAGTTGTGGTTCGCCGTCACGAATCGCCCAGCGTGCGAATTGCCACGGGGCGGACTCCACGCGGCATTCCGCGCTGTATTCCGTCTCGAGGCGGTATTGGAGGACCTCGAACTGGAGAGGGCCGACCGCGCCGAGGAGCGGCACGCGCTGAACGGCATCCGGGAGTTCGAATTGCTGCGCCACGCCCTCCTTGAGGAGTTGGTCGAGGCCCTCGCGGAAGCGTTTGAATTTCGCGGTGCTGGAATTGCGGATGTAGGCGAAGCACTCCGGCGGGAATCTCGGAATCTCGTGGTAGGCCAGCGAGGCGTCTTCGCTTACGGTGTCGCCGATGGCGAAATCGTAGTTGCCAACGATGCCCACGACATCGCCCGCCCAGGCTTCGTCCACGGTTTCGCGGTCTTGCGCGAAGAGACGCTGTGAGTTGCCGAGGCGCACGGTTTTGCCGGTTCTTGAATGCGATGCGACCATGTCGCGCTTAAAGCAGCCCGAAACGATGCGAATGAACGCCACGCGGTCGCGGTGCTTGGGATTCATGTTTGCCTGGATTTTGAACACGAATCCCGAAAAGGCATCCGATGAGGGAGCGACCTGTTTGTCGCCACTCAGGCGGGGAGCGGGAGCGGGGGCCATCTCGAGGAACCCGTCGAGGAGCAACTGGACGCCGAAATTGTTCGCCGCGCTTCCAAAAAACACCGGCGTGGCATGCCCCTTCGACACCGCATCGAAATCGAAGTCGGTCCCCGCGCCATCGAGCAGGTCGAGGTCCTCGCGAACCTTCGTGTGGACATCCGGCGCCAGTGCGCGCTTCACGGCATCGTCATCGATGCCCGCCACGGAAACCGGTGCGCGATAGGTGCCGCCGGGGGTTTTTTCGAACAGGTGGACGGCTTTTTCCCGGCGATCGAAGACCCCGCGGAATTCCGCACCGTCGCCCAGCGGCCAGTTCATGGGCAGGGCATGGATGCCGAGGACGGATTCGAGTTCGTCCAGAAGCTCGAGTGGCGGACGCGCGGGACGGTCGAGCTTGTTCATGAAGGTGAAAATCGGCACGCCGCGCTGGCGGCAGACCTCGAAGAGTTTTCGGGTCTGGGATTCGATGCCCTTGCCCGCGTCGATGACCATGACTGCTGCATCCACCGCGGTGAGCACGCGGTAGGTGTCCTCCGAGAAATCCTTGTGGCCGGGGGTGTCGAGGAGGTTCACCACGCAGTCCTTGTAGTCGAACTGGAGAACGGTCGAAGTGACGGAAATGCCGCGCTGCTTCTCGAGTTCCATCCAATCGCTGGTCGAGGCGCGTTGGTTTTTGCGCGAGGTCACGCTGCCCGCGAGTTGGACGGCTCCACCGTAGAGGAGGAATTTTTCGGTGAGGGTGGTTTTGCCTGCGTCGGGGTGGGAGATGATGGCAAAGGTGCGGCGTCGGGAGATTTCCCGCTCGGCGTGGGTCATATTTCGAAAGGTTTCGGGAAGCGGGTCAGGAGGCGCGCTCCGGATTTGGTGACAAGGATGACGTCCTCATGGCGAACGCCGCCGGTGCCGGGCCAGTAGATGCCGGGTTCGACGGTGAGGACCTGCCCGGGGAGGAAGGTCGTGGCGGCGAAGCGTGGGTGCTCGTGGACCTCGAGGCCAAGCCCATGGCCGGTGCCGTGGAAGAATCCCCGCCAGCGGCCCTCGTGAACCGAGGTCGGGTAGCCTTTTTCGGCGAAGCCGGATTTGATGGCGTCGTGAATGTCCTGTCCTTTAACGCCGGGTTTGATAGCCGCCAGAGCCGTTTTTTGGCCCTCGAGGCAAGTCTCCCAAAGGGCGCGTTGCTCAGAGGTCGCGCGCCCACGAACGACGGTGCGGGTAATGTCCCCGAACCAACCGGTGCGGGCATCGCGCGGGAAGATGTCGAGGATGATGAGTTGGTTCGCTCGGAGGGGACCTGATCCGCGGTGGTGGGGATCACAGGCCTGGTCGCCACAGGCGACGATCGAGTCTCCACGGGCCTCGCCGCCTGCTTTGAGGATGGCGCATTCGATTTCCGAGCGGAGGGACTCTGAAGTGAGAAGTGATCCGGTATGGGAAAGTGTGCCGTCCTTTTTGATCGTGGCAGCCCGGAGAATCTCGATGCCGCGAGCCATGCCGATCTCGGCGATGCGGATGGCGTGTTCGATGCCTTGGACTTCGGTGCGGGATTTGATTTCGCGTTCGGGGAAAAACGGGCCGTCGGCGGGTTTGAGATCGATACCGGCTTTTTTCAAATCACGGGCGATACCGAGTGGAAAATCTGCGGGGACTTTGACTTTCGTGGCGTTTTTCGACGACAGCCACGTGGCCAAGACCTTGGCGAGCGCGGGGGATTTGCCCGGTTTCGAGGCGGTGGATTTCGAGACGTCCGAATAGGAATCAACGACATCCACCTTCGCTTGCGCGCGGCCGCGATCGATCTCAAGGTCGTTGAGCAGGATGTGTTTCTTGCCGCCGGTCTCGAGGTAGGCAAAGGCATCGGGAGCGCGGAATCCTGTGGCGTGGAGGATGTCGGCATTCGACTCGCTGGCGGCGATGATGAGTTTGGAGCGGGCCATGGCAGTGGGGTGGAATGCTTACCATCGATCCGGACCCCCTGCCAGCGGCGTTTTCGAGGGAGGGCGCCACTTCACGAGCAAATCAGGTGACAAGGAAGTGGCGGGGGGGTATTTGGAATAGTGCACGTTCCGATTCCCCATGCAGATTCAGCAATCCATCATCAACAGCGCCACCGTTCTCGAATTGAAGGGGCGGTTGAACTCGCAGACGTCGGGGAATCTTGAAAATGCAGTCGAGCACGTGATCGCCAATGGTTC
>CAZRLX010000115.1:2573-8190 GCA_964601115.1 uncultured Chthoniobacter sp. | reverse complement strand
ACCGCCGGGCTGGAACGCATCGGCTTGTCGCAGGGGGCCGCTGCGGGCCGACGGTCATAGACCGCAGTTGGTGGCCGACGGTCATAGACCGCCGCTACAGGTCACTCGCTGATTCCCCTCCCGCCAGCCTGCGGCAGATTTGCTCCCCCAGCCGCTGGAGTGTTCTTCGCCATGGCTCGGGCGGGATGCTTTTGTCCAGCACGCGCCAGATCTGCAGCAGCGATGCCTTGCGGCGGGATTGTATCGCCAGCCGCTTGTCCCAGATTCGCGGTATGGCGGACAACGCATCCTGCTTCGCCCGTCGAATCACCCCGCCCTGACCACGCAGCGACACGGCGTGCACCATCTGAAGGTTCAGCAGGAGATGGACCGGAAGGAAAAGCCAAAGGGAAATCCCCGGCATATTCTTTAAATAAACCCACACCAGATTGCGGTGGCCGTGATATACGGCAAAGTCGCTGTGGCTGTCCCCCGTGCTGCCCGCCCCGCGATGCCTCACCACAGCCTCGGGCACAAAGCGGCACTCTCGGCCTGCAAGCCAGAGGCGAAAGCCCACATCCAAATCCTCGCAGTAACAGAAAAAATCCTCGTCGAAGCCGCCTATGTCTTTCAGGTCTGCCGTCCGAAAAAATGCTGCTGCGCCACACGGTGAAAAAATCCGGCGCGGCGTGAGATCCAATTCGGCTACTTCGCACAGATAACCTCCCCGCCAGGCGAGCCCGCTAAAGTGGTAGTGGTCGCCGATGCCGTCGGCCAATTGTGGCTGTTCATCCACACGCTGAAGCCCTCCAAAGGCGGCTGCCTCGGGATGCCGCCTTGCAGCGCCCACCATTTCCTCCAACCACTCTGGCTCGGGAAATGCATCAGCATTCAGCGTCGCAAAAAACTCCGTCTTCGTCTCGCGCAAGGCGAGGTTGTTGCCAGCGGCGAAGCCGAGATTGGCCCCACTCCGCTGGATGTCGATGCCCTCTGCGACATCGGTCGAAGTCAGTCCCGCCGACGAGTTGTCCATCACGAGAATACGCTGCGGCCCGAGGGTCTGGCTCGACAGGCACGACAGGCAATGGCGCAAATCCTCCAAGCCATCAAAATAGACGATCGCCACTGTGACATCGGCCAAGTCCGGCTGGCGGGCAGGAGTCATGGTCTGGTCTTGAAAAACTCGGGCCTTATTTTCCAAAATACGCCGCAGCCACATCCTTTACCGGGCCGTCGAGTTTGATGCGGCCATGCTCGAGCCACAGCGCGCGGTTGCAATGCCGCAGCGCGAGATCCCGCGAGTGGGTCGCCAGCACGAGAATTTTTGTGTCCCTCAGCATCGCATCCAGCCTCGCCGCCGCCTTGGATTGGAAATTCTTGTCACCCACGCTCAACCACTCGTCCATGACAAGAATCTCCGGACGCAGCATTGTGGAAACGGCGAAAGCCAGCCTCAATTGCATGCCCGAGGAGTAGGTGCGCACGGGGAGATCGATGAAGTCGCCCAGTTCCGAGAATTCGATGATCTCCTCCAGATTTTTTTGAATGAAATCGCGCCCGAGTCCCAGGATGGCTGCGCGCAGAAAGATGTTCTCGCGGCCTGTGGACTCGGGATCCGTGCCGAGCGAGATATTGATGAGCGAGCCGACAGAGCCGGAAATCTCCGCCGTTCCGCTTGTGGGAGCGTAGATGCGCGAGAGAGCACCGAGGAGGGTGGTTTTTCCCGCCCCGTTGTGGCCAAAGAGGGCGACCCGTTCGCCCGAGCGGATGCCGAAGTTCAGGTTCGTCAGTGCCTGCACGACGATGTGACCGGTGTGATCCGGGGCCACAATGCCGCCTGTGGCGACTTGGATCACCCTTTTGCGGAATGAGCGTGTGCTGGCATTGAATACAGGAAAATGGATAGAGACATCCCGGAATTCTATCATTTGGTGTAGGTTTTTTGGGTTGGTCTTTTCAGCAATCCAAGGCGGGGTGGGGATGGAGTGGAGCTAACCACGGATAAACCGGATGGACTCGGATGATCCCGCAACCGGGATTGGCGGAGAAAACAAGAAACTCGTGCGGGCTTGCTTGGACAGTTTTTGGGTTTTTCGCCCCATTCGTGCGGCGAATGCAAAAGAGATTCCTCCAATCCGTGGTAGTTAGTGTAATCCATGGTTCTATAAATTTCATCTGTATGAAAAATTGAAATCTTTAGTTACGAGAAGAATTTATCAGAGCCAGTAAACAATCCTGTCCCGGGAACGGGCGAAGAGAAACAGCGCCACGGTCCACCCGCACAGGGCAGCCAAGCCGGCCGCCAACCACACCTTGCCGGGAGGGATCCCCCCCATCATCGGCACGCGCACGAGATCGATCATCCAGTAGAATGGATTGAATTGCAGAATCTTCACTCCGATGCGAAGAGGCATCATTTCGGGCTTCCACATGATCGGGGTCATAAACATCATCACGGGCACCACACTGTCGATCGTTTTTGGAAGGTCCCTGTAGCGGGCCGAGAGAATCGCGAGAGCCAACCCCATCCACCCCAGATTAAGCATCACTAAAAGGAAACCCGGCACGGCGAGTAGGGCGTTCCAATTCGTGTGAGCGCCGGACAACCACAACGCTACCGGAAAAATCACCAGGTTGTGCGCGAAGAAAAGCGTGTTTCTCCAAGCCACCCTCGCCACATAGGTAAACAATGGGGCCGAGGTCTGTCGGATCATCGCCGATTGCGAGATGAACGCCTGGCAAGATTCGGTGCACATCGAGACGATGAAGCTCCAGACAATCATGCCCGCCGCGACATATGGCACATATTGGGCCGCAGGAACGCCGAACATCGGCCCCATGATTAAACAAATCACCGCTATGAGTGCAGCCGTGCTGGCCACCAACCAGAAGGGGCCGAGAAACGAGCGCCGGTATCGGTGCCGCATATCCTGCCACCCGAGAATGTGGATCAGGCTCGCGAATTTCCGGGATTGGGCGACATCCGCCAAAGCGGCCTTCAGTTTTTCAAGCATTCTTCCCGACATCTATGCGCTTCTTGCCCCATTGAGAAAATCAAAAAGACCGGCGATGTGCCGATTTGATTTTTGGTCGCCAACCCGATATCGGGCTTGAGATCAAGCAAAATTTCCATTGATGGGAAAAGCGGCTCTGTGTCATTTACGCAACATGTCGGATACTTCATCCCTCCCTCTCCAACTGTGGCGCGACGAGCAACTGCCACGCGAATCCTATGCCGCCATCGTCAGTCATTGGCATTTGGAAACTCCGGCCCATGACACGCCTGCCTCTGCTGCCGATCCGCTTACGGTTCGTTGCTGGGCCTTGGCAGCCGATCCGCAATTCCAAAGCCACCTGCACATGGTTCTGAGCCTCTCGGGCAGGACGGTCTCGATTCCCGCCTCGGAGAATCGCGCCGATGTGGTCCAGGCGATTTGCAAAGCCGACCCGGATGGGCATCCTCAACTCCACTGCGGCTTCAAGTATTCCCTTCCCGCAGCCGAGGCCATTGCCGGATTTCGGATTGGCTTTGAAACCGATGGGCTGATCCACCCGGCGGCGAGGATTTCGGTGGGGTAGGCCTGCGGGCGCGTTCCCACCAAAAGCCGATCGCTTTTGGTTTCTTGAATGTAGTGCGGGCGTCCCGCCCGCGAGTGTTTCTCGTTCGCTGTCTGGCGGGACTCACGCCCTACTTAAGCACCTTCGAAAATCCACCACCCCAAGTCCGCTCCTGCCAAAAATCGTCCGGGAGGTGGGCGAGCGCTCGCCGTTTTACTCTGGATTTCGACATGAGGTTGTCGATAGTGTGATCCTACTATGGCTCGAAAAAAGTCGACTTCCCATTTAGCCCGCGCCAGCACTCCCAAGATTGTCGTTCAACAACAAATCAAGCCCTCGGCCAAGACGCGTCGTGAATCAGCAAGCGAGGGAGTATCCCACCCTCTCGCAACCAGACCTACCATGCTTTTGGTGCTGGGAATGCACCGATCCGGCACCAGCGTCACCGCAAGGCTTATCGAGTGCCTCGGGGCCGTGAATTCCGAGAAAACAATCGGTGGGGATGCAAACAACCCCAAAGGATACTTTGAGGATGTCGATATTAATACATTCAACGATTATAGTTTGTTCAACAAATTGGGCGCAAGTTGGCATAATATTGCCCCTGTTGATTGGAGCAATCTTTCCACCTCAGTCCGGTCGAAATTGGCCCTTGAGGCCTTGGAAATAATCCGCAGGAATTATTCGTTAGCAAATCCTCTTTCTGTCTTGAAAGAACCCAGGATAAGCATTCTTTTGCCCTTCTGGCTTTCCGTGATATGCCACGCTGGTTATAATCCCAAAATCGTTTGTGCCGTGCGCGATCCTGCCAGTGTTGCAAGGTCTTTGGTTAAAGCTCACGGAATTACTATTACTCAAGCCGGCATGCTGTATGTGACAAACTGGATTTCCATCCTTTCATGCATCCAGGAGTTGCCGGTGGCCTTTGTTCAATTCGACGAAGTCTTTTCTAACCCTTCAAAGGTTCTTCGAATCGTTGCGTCCAAGCTTGGGATTCCCGTTCCGGCGGATTTCGACGCCCGGATCCATGCGTTTTCGTCATCCTTCTTCGACGCTTCGCTGAGGCACAGCACCCTCGATCGCCGGGATCTCCCGCTGGAAGCCGATCTGCCTCCGATGGCGATCGAACTCTATGATACCCTGCTCGCAGCTGCCCACTCCCAGAGCATCAAAAAAACAAGCAAGTTTGTCACAAGCGCCGAAGACGCCATTTCAAAAATCAAACCGGTTCTTGCCGATTATGATCGCTATTTTGGCCAACTCGGAAGCGAAAGACAAAAAAGCGCCAACCTCGAGGGCCATGCGGCTCAACTCAACGCTCAACTCGAAGCGTTGAAGCGTGCCCCTGCCGAGGCGACTCTTCTCTTGGAAAAAGAGGCCCTGCGGCGCGGACAACTGGCCGAGCGGGTGACCGCCTTGGAAAGCACCAAGCAGCAGTTGGCAAGCGACCTCGAGGTCCTGCGGCAGCAGCAACAAGCCGCTGAGGGTCAGATCGCGGTCCTCACGAGCGAGCGCGACAACCTTGCCGCAGAGCGCTCGACCTTCGACGCTCGTCTCTCGACACTCGTCGCGGAACGCGACGAACTCGCCACGCAGAACACAACCCATGTGAGCGAGCGCGGACAACTGGCTGAGCGGGTGACCGCCTTGGAAAGCACCAAGCAGCAGCAGGCGGGCGAGCTCGAAGCCCTGCGGCAGCAGCAACAAGCCGCCGAGGGACAGATCGCGGTCCTCACCACCGAGCGCGACACCCTTGCCGCACATCGCTCGACCCTCGACGCTCGCCTCTCTTCGCTCGTCGCGGAACGCGACGAACTCGCCACGCAGAACACAACCCATGTGAGCGAGCGCGGACAACTGGCCGAGCGGGTGACCGCCTTGGAAAGCACCAAGCAGCAGTTGGCAAGCGACCTCGAGGTCCTGCGGCAGCAGCAACAAGCCGCTGAGGGTCAGATCGCGGTCCTCACGAGCGAGCGCGACAACCTTGCCGCAGAGCGCTCGACCTTCGACGCTCGTCTCTCGACACTCGTCGCGGAACGCGACGAACTCGCCACGCAGAACACAACCCATGTGAGCGAGC
>CAZRLX010000115.1:0-2473 GCA_964601115.1 uncultured Chthoniobacter sp. | reverse complement strand
GCGCGACACCCTTGCCGCACATCGCTCGACCCTCGACGCTCGCCTCTCTTCGCTCTTCGCAGAACGCGACGAACTCGCCACCGAGCGCGAAGCGCTCGCCGCGCAGAACGCCACTCTTGTGAGCGAGCGCGGCCAACTGGCCGAGCGGGTGACATCTTTGGAAGAAACCAAGCAGCTGTTGACGAGCGAAACCCAAGATCTCCGCCAAAAGCAACAAGCCGCCGAGGGACAGATCGCGGTCCTCACGAGCGAGCGCGACAACCTTGCCGCAGAGCGCTCGACCCTCGACACACGCCTCTCTTCGCTCATCACGGAACGCGACGAACTCGCCACCCGCCACCAGTCACTCGCCACCGAGCGCGAAGCACTCGCCCGAAGTCTCGACGATCGGTTCAAGGAACTCGCTCAAATCACCAAGGCACTTTTTTCCGCGCAGGATACCCTTGAGACCGAGCAAACCGCAGCCCGCACCCTCAGAAATCAACTTGCCGAAACGCGTGGTAAGTTTGCTGAAAAATTAACAACTCTGGAGACCGCCAGAAATGAACTCATTGCGGAGCGGGACGCGCGGGTTGCCTCGCTTGTAAGTGAGCGAGGGCAACTGGCCGAGCGGGTCACATCCTTGGAAGAAACCAAGCAGCAGCAGGCCAGCGAACTCCAAGCCTTCCGCGAGCAGCAACAAACCGCCGAGGGTCAGATCGCGGCCCTCAGCACCGCGCGCGAAGCACTCGCCGCGCAGAACACCACCCTTGTCGGCGAGCGAGGGCAACTGGCCGAGCGGGTCACATCCTTGGAAGAAACCAAGCAGCAGCAGGCCAGCGAACTCCAAGCCTTCCGCGAGCAGCAACAAACCGCCGCGGGTCAGATCGCGGCCCTGACCCACGAGCGCGACACGCTCACCGCCGACCTTTCGGCCCGCTTCGATGAACTATCCCTGCTTGGCAAGCGAATCCTCACCTTGGAGGCCGAGGCCGACGCTCGCGTGGCTAAAATCCAATCCCAAATGGATGCCATGGTCGCCCGTTGGACATGGAAACTGGGAGCGCCGGGGCGATTCGTGTGGGATAAAACCCACAATACAGCCGTAAAAATCACCCGCCTTCCTGTTGCCCTGCAAATCATTCTCAAGCACCGACACTCCGGCTTTTTCAATCATGAGTGGTATTTCGAGCAAAACCCGGATGTCAAAGCCGTCACAGCGCGTCCCTTCCTGCACTTTGCCTTCCATGGGGTCTTCGAGGGGCGGGCTCCCAATCCGTCTTACGACGAATCCAAATACCTGCAGAGCAATTCATCCCTCAAATCTCGCGGCAAAAAGCCCCTTCTTCTTTATACTCTGGAAGGGTGAGGGGGGAATTGCCAAGAAGGAGTCGAGGGTCGAGCGTCCAGAGTCGAGAGCGTGGCGGAAGATGGAACATTTTCGACTGCTGCGTGCCCTGTAGCGGCGGTCTATGACCGCCGACTCTCTCTCTCCGAACCCCATTCCAGGTTCCGCTACGGCGTAGTGCAAGCGTCCCGCTTGCGATGGAACCCGACGGTCATAGACCGCCGCTACAGATTTCCAAAAAAAATGATTCTGCCATCCATGTTTATGCCAAAAATAAGAGAAACGAGAATCCAGAGTCGAGGGGCGAGGGCGCAGTTGCCGGTTGATAAAATTCACGCTTGACGCAAACGCAGCCATAGCTAAAGAAAGCCATATGCATAGGACTACCATTTTACTGCCAGACGACCTTTACAAGTCGGCAGGAAAGGAAGCGCGATCTTTGGGCGTTTCCTTGGGCGAATTGATTCGCCGTCGCTTGGCCAGTTTGCCGCAACGCACAGAGCCGAAGCGTCCATTTTTTTCGCGAGAGCCCTGGACTCAGGAAGTGTCGCAGGATTTATCGGTCAACCACGACAAATACCTCTACGAATCTTGAGGGCCATTTTCATCGACACGGGAGCTTTTTTGGCCAAAGAGATCGCAGCGGATCAATACCACATCCCTGCGGTAGAATTTTGGAGGGACATCCACGAGAAAGGGCTGAAAATTTATTCCTCCGAGCATGTGCTTGACGAAACCGCCACCTTGTTGGCGCGGAGAACCAGTTATGCATGGTCCGCGGAATGGGGGCGCGATGCGCTGGGGGCTGGAATTCATTTTCTACCAGCCGGGGAAGGGGAGTTTGCGCAAGCATTTGTCCTGATGAAAAAATTTGCCGACCAAGCTGTGTCGTTTACGGATTGCATTTCCTTTGTCTTGATGAAGAAGCAGGGATTGCGTGATGTCTTTGGTTTCGACAGGCACTTTGGTTCCGCCGGGTATCGCCTGTGGCCAAATATTTCCTGATGTCCTTTGTATTAGCTTTGCATTCCAAGCGCGTAGCGGAAAATGAAACATATCTCGACCACTGGAAGCGTGCCCTGTAGCGGCGGTCTATGACCGCCGAACCCGCCGCTACTACCCGACGGTCATAGACCGCCGCTACAG
>CAZRLX010000114.1:3621-8376 GCA_964601115.1 uncultured Chthoniobacter sp. | reverse complement strand
ATTTCCAGTCTCTGTTGAGTGGGAAGACACTCAGTGGCGAGTGAATTTTAGTCTCTGTTGAGTGGGAAGACACTCAGTGGCCAGTGATTTTTAGTCGCCGTCGAGGGGAAGGATACTCAGTGACGAGTGGTTTTCAGTCTCCATCGAGTGGGAGGAGACACAATGACGAGTGAATTTTACTCATCACTCCATAGCGGGGCACTCGATGCTGATTGAATTTGAGTCGAGGGTGTCTCAAATCCACGCAACGTTGTCTCAAATCCACGCAACCTTGTCTCAACTCTTCGTCTCCGTTGTCTCAATTGTGAGTCTTGTTTGGCATATCCTTGTCTGGCGGAGGACAAAAAAAGTCCGTGCGCCTCTGGGAAGCGCGGGGCGGTGTCAACACGGCCGAGACGGCCATGCCCCCCTTTTTATCGGGTGGCGGCGTCGAAGCTTAGGTCATTGCGTCCCGCCTGGCATCGAACGGATTCCATCCGCAGGCGAGAGGCCCGCGCTACGATCCGGAAAATTGGTCGTGTCATCAACTTGGCTCAGTCGGCGGATGTTTCCTCAGCCATCGAGTTGGCCATCAGCAGATCGAGGGCTTGGGCGGGAAGCAAAACCTTTATGCCAAGTTTGCCAGTGATCTTTTTTGGAAAGTGTCGGAGGTTGCCTGTAACAATGGTTTTCGATGTAGTTGCGTAGGCGAGGGAAAGGAACGGCAGGTCGGTTGGGTCCTGAAGGTCCAAATTCAGCGACAAGACCTCGTTCATTTGTCCCTTGGTGGGAAGACAGGATAAGAGATTTCTTATGCTCGCGGAATCCAGTGCGAATTTGGGGCGACTGAGCACGTCCCGGTATTCTTTGAGGATGATATTGTTCCAAGTGATGCGAAGCGTTCCTCGGGCAGCGTGGAGCAACAAATTGTTGCGTATTCCTCCAGGTGTAATTGCGGCGGACACAAAAACATTCGTGTCGATAACCCAATCATGAATCATCTCTGGGCAGTTGATTTTCTGTTTTTTGCACGCACGGCATCGATTTCCGCGTCGATTTCATCCATAGAAATCGCGTTGGCTCCCGATAGAACCGCATCCCGTTGCACGCGGTCGAGTGCTTTGGCAAATGCGATGCGTTGGAGAAGGTCGATATCCTCCTCGATGCCTCCTTTGCATGCAGGAAGCAAGATGCCGACGGGTTCGTTTCCCCGGGTGATGATTTGAGGTCCGGTCTTGGGCAGGTTACGAAGAACCTTTGCAGTGCACTTGGAGAGTTCGCGGGTGTTCAGCAGTTTGACAGGCATGATTGAAATGTCCGACAAACGGCTGACACGGGCAACCGAAAATCACCTTCAGCGCTCAGGCGGGCAGGTTGTCTCTACCCCAAGGTGTCGTCGAGTGCGGCGAGGAGGGTGTCGATGGACTCCGGGGTTTCGTCGCCCATGTTCGAGAGGCGGAAGGTTTTTCCCTTGAGTTTGCCGTAGCCGCCGTCGATGGCGATGCGGTGTTTTTCGCGGAGACGTTTGACCCACTCGGCGATATCGATCTCGCGGTTGTTTTTCACGCAGGTGAGAGAGAGGGAGCGGTAGCCTTCCGGGGCGAAGAATTCGAATCCGCGGGCCTTGACCCAGTCGTGGACCTTGGCATTGAGGGCCGCGTGGCGGGCATGGCGGGCTTCGACGCCTTCGGTGAAGATGTCGTCGAGCTTGGATTCCAGCGCGTAGATGAGGGAAATGCAGGGCGTGCTGGGTGTCATGTCCTGCTCTTGGTTTTTGGCGAATTCAACGAAGTCGAAATAGTATCCGCGATCCTTCTGGGTGGCCGCGCGGGCCATGGCGCGCTCGGAGACGGCGAACAGCGCGAGCCCCGGCGGGAGCGCGAGGGCCTTTTGGCTGCCGGTGAGGAGGACATCGATGCCGAGTTCGTCCATCGGGATGGGCTGAGTGGAGAATGACGAGACCGAATCCACGATGAACATGACCTCGGGAAACTCGCGCAAGACGGCGGCGATTTCCGGGAGCGGGTTCCTCACACCGCAGGAGGTTTCGTTGTGAATGAGCGTGAAGGTGTCGAAGCCTCCCTGGGAGAGCTTTTCACGGACGAGGTCCGGGGTGATCGCCTGACCCCACTCGACCTGGAGTGCCTCGGCTTCCTTGCCGCAGCGCTTGCTGACATCGAACCATTTGTCGGAAAACGCCCCGCACATGCCATTGAGCACCTTTTTTTGAGTCAGGTTGCGGATCGCGCCCTCCATGACGCCCCATGCCGAGGACGTGGAGAGAAAGACCGGGCGGGTCGTGCCGAAGAGGGTTTGGAGACGGGGTTGGATGCCGCCGTAGAGTTTTTTGAAGTCGCCACTGCGGTGGCCGATCATGGGGCGGCACATCGCCTTGTAGGTTTTTTCGGACACCTCGATCGGGCCGGGGATGAAAAGTTTGATATGGGATGACTCGCTCATGAAGGCGCGCACTCTAAGCGAAGCGCTCCGTGCCTGACGAAGAAATTTTGCAATCCCGCGCCGGGGGCATCATTCTCACGGGCACTCGATCATGCCCGCAAAAACATCCCAAGCCCCGGTTTACTTCGTGAGTGGATCGGATGATGCCGCCGTGAAGAAGTCCGCCTCGGAACTCGCCGGCAAGATCGCGCCCGGGGCGGATGCCTTCGGACTCGAAGTGATCGACGGCGCGGTCGAAACGGTGGATGCCGCGATCTCGCGTGTGTCCGAGACCATGCAGGGGCTCGCCACTCTTCCGTTTCTCGGAGGCACGAAGCTCGTCTGGCTCAAGAGTGCGACGTTTTTGGCCGACACGGTGTGCGGGCGCTCCGAAAGCGTGCTCGAGTCCCTCGAGGCGCTCTGTGACTTGATCGAGAAGGGCCTGCCCGAGGGGGTGACATTCCTCGTGAGCGCGCCGGGTGCAGACAAGCGCCGCTCGGCTTTCAAGCGGCTTTCCAAACTCGCCAAGACAACGATCTGCGACAAGCCGACGCTCGGGTTCGGCGCGGGCGAGGGCGAGATCGTGGACTGGACCGCGCGGGAGTTGAACAAGCACGGGCTCAAGTTCACCGTCGAGGCTGTCGAGGCGCTGGCCGCGCGGATCGGGCTCGATTCCGGACGACTGCAGAACGAGATTTTGAAAATCGAAACGGCATTCGGTTCAGCTCACGAGATCACCGGCGAGGACATTCGCGGTCTCGTGCCTGCGACGCGCGAGAGCGGCGTGTTCGATCTGGGAAATGCCATTTCCGCCCGCGACCTGCCGCTTGCCCTTGAGACGCTGGATCAGTTGTTCCACCAAGGGGAAAAGGCGGTCGGCATCCTGTTGGCATCGATCGTTCCAACGCTGCGCACCCTTCTCGCCGCGAAGCATCTCATGGTGCGCCACAATCTCCGCGCTCCGGCGCGTCCGCAGGATTTCGCCTCCTCGCTCTCGAGGATTCCCGCCTCCGAAACGGAATTCCTCCCACGCAAGAAGGACGGGACATTGAATTCCTACGGGCTCGGCGTTGCCGCCAAAAACTCAGTGCACTACACACTCGAGGAGTTGCAGGCCGCCATCCATGCTTGCGCCGAGGCCAACATGCGGCTCGTCACGAGCGGTGGAGCGGAGGACGTGATCCTCACCCGCCTGCTTGTCGGATTGATCGGCCGCCGGAATTAATCTGCACCGAGGCTTTTCTGAATCTCCATGAGCTTGTCGTAAAGGGGGCGCAGTCCCTCGGGGATGATCCGCGTGCCGCCGATGACAGCGATGAAGTTCGAGTCGCCCGCCCAGCGGGGCACGATGTGGATATGCAGATGGTCCAACACCCCCGCACCGGCGGCCTTGCCGAGGTTCCAGCCGACATTGAAACCCTGCGCCTTCACCGCCTCGCGCAGGAGGCGTTGCGCGAGGATCGTCAATGACCAGAGATCGAGCGTCTCGCTTTCGGTGATCTCAGCCATGTCGACAACCTTGCGGTTAGGCACGGCCATGAGGTGACCGGCGGAGTAGGGGTATTTGTTCATGACGAGGAACGCCGTCCCGCGCCGCGCCACGACGAGGTGGGCTGCATCGTCCGACGCGTTCGCCGCGTCGGTGAGGAAGTCCGTGCCGCTTTGGTGTTCCGCCTGAAAATACTCCACGCGCCATGGGGCCCAAAGCGATGCGAGTTGGTCTTTTGGAAATGATTCGTCCATGCCGGAAAGAATGCCCAGCGAAGTGCCTGATTGGAAAGCGCTATGACAGTATCCGCGGGCAGAGCCAATTCACCTTAAAGTGGTGTGAGAAACAATTCCGTCCTTGATCGGGTGAGAGAATGGCAGGTGATGACTCGCGTCATCAAGCCGCTTGAAACCACGAGCCTCCATCAATATCGGGCGCTCTGATTTTCATGGCGAACGAAACGGCGCCATGAAACAGAAACCGTTGTTCTGTATCCAAACGTTCATGAGCGAATCCTCAGGCGAGTTCGCGTTCCAGCGAGTCGTCGGACTTCGGCGGCTTGCGGACGATGGCGACGTAGAGGACGGGGACAAGAAACAAGGTGAGGACCAGCGAACCGATCAGTCCGCCCACCACGGCGCGGGCGAGGGGAGTCGATGCCTCGGCCCCATGACTGAGCCCGAGAGCCATGGGTGCCATGGCGAGGGTGGTGGCGAGAAATGTCATGAGGATCGGCCGGAAGCGTGTGGAGGCGGCCTCTTTGATTGCCTGCAATGCGGAAATGTCGTGGCAGCGCCGGAGGCGGTTTGCAAACTCGACGAGGAGAAGACCGTTGTTCACCGAGATGC
>CAZRLX010000114.1:0-3521 GCA_964601115.1 uncultured Chthoniobacter sp. | reverse complement strand
CGCCGGAGGCGGTTTGCAAACTCGACGAGGAGAAGACCGTTGTTCACCGAGATGCCGACGAGAAAAACGGTCCCGAGCATTGACTGGACATTGAGCGTGGTTCCCGTGAGCCAAAGCATCCACACGACCCCGATGAAGCCGAGCGGCACGCTGACCATGATGACTGCCGGAGCGCTCCAGGAGCGGAAGAGGACGACTTGGAGGAGATACACGAGCACGATGGCAAGAAGGAGGCCGATGCCAAGCAGGCGGAAGGTGTCGTTCATGCGGTTGTATTCGCCTTTCATGGCGAGGCGCATGCCGGGCGGGAGTTGGATTTCGTCGAGGATTTTGCGGACATCCGCTGCAACGGCGCCGAGGTCGCGGTGTTCGGTGTTCACGAGCACGTTGGCCACGCGCTTGAGGCTGGAGTGGTGGATTTCGACCTCGCCGTTTGTCCGGCGCGGAGTGACGAGCGAGCCGAGGTTCACGCGGTTGTTGGTTGGGGCCGAGATGGCGACGGGCATGCCGAGGATATCCTCGAGGGTGCGGTCGATGTTTTCGGGGAACTGGACGCCGACGAAGTATTGGTTGCCCGAGGAGGAATCGATCCAGAAGTTGCGGTCCACCGACACGCTGGAATTCATCGCGACCACGACCTGCTGGATGACATCCTCGGCGGTGAGGCCGAGTTGGGCGGCCTTCACTCGGTCCACATCCAGCACCAGATAGGGGGCGTCGTCGCGTTGCAGGATGCGCACATCCACCGCGCCGGGGATCGCTTTGACGAGATCGCGGATTTTGCGCGCCTCCGCGAGCAACTGCGCTGTGGTGCCGCCTTCGATCTCGATGTCGATCGGCGAGGTGGCTCCCAGATTCAAAGCGGTTGAGATCATGCCGCCGGTGTCGAACTCGGCCTGGATGTCCGCCAGTGCGGCGTTTTCGGAAAACGCCTTGCGGAGGTGTGCCGCAAGCTCCATCGCGCTCATTGATCTGTCGGGGGCGAGTTGCACACGAATGATGGCATCCTGCTGCCCTGAATTTGTCGTGTAGGCGGAGGACCAGTCGGGATTGAGGCCGATCTCGGAAATGATCGAATCGCGGTCCGACGCCGGAATTTGCTCGCGGAGGAAGTCCTCGAACGCCTTGACGCGTTGTTCGGCGGCTTCAAGACGGAGTGTGGATGGTGTGCGGAGGCGGATCGTCAATTGGCCCGAGTCGACCTTCGGGAAAAATTCCCGTCCGATGTCCGGCGCAATCGGGATGGTCGAGGCGGCGATGGCAAGGATGGCGAGGCAGGTCTTTGCGGGGTGCGCGAGGCAGGCTGCGAGGGCTTTGGTGTAGAGTCGGGTCAAGGGGGCAAGTATGACTTCGAGCCACGGAGTGTGCTTGGCATGGCTCTCGGGCAGAAACCTCGAGCACATCATGGGAACGAAAGTGCGCGAGAGGAGGAACGACGCGAGCATCGCGAAGGCCACGGCGACGGCGAGAGGACGGAACAAAAACCCGCCGATGCCCGGCAGGAAGGCCAGCGGCGCGAGAACGAGGATCGTGGTGCAGGTCGCCACGAGGACTGGAAGGATCACCTCGCCGCAACCGTCGAGCGCCGCTTTGATGCGGGATTTTCCCATGAGGTGGTGCCGGTGGTTGTTCTCGAGTTCCACGATGGCATCATCCACCAACGGCCCGATGGCCAAGGCGAGCCCGCTGAGGGTCATGATGTTCAGCGTGTTTCCTGTCCAAAAAAGACCGGTCACCGCTCCGAGGAGTGCGAGGGGGATGGAGAGAGTCGCGATCAAGGTCATGCGCAAATTTCCGAGAAATCCGAGAATCATCAGAGAGACGAGCACCGCGCCGAGCAGACCCTCGAAGACGAGCGCCTTGAGGGATTGAACCACGGCAACGGTCTGATCCATGACAAGGCGGAGCGAGGTGCCCGCTGGCAGGCGTTCCTCCATTGAAGGGATTTGTTTTTTCAGGTCCTCGATGACTCCCAGGCTGCTGGAGCCGCGCTGGCGGTAGATCGGCACGAAGACCTCGCGTTTTCCGTCCACGAGCACGCTGGAGGTTTGAATGGTCGAGGAGTCCTCGGCATTTCCGATGTCGCGGAGAAAAACCGTCGTGCCACCCAAGGTCAGCGGCATGGCATTGAAGTCCTCCACTCGCTCGAACATGGAGTTCGAGTCGAGGAGCATTTTGTCGGGTCCGAAATAGGCGGTGCCCGGCGATACCATGAGATTGCTCCGGCGGAGGGCCTCGACCACGGCCGTGGGAACGAGATTGCGGGCCTCCATGCGGAGTGGGTCAAGGTAGATCATGACGGTGCGATCGCGTCCACCGAGCACAACTGGAGCGATGCAGCCCTGCACGGCTCCGAGCATGTTGCGGACATCGATGCGGGCGATGTCCTTCTGGCGGGCATCGTCCATGCCGGGGTTCGTGACTGTGAGGATTCCCACAGGAAGCGTGCCGGTGGCATCGAAGGGCAGAGCAACCGGCGGCAGTGTGTTCGGCGGAAGATTCGGCAGCGCGCCGAGAGCGAGCGAGTTCACCAGTGTGAGCGCCTCGTTCGGATCGATGTCCTCGCGGAACTGGACCTTGACCACGCTCACGCCCGGCACCGAGCGCGATTCCACAAGCCGCGCCCCCGGGGCCTGACCCACCCAGCGTTCAAGGCGGTTGGTGATCGTTTTCTCGATCGATGCCGCAGGCATCCCAGGGTAGTAGGTCAGCACCTGCACGGCGGCCGCCTTGAACACAGGGAGGATATCGATGGGAATCCGAACCAACGCCACCGCCCCCAAAATCACGATGGCGGCGACCAAGGCGAACACCATGTGCGGATTGCGGAGAGATGCCTTGATGAGCCACATGGGAACAGGCAGGATTTCTATTCCTTCCAACCCCGCTTGGAAGAAGAAAAAAGGAAAGATGTGTTCAGATGGAGATGTCCGGAGTGACCGATTTGGTCGGGGCGGTTGTTATTTCGGGGGAAACGCGGAGCCTACGGGACTCGAACCCGCAACCTCTGCCGTGACAGGGCAGCGCTCTAACCGATTGAGCTAAGGCTCCTGGAAAAGGAGGCGTGAGAGTAGGAGAGTGCGGTTGCGGGTGCAATGATTTTGTTGGGAAAAAAACGGGGGTGTTCCGGGCGTTGCATTTTCGGGGTGGCGGGTATGCTCGGGGGCGATGAAGACGTTTGATTCGCGTGATGGGACGGGGGAGAAGGCGTTGCAGGTGAATCTGGATCCTGCGTTCTACGGCACCTTTGCCGAGATCGGGGCGGGGCAGGAGGTGGCTCGACATTTTTTCTCCGCTGGCGGCGCGGCGGGGACGGTGGCGAAAACGATGTCGGCCTACGACATGACGTTCAGCGACGCGATCTATGGGACGAGCCGGAGGTATGTGAGCCGCGAGCGGTTGGAGACGATGCTGGCACACGAGGGGCGGTTGTTGCTCGAGCGGCTTGGATCCACGCTCGGGAGCGAGAAGAGGTTCTTTGTGTTTGCGGATACGGTGGCGGCGCGGAGTTTCCGGCGTCA
>CAZRLX010000113.1:0-8270 GCA_964601115.1 uncultured Chthoniobacter sp. | reverse complement strand
GTGTCGGCTCGGGTGTCGGCTCGGGTGTCGGCTCGGGTGTCGGCTCGGGTGTCGGCTCGGGTGTCGGGGCAGGGTCGATCGTCACCTCCAAGGAACGGGTTCCTGTTCCATGACTGTTCGTTGCTGAAATCGTTGCCGCAAAAAGACCTGATTGCGTTGGAATTCCGCTGATCCTCCCGCTGGAGGAATCCACCAAGATTCCTCCAGGAAGACCAACCGCCCCGAACCCCGTGGGAGCGCGACTCGCCGTGATTTGATATTCAAAGGCTTCACCAACAACGCCGGTTACAGTCTGCGGGCTATCGATCACCGGCACAGGTTGCGCAACCAGAATCTCAAGCGTCGCACTGCCGGTGGCCCCATCGTCGTTGGTGGCACTGATCGTTACACTTGAATTGCCTGCCGTTGTGGGGATTCCAGAAATGACCCCAGTCGCGGAATCCAACGAAAGCCCGGCCGGAAGACCCTCTTGATCGAAACTGGTGGGATTGTTGGTTGCGGTGATCGTGTAGGAGAAATGCTCTCCAACAGTTCCATTTGCCAATAAACTACCCGAGATCACTGGAAGAGGAACTGCATTCACGGCGACATTGACCCCGAAGTTGTAGGAATTTCCACCATTGTAATTCCCTCCACCAATAAAGATTGAGTAATCTCCAGGCGAAAGTGTGAACACTTTTCTTACAATTCCATCCGCCAACCCATCCCCCAAAATATCAGGATTCGCTCCATAGTTCGCCTCCGTCCCGTCCGCTGCATGATCGATATAAATCAACTCCCCGAGTTGCCCTTCGTCGTTTCCAATGTGAAAGCTCCCGAGAGCATCCAACGCCCCCTCGGAGCCGGGCCCTCGCTCATTTCTCCAAATCGTTGAAACATACGCATCATCATGGGCTTCCGAGACGCCCAAACCGGAATAAATTGTTAGCGCCGGGAACAATCTTGTCCCGCCATCCGTGTATGGATAGACTCCTGCTCCAGAGCTTGAGTTTGTAGTCCCCCCCGTGACAGTGATGGCAAAAGCCCCAGTTCCTCCACTGACAGTCAATCGGAACCACCCTCCCTTATGGCTGTCACCATAATCGGAATCCGTTCCATCAGCCCAGCCATAATCTGTTGGAATATTTCTTACCGTTAGACTTACAGTTCCATTTGTCAGATTTCCACTGTTTCCGGTTACGCTCCAGTTCCCTCCACTCGCATTCCATGTTCCGAGGTTTCGACCAAGATAGGAAATATGCGCAAAGGCATCCCCCCCAAAAATGAGGAATGCCATTAAAACAAAACTGCTGAATGTCTTTTTCATAAAGTAGCGATCAGAGAATCGGGTGCCCCCAACCACGACATGACCTCGTGGTTGGGGGATTAGGCATTTTTTAAGAAGCCGTTTGCATTTTCCCTTGTAGCGGCGCTCTATGAGCGTCGTTGGCGGGTCGAGTTCTTCGGTCATCGATCAAGGCAACCTCCAACGAACTCTCTCCAAGGAAAAAAGTCCTGAAGCATTCAGTCCTCGGTCTTACTTACTTCTTGGATTTTGATTTTTTCGCCGATCCCTTGGCTTTTTTAGCGGATTTTTCTTTGTTTTTCTTTTTGCCGTTGGATTTCTTCCTGGCCTTATCGTTTGTATCGTTCGAGCTGCTTGCCACGGCAGGGGCGCTGCCACCGCCCGCGGATTGAGGTGAGACAACTGCTGCAGGAATGATTGGCGTGAAAATCACGCTGGCCCCGAAGGTTGGAATTGGCGGCTCATCCCCAGGAACAACATATGTTTCCAACTCCGATGCAATACCATACACAATTTCCTGCCCTGCTACAGCATCAAGATACTCGCCCTCCGTAGCATTATACTCAACCTGTCCATTGTAATTTGCCCCACCCACAAAAACGGAGTAGGTGCCGGGTTGCAGTGAGAATGTTTTCGTGACAGTCCCATCGGCTGTCCCATCCCCCTCAAGCCCAATAGTATCACCAAAGTTGTCCGCAGCGCCATCCACCGCATAACCGACAAACTCCAATTGGCCTATCTGATTGGAATCATTTGCAATAAAGAAATCGCCCAAGGCATCGAGCGAGCCCTCTGTCGCATGATCCAACCCGCGACGAATCCCGATCGAGAGAACGGCACCATCATGAGTGGAAGGCAACGCAAGGTTTTTGTAGACCGTGAATCCAGGCAGAAATCTTGGGTCATTGCCCTCGACATAAGGGAACGTTCCATTTCCTGAACTTGTTCCTCCACCGAGGACAGTGATCCTGAAGGTTCCTGCCTCGTTGACAGTGAATTTGAACCAACGCCCCTTATGGCTGTCACCCCAATCCGAATCCGTGGCATCGGCCCATCCGAAATCAGATTTGATATTTGTCACGTTGATCGTAACAGAACCATCTTCAGAGGAATATGTTCCGTTATAGCCAGCAGCAACAGACCAACTTCCCCCGGACTTGGACCAAGTTCCGAGATTTCGACCGCCATAGCCGATATGGGCCAAGGCGCTGTTCAATGGAAGGAGCGCGGTCGAGACAACTGCAAGAATGAATAATTTTTTCATAAGAATAGATTTAAGTAAGTAGAGATTTGAAACTCGGACCCTTGATCCCGTGCCGCAGCCACATGGTTGCGGTATGAATTCCACACGGGATCCGACGCGTCCGAAAAAACGCCGGTTTTGTTAGCAACGCGAGGACGGGTGACATGCCCGCAAAGTGGTTGAAGCCACGCGTTGGCTCAGCAAGAAAACGGTCTTAGGCCGTGACAATATTCCCGATGGGAACCGGCACCGGCGGTTCGGAAAACCGCCCCTCGCTGCACTCATCCAGGGATTTTGGAAAATCAAAGCGGACCCACTGCCGCTCGGGCAGCAGAGTGGCGGAACCCACCGGAAACAACTCGATCTTTTTTTCCGAGGCGAAAACCACAGGCGAGTTATGCTCCTTGCCTTTCGCCTCCTTGATCGAATCGCACATATGGCAGGGGTGGTCGCCGTCGAATGTTTGCTTGGCGGCCACCAGCAACGATCCGTTCTCATGGGTATAGGACCACAGCATTTTTCCCCACGCCACGGCTTGCAGCACACCGAAATGGCCATTCACGAGGACAAAGAGGGACGCCATCGCAGCGATGCGTCCGAATCGATGAAGATGTCCTGTGCGGGAATTCAAGGCGGAGTGTTCAAACCGGTTGGGACCAAAATTGTCAAGCCCTCATGCGCCCCGAAGATTGATAGCCATGCGGTGCGCGAGGGCGCTCTACTCGCGGAAATCCACACCGGTCTTTTCCCGCAGAACCGCTTTGACACGGTCTGTGGCGGCGTTGACCTCGTCGGCTGTCAGCGTCCGCTCCGCGCTCCGGAATGTCAGGGAGACGGCCAGCGATTTTTTGTCGGCGGGAATTTTCTCCCCCTTCGGATCGGTGAACAAATCGAACAGCTCGACGCCGTCCAGAAGCGGTTCGTTCAACGAACCGATCGCTGCGCGCACCTCTCCGTAGGGCAGGGCCAGCGGCGCGACGAATGCGATGTCGCGGGCTGATGCAGGGAACTTCGGAAGCGGGGCCACCATGGTTTCCTTGGCGGCAAGCGACCCCCAGGCGTCCAGATCGAATTCCGCCGAGAGCAACGCGCCGTCGATTCCAAAGCCTCGGGCGACGGCAGGCTGAAGCTGGCCGACGATGCCGATGCGCTTTCCGCGGAGGACAGCCTCCGCCGCCGCGCCGAATGGGGCTGGCGGATTGGCAAGCGGGCAGATCTCGGCACCCGACAGTCGGCTCGTTAGTCCGGTGAGGTCGAAGACATCCCATGCACGCACGGCGCCGCCGCGCCAATCGCCCGACTGACGCTCTCCGGTGGCAACGAGGGCGAGGCGTTGGAATTCGCCTTCGGGTGTGAAAATGCGTCCAACTTCGAACAGTGGAATTCCCTTCGCGCCGTGGTCGATGTTGCGAACAACTGCTGCGAGGAGGCCGGGAACAAGGCTGTTGCGGAGGCGCGACTGGTCGTCGCCAAAGGGGTTTTTCAACACCACCGCTGCTCCGAACATTTCGGTCGCTGATGCCGAAACAAGCGTGCCGGTGCGCGCCTCGTGGAAGCCGGCGCCGGCGAGCTTGCGGCGGAGGTTCATGGCGAAATCATAGGCGGCATCGGCCGCCGAACCTTGCGCGAACATTCCGGCGGCGCGGGAGGGAATTGCTTCGATCCCGATCACACGCGCGACTTCCTCGATCAAATCGGCCTCGCGGGTCAACTCGCGCCGGTAGCCGGGCACGATCCATTTTCCGTCCGCCGCTTTTTCCAATCCAACTCGGACCAACGCGGCATCGATCTCGGCATCGGACAATTGCACGCCCAAGAGCGAACGAACACGCTCGGAACGGAGCTCGACCGAATGCCGGGGCGGGATTTCACCGGCGATGCGAAGGGTTTCCTCGGCGGTGCCTCCGGCGAGTTGCAAGATGAGTTCCACCGCGCGCGCGGAGGCAAGCTCGACACCCTCGGGATCGACGCCCCGCTCGAAGCGGTAGCTGGAATCGCTGAAGAGGCCCAGCGACCGCGAGGCGCGGCGGACACTCGCCGGATCGAACATCGCGCTCTCGAGGAGAATCTCGGTGGTTGATTCCGTGACGCCGCTGGATTCGCCACCCATCACGCCCGCAAGCGCCACCGGGCCGTTGTCATCGGCGATGACCAACGCACCGGCAGACAGTTTGTAATCCTTGCCGTCGAGCGCTCGGAATGCCTCGCCTTCGGAAGCCCCGCGCACGCGCAGTCCGCCGGCGATCTTTGCGGCATCGAAGGCGTGGAGCGGTTGGCCGAGCTCGAACAGGACGTAGTTCGTGATATCGACGATGTTGTTGATCGGACGCAAGCCGATCGCGGTGAGACGGTCCACGAGCCACTGCGGGCTGGGAGCGACTTTGACGCTCGAGATTTTGCGGAGGGTGTAGAAGGTTTTGCGATCGGCTTGATCGGCCAGCAGTTCGGCTGCCTGTTCCACATGGCTCGGGCGTGGCGGTGCCGGATTTTTGACAGCCGCGCCGGTGAAGACACCGATCTCGCGGGCGACACCGAGGTGGCTGAGCCAGTCGGAACGATTCGGCGTGATCTCGAGTTCGAGCACGGTTTCCACGGGGAAAAGGTCTTTCAGCGCGGTGCCAGGCACGCTTGCCGGGTCGAGAATGAGCAACCCTTCGGCATCCTCCGCGAGTTGCAGTTCCTTCGCGCTGCACATCATGCCCTCGCTTTCGACGCCCCGCAGCTTGCCGGTCTTGATTTTGAAATCCCCCGGCAGCACCGCTCCAGGCAGCGCCAGCGGCACCTTGTCGCCGACCTTGTAGTTTTTCGCGCCGCACACGATCTGGCGCGGTTGCCCCGAACCGTCGTCCACCTTGCACACGCTGAGGCGGTCGGCATTCGGATGCTGCACGGATTCCAGCACCTGCGCGACGACCACCTTGTCGATGGAAACGCCGCGTCGCCTCACCCCAGCAACCTCGAGGCCCGCTCGCCGCAGAAGCACCTCGAGTTCGGGAACGGAAAGTTGGCAATCGATAAAGTCGCGGAGCCAGTTGAGCGAGATATTCACGGCGGGATCAGAATTGGTTGAGGAATCGCAGGTCGTTTTCCACGAGCATGCGGATGTCGGGAATGCGCGAGAGGTTCATGGCGAGACGCTCCAGGCCGAAGCCGAACGCGAACCCGCTCACCTTGTCGGGGTCAAAGACGCGGTCGCCGCGTTGCTTGCAGACGGCCTCGAAGACCGCCGGGTCTACCATGCCGCAACCGGCGAGTTCCATCCACTCGCCCCCGAGGGCCTCGGCACGAATGTCGATCTCGTAGCTCGGCTCGGTGAAGGGGAAGAAATGCGGGCGGAATTGGATGTCGGTGCCCGAGCCGAAGAGTTCGCGGAAGAAAAACTCCAACGTGCCCTTCAGGTCGGCGAGGGTCACGTTTTCAGCCACGTAGAGACCCTCCATTTGCGTGAACTGCGCAAGGTGCGTGGCATCCACTTCGTCGCGCCGGTAGGCCGCGCCGGGAGCAATGATGCGCACCGGCGGCGGGGTGGTCTCCATGACGCGGATCTGCACGCTCGATGTGTGGGAGCGCAGCAGGCGGCCGTCTGGAAGGTAAAAGGTATCCTGCTCGTTGCGCGCCGGATGGTCCGGCGGGGTATTCAGCGCGTCGAAGCAATGCCACTCGGTCTCGATATCCGGCCCATCGGCGATGGCGAATCCCATGCGGCGGAAACACTGCACGGCGCGGTCCATGAGTTGCGTGAGCGGGTGGAGCGTGCCTGCCGGCGGAAAGGTGCCGGGAAGCGAAAGGTCGAGCGCAGAGACAGCCGCGGCATCCGCCGCCTCCAGCAACCGCTTCTGGCTTTCCTCCAAGGCACCGGTGACGGCGGCGCGGAGGTCGTTGAGGAGTTTTCCAATTGCCGGACGGTCCTCTTTCGCCACATGCCGCATCCCCTCGCTAAGCGCCGTGATCGCGCCGCTCTTGCCGAGATATTTCACCCGGGCGGCCTCGAGCGTGGCAGCGTCGGTCGCGGAGGCAATAAGGGCAAGGGCCTCGGCGCGGAGAGTTTCAGCTTGTTGGTGCATGGCTTTCTAAGGGTTGACCACAGAGGACACAGAGAACACGGAGGGGGAAAGGAGTTTGGATTTTAGGCTGCTTGCTGCAAGGACGGAGGCGATGTTCAGCACCCCACGGGCCGTGCCCAAGATATCTCCTATGTGCCTCATGTGTCCTATTTGTTTAAATAAAATTTTTTGGGACATCGCTTTAGGACTTCTTCAATGTGGCGCGAACGTAAGTCTTTCGATGTCAGGCGAGACGCCTGACCTACATAAGCGCCTTGAAAATCCACGGCCTTGGAGACTTTGGGATTACAAAATCCTGAAAAGCATCAGTTCCTGAAAATCAGGAATGGGCACCGATCCTATTGAGGATGTTGAATTGAACCCGAGGCCACTTCGGGCGCGAAGGGTTTAGCCTCCGTGCCCTCTGTGTCCTCTGTGGTCAATCCTCAGGCCGCTTTTTTGGCGTCGAGGGCGGTGCGGACCTTGGAGACGATGGTCTTGAAGGTCGCTTCGTCCTGGACGGCGATGTCGGCGAGGACCTTGCGGTCGAGACCGATATTCGCGGCCTTGAGGCCCTCGATGAAGCGGCTGTAGGTGAGTCCCTCGGCGCGCACGGCGGCGCTGAGGCGGGTGATCCACAAGGCGCGGAAATTGCGCTTGCGGGTCTTCCGGTCGCGATAGGCCCAGTATTTGCCTTTCATCTGGGCGTCTTTCGCATAGCGGAAGAGTTTCGAACGGCGGCCGCGGTAGCCTTTCGAGGCATCGATTACGCGCTTGCGGCGGGCGCGGCTGGCGGGAGCATTGGTTGCTCTTGGCATGTCTGACTTAACCCCGGCGTTGCCGTCGGGGCCTCCTTGGAGCGGTTGTTTGTTTGATTGAAATCCCCCGACTCACCGGCTCCGTGATCCCCGGAATATCTCCAGGGCAGTCGAAGGGATTTGATTTCTACGCGCTGTGTCTTAGTGGCTGAAAGGCAGATTCGCCTTCACACGATCCACATCGGTCTCATGGACCAACACGGATTTTGCCATGTGGCGTTTCTTGTTGGCGCTCTTACTCGCCATGAGGTGCCGCCGGGAGGCGTGGTTGCGGACAACCTTGCCTGTCGCGGTGACCTTGAACCGCTTGGCCACGGACTTGCGCGTCTTGCTGCGTGCTATTGGTTTTGGCATTGGAAAAGGGGTGGGACACTACCAAGCGGCCCGCCGGTTGCAATCAGATTTTCGCAGGTTTTTCAGTCCCGTCGGCAGGTTCAAAAGCTGAAGCGCAACCCGGCGTTCGCCCAAACCACATTGCCCTGGCCGATGTCATTAAGCGCCTCCATGGCGATGCTGTAATTCACCCCGCCAAAGACGGCCACGAACTCGTTCACGCTCCACTCGGCCTCGACACCGAATTGGAAGTTGTTCCAGCCATAATAACTGCGGGTGTTGTATCCGAGGTTGATTCCGAGAAGAGCGTAGGGCTCGAGCCTGAGGATGTCTTTATAGAGCGGAATGTCACCATCGATGCGGAACTCAAGGAAGGACCCTGCGGAATTGGCGTTGGTGTTGTTCAAGTCCCAAATCCACGCGATGCTCGGTGTGACGTAGGGGATTTTGTTGGTGCCGATGACAAGAAACAATTCGTTGCCAACCGTGTTGTGAGCATGGCCGTGGTCTCCATGTTTTTCCCCATGTTCGTCTCCGTGCTCCTCGCC
>CAZRLX010000112.1:0-8495 GCA_964601115.1 uncultured Chthoniobacter sp. | reverse complement strand
CTTCCTCCTGCGTTACCTCATCAAGGAAGATTTCACCAACGTCCCCTTCGGCGCCTTCTCCTGGTTCTCTTTCGGCGTGGTCACCGTCATGTTCGGCCTCGCGCATTTCGGGCCCGACTTCATCCCCGCCCTCCTGACCGGCGCCATCTACAACTTGCTGGCGATCAAAACCCGCAGCCTCAAATGCTGCGTGCTCGCCCACGCGGTGACCAACCTCGGCCTCGGCCTCTACATCATGCAAACCGGACAGTGGGGGTTCTGGTAACCCGCGCCTCACGCCGTCACTCAGGTTTCCCACTCGGGTCTCATCCTTCGCTTCACTTGAACGCCGGCCTCGCCCAGATCAACACCACCGTCGGTGACTTCGCCGGCAACACGGACAAAATCCTCCGCGCCTACCGCGAACTGGTCCGCGCCGGCGCCGATTTCGTCGTCACGCCCGAACTCGCCGTCTGCGGTTACCCGCCGATGGACCTCGTCTTCCGCTCCGGCTTCCTTGCCGCGGCCGAACGCCACGTCCACGCGCTGGCCGTCGACACCGGCGAGGTCCCGCTCATCGTCGGCACCGTCGAACCCAACGCCTCCCCGCACGGCCGCCCCTGCCACAACAGCGCGGTCGTCCTGCAGAACGGCCGCCGCGTCGCCGTCGCCCACAAATCGCTCCTGCCCACTTATGACGTTTTTGACGAAGGACGCTACTTCGAGCCGGCGGAAAAATTCACCGTGACGAAAATCGCCGGCCTGCGCACCGGTCTCACCATTTGCGAGGACCTGTGGACCCCGGAATACCTGCCGCGCGATTACTACGGCAACAGCCCCGTCCGGCAACTGGACCAGGCCGGCGTCGACCTCATCCTCAACCTCAGCGCCTCGCCCTTCGAAGCCGGCAAACCCGCCAAACGCCGCGCCATGCTGGCCGGCATCGCGCGCCGCCTCAAAGTCCCGCTCGTCTACACCAACCTCGTCGGCGGCAACGACCAACTCGTCTTCGACGGACACTCCCTCGCTTTCGACCGCGACGGCACCCTCGCCGCCGAACTGGCCGGGTTCCGCGAGGACATCGCGCTCGTCGCCCTGCCGCCCGCCGCCCCGTTCCCCCTCGTCGAGCACAGCGACATCGCCGACATCCACGACGCCCTCGTGCTCGGACTCCGCGACTACCTCGCCAAATGCGGATTCCAACAGGTCGTCATCGGCCTCAGCGGCGGCATCGACTCCGCCGTCACCGCCGCGCTCGCCGTCGCCGCGCTCGGCCGGGAAAACGTCCTCGGCCTCACCATGCCCGGACCCTTCTCCTCGCCGGGCAGCATCGACGACTCCGTCGCCCTCGCCCGCCATCTCGGCATCGAATGCCGCGAGGTCGCCATCAACGGCGCCTTCGCCGCCATGAACGAACAACTGCGCGAAATCTTCGCCGGAAAAACCCCCGACCTCACCGAGGAAAACCTCCAGGCCCGCCTGCGCGGCATGACCCTCATGGCCGTTTCCAACAAATTCAACCGCATGGTCATTTCCACCGGCAACAAAAGCGAACTGGCCGTCGGCTACTGCACCATCTACTGCGACATGGCCGGCGGCATGGCCCTCATTTCCGACGTGCCGAAAACCATGGTCTACCAGCTGGCCGGATACCTCAACCGCCACGGCGAAATCATCCCGCGCCGCACCATCGAAAAAGCCCCCAGCGCCGAACTGCGCCCCGACCAGAAAGACCAGGACACCCTCCCGCCCTACGACGTGCTCGACGGAATTCTTCGCCTCTACGTCGAGGAACAACTCACCACCGACGAAGTCACCGCCCGCGGTTTCGATCCCGACACCGTCCGCTGGGTCGCCCGCAAGGTCGAGGCCAACGAATACAAGCGCCAGCAAGCCGCTCCGGGCATCAAAGTAACCACCAAAGCCTTCGGCATCGGCCGCCGCGTCCCCATCGCGCAAAAATTCCGCGCCTAGGTCCCGGGGACCACACGCGCCTCGCGTGTCGCGGCGGGCGCCCCGCCCGCCGCCCGTTTTTCCTCGCCCCCGACCCGCAGATGCCCGTCTTCCTGCCGATTGTCTTCGACGTTCAGGATCTGGGAAGCCGCGGACCGGCCGGAAAATCCTCCGCCTGTCCGCCTCCACCCTGAACGAACTCTTCGAAAAAATGCCAGCCGAAAAGATCCCCAGCAGACTCCCCCCTGTCACCTCCCGCCGGGACGTGAATCGGGTGGGGGACAGGCCATGAGAACCGGGACCATTACGGTGAGGGGATCTTCATTCCGCTCTCACCACGGACCGCCGACTCGACAAGTGCAGCGATCCAAAAACCACGGAATCGCCAAGCAAGATCCGACTTGATCTTATCGCTCCCTGAACGACTCGCTGGCGGTCCGTTGCAGCGGGCTGAGCCAGACCTCCAAAAGACGCTGTTTTTCGATATGGATTTCGGCGGCACAGGCCATACCGGGAACCAGCGCGGCCACCAGATCGGGCGGACTCGCTTTCGGTTCAAGCTGGACGATCACCGGAAAAACAAGGGCCTTGGTTGTCGGATCTTCCACCGCATCGGCCGCGATTCTGCGGATGCGGCCGCTCAAAGCTCCATGTTTGGTAAAGGGAAAGCTCTCCACTTTGATCCGAACGGATTGACCGGGGCGCAGCCAACCCGCATCCAAATTCGAAGCAAAGGCCTCGATCTCCAAATCTTCTTTGGCTGGTATGAGCGTCATCAAGGTTTCGCCGGCGCGGACGACCGTTCCCGCCGAGCGGACCGATTGCTGGTGGACAATTCCGGAGATCGGAGCGCAAAGCATTGTCTCCTCGAAACGCTTGCGGAGGCGCTTCACGGAAATCCGCCCCTCCTCCAGAAGTCTCGTCTGCTCGACAAGCCTCAAGCCCAAATCGTGCCGGTGCTCGGAGAGGGCCGCCTCGCACCTGGCCACAACCGCCGAGCGTTGTGCCGCCAGACCCTCGACCGCTTTCTGGCTTTGCGATTCCAGCGTCTCCGTTTTCGTCAGGGCCTCCAGGGCCTGCAAGACATCCGTCCGGGACAAGGAGTCATAATCTTGGCCCGCAACGCGCATGACCTCCTTGTGCAATTCGCGCTGAAGCGGAAGAATCTTGCGGGCCATGAGCAGATCCGCACGCTTGACTTCCATGTCGGCATCCAGTCGAACCAGATCGTGTTCGGCCTCTCGCTGGCGGGCTTCCAGACCCAAGCGCGCACCGTAAAGTCCCGAGGCCAGTGCCTTGCCGGAATCCGTGACGAGGCCCGAAACAGGACCATGGTTTTTCAAATCCCCCTCGGCGAGAAGCTGCAACTCCCGACGCAACACCATCGAAGCCTCGTCGGCTTGCACAATTTGTTGCTCCAACTGCCGGAGGTCCGTCTCGGTTTCCGTGGCCTCCATCGCCAGCAACCGCTCCCCTTGCTCGACCCAACGGCCCTCCTCGCAAAAAACTTGATCGATCTTTCCATCGTGCAGGGCTCTGACCGCGACGGCCCGATGACCCGGCACCACCCGGCCTTGAGCCACTGCAACGACATCCACGTGCCCGAACCAGGAACACAAAAGGCCGGCTCCCACGATGGAGCAGCATACCATGAGCACAGCCCGCTTCCGCGGACTCGGCGGCGTCTCCAGAATCTCCAGAGCCGCCGGCAGAAATTCCAACTCCACCCGGTTGCGGCCGAGCGAGTTTTCGTCGTTGCGCAGGAATCCCAGGAGCCGTTTCATGATCCCTGCAGCCTGTGGAGTTGGGCATAAAGCCCGCCGGAAGCGACCAAATCCGCGTGGGTACCCTGCTCGACCACCCTCCCCCTCTCGATGCCCACAATCACCTGGGCCAGCCGAACGGTGGAAAGACGATGGGCGATGATCAACACCGTCCTGCCCTCAGCGATCCTCTCCAAGTTCGCCTGGAACACCGCCTCCGACTCATAATCAAGGGCGCTGGTCGCCTCGTCCAAAATCAAAATCCTCGGTCGGGCCGCCAAGGCGCGGGCGATGGCGATACGCTGCCGCTGACCTCCCGAAAGGTTGGACCCCCTCTCCTCAAGGACAGTCTCGTATCCGTGGGGCAATTCGAGAATGAAATCATGGGCTCCTGAAAGGGTCGCCGCCTCCACCACGGCCGCCATCGGCATCGAGGGCTGGCTCACCGCGATATTGTCCCGCACACTGCGGTTGAAGAGAAAGTTCTCCTGAAGCACCACGCCTACCTGCCTCCGCAACCACGCTGGATCCGCTTGGGCGATATCATGGCCGTCGATCAGAACCCTTCCGGCCTGGGGCACATGAAGCCGTTGCACGAGGCGGCTTATGGTGCTTTTGCCCGAGCCGGACCGCCCCACGAGCCCCACCACGCTTCCCGCTGGAAAATCCAAATCCACATCGCTCAGGACCGGCGGTCCGTCCGGCGAATACCGGAAGGAGACCCGCTCAAAGACGATGTGCCCCCCCAAGGCAGGCAGCGCCGGCCTGCGCATCTCCGCGCCCGGCTCGACGGGCGTTTTGAGGATGTCCCCGATGCGGTCGAGGCTGATCCGCAGCTGCTGGAACTGCTGCCAAGTTTGGGCAAGCCGGATCACCGGGGCACTCAGTTGCCCGGCGATCATGTTGAAAGCCACCAGCTCCCCGACCGTCAAAAGGCCGCGCTGGACCATGCCGGCTCCAAGCCAAATTATGCCCACCATGCCGAGCTTGCTCACGAGTTCGATGCCCTTCATGCCGCCGGCACCGAGAATGGCCAGACGGAATCCTTGCCCCACGTAGGAGGCAAGGTGCCCCTCCCAGAAATGCCGCATCACGGGCTCGATCGCCATCGACTTGACCGTCTCCGCCCCGGAAACGGACTCGACAAGAAACGACTGGTTGATCGCTGCCGTCTCGAAAAGACGCTCGAGGTGCAATCGCAACAACGGACTCACAATGAGGGAAATGACAAAATACAAAACCACGGAAATCGCGACCACTCCCGTCAACAGGAGGTTGTAAAAACACAGCACGGTGAAGGCGGTCACCGCGAACACCGCGTCCAACATAACCGTCAAGGCCGCGCTGGTCAGGAATTCCCGGATCGAATCCAATTCCCGCACCCGCGCCACCGTCTGGCCGGTCGGCCTGCTGTGGAAATAGCTCAAGGGAAGGCGCAGCAAATGCTCGTAAAGCCGGGTGCCTAGCTCCACATCCAACCGGCTGGCCGTGTGGGAGACCAGATAAGCGCGGAGGTAGCCGATCACGGTTTCGAAAAGCGCGACGAACACCATTGCGGCGACCACCATGTGCAAGGTGCTGATGGCGTTGTGAGGCAGAACCTTGTCCATCACGACTTGGAACAACAGCGGCGTGCCGAGGCCGAGCAACTGGAGAATAAAAGAGGCCAGCAGTATTTGGGCAATCGTGTGGCGGTATTTCCAAAATGCGGGCAGGAACCACCTCAGACCGGAGCGCCACTCCCCCGAGGCCGCCACTCCGCGCCAAGCCAGAAGAATCAGCCCGGGCCCGCAAAGGGGCACGAAATCGGGAACAGACGCTTTCTCCGGCGCGCTTCCGGGGACCTGATACAGGACCATGCCATCGGCCACCTTCGCCAAGACCGCCCAACCCCGGTCCCTCAAATGCACCATGGCCGGGAGGGGCAGCCTTCCCAGTGCCTGCGGATCCAGTCGCACCTGGCGCGGCTTCAATCCTACGCGGCGTGCGGCGCGGCAAATCCCCGCTTCATCCAGCTCGCCCAGAGGCGCAAATTCCCGGTAAAGCGCCGCGGGGTCGCATGCCACCTGGTGGCAGTGGGCGACCAAGGCCAGCGCCGCTGCGGCTTGCAAACCACCTCCGGCCTCGGCCGCCGAACCATCCACAAAGGTCTCCGGCGGGTCAGACATGCACGCCCCTTGCCAATCCGAAGCATGCCACCGACGGATTCGTCCCAAAGTCCGGGACCGGCGGGAATTCTTGAAGCCGATTCACGGATTCCCGCCTTTGGCAAACACCGTTCAGCGGGTGGCGGCACGCTCCCAAGGCATATCTCTCGCTCCCCGACCGCTCCAGCCAGCGTCTCCGTGGGAGCCAACTCATGCCGCCATGAGGACCCGGATCTGATCGAGAGCAGCCAGTGGCACCGCATTGTCACCAAGGTTCAATTCCTCGGAACGAATTTTGATGAGTGGGAGACCAACTTTTTCTTCCAACAAGCTGCCCAGCTCTTTGGCCTTCTCCTCATCAGGCGAGTCCAAATCCACCCCGCCAAGGAGATCCGTGCGGAGCACATTGAGGTCCGCCACCGATCGGTGAAGAACAAAAAGATTGTAAGCGAGGTTTTCCCGAACCTTGGCCGGGTAGCTCCAAGGGATCAATGCCGCGGCCTGCCAATCCTGCGAAGGTATGGCCACCGGCCTCCCGTCCAGACCAGACAACAGCCCCAGCATCACCACCAAAGCCTCGCTGCGCGTCACCTCCACCCGGGAGGCCATTCCCTCGAACCTCTCGCGGAGGGAATCCGCGCCCGCAAAATGGTATAAATACCCCAGCATGGCCAAAGGCATGGCATTGCGCCCGCCATGGAGCCCGCGCGCATCGATCTCGTGGAAGGTGATTTCGCGCACCTCGTCCAGAACCAGGCTCCAAGCCTTCGAGAATTCCTTCATCCGATCTTCGGGCACTTGGATGCGCCCTTCGACCTCCACCGGATTCATCGACAGCACCAACTCGTCATGCCTTCTGCGCAAATCCGCTTCATACTCCCGGAAAACTCCGATATTCTTGGCCAAGGCCAACCGGGTCGCGGCCTCGAGGTGGAAGACTTTCGGCTTCAGGACCACGCCGCTTTTCGGACTCTCCACCGCCTCCTGATAATTGTCGATGGCTTTCAGGGCTTGGATGATGTCGTTGACGACACGGTTGGATACTCTTTTGCTGTTCATGAAATTGCTCTTCGGCAGCGAAGGGGGACTGTTCAGATAAACGAGGTTGCCGCAAGTTTGGACACCGCTCGATACGCCTCTTGATTGCTCAAGCGCACCTCGCCGGTCGCCGGGGCCGCGAACGCCGAAACCGCCTCAACCAACTTCTGGAGATCCAGTCGGGTTCCGTTTTCGAAGGCGATCGATTCGACCTTGTTGGCAGTCGAGGAAAAGAAACCTTGCACGGTTACCTGGTTGGCGAAGTCCGCCGCAGACGCTTTGCCTGTGCCATCGTCAAGGGCGACGAGCAGGTCGCCGCCCGCCACCGTCAAATCAAGCACCAAGTCCTCGACCGGGGCCGTCACGAGCAAGGTGTCATCCGCGCCGGATGTATCCACGATACGGTCACGCCCCGAGCCGAAGCCCAGTTTGTAAACGTCGTTTCCTCCGCCGCCTTGAAGCAGGTCGTTGCCGGTGCCTCCATCCAGCACATCCGACCATGCCGTGCCGATCAGCGTGTCGTTGCCCGCACTCCCGAGCAGCGTCGCCAGCGTGTTCGTGCGACCCGAGAGGCTCAGCACCGTGCCGCCGGCCGGCACGACCTCGGTCGCCACCGATACGGCGATTTCGCCGCCCAATGCTCCGCTGGCCTGACCAAGCCAGGCCTTGGCCGTGGTGCCCACCGTCCGCAACAAATCAACACGCCCGTCCCCGTTGATGTCCCGCAAGTCGATCAGCCCCGCGGCGGCATTGCTCATGCCGTTCGTATTGCCCGCTGAATTGAGAGGCGACCATGAAAAATTCGCACTGGGAAGCAGCAGATTAGTGGTCTGGGAGGTGCTGGTGTTGCGGAACACCTGCAACGCACCGGACGCCGCGCCTCCCAATCCCGGCTTGACCCATACCATTTCCGCCCGCCGATCTCCGTTCAGGTCGGCAAAGAACAGGTCGTCGGAGAAACTGGCCCCGGCCGGCACCGCGAAACTGGCTGCTTGCCACGCACCGAAAGAGATGCGGTTTGTCACCGCGTTCCGACTTCCCAGCGCAACGCTCAGGGCATTGGAAGAGTTTCGCCAGATGCTGTCCTTTGTTCCGTCACCATTGACATCCGCATAGAACTGCTCGCCGAAAACAAGCTCCCCATTTTTTGTTACCGTCGCAGTGATTTGCTGACCCGCCGTTCCGTTCATGTTGAAGAACAACGCCTTCTTCGAACCGTCGTCCGCCGCGAACACCAGCTCCGCCCGGCCGTCGCCGTTGATGTCCGCCAGGCCGTAAGTGCCTGCCGTGCCCCAGCCGGGGTTGTAACCATTGAGCACCAATGCCCCAAACGTCCCATTCGTCTGGCCCAGGCTCACGGCGAAGTTGTTGCCCGCGCGACTGGCCCGCACCAGATCGGCCCGCCCATCCCCGTTGACGTCGGCGTAGAACATGTCGGAACTGCCCAGCGCGCTGTCGATGCGGCTGATCGGCCCGAACCGGCCATCGGCTTGGCCCAAGGCCACGAGCGTGTTGGTCGAGCCACTTGCGGCACCGTTGAAGATCGAATCCGCGATCCCGTCCCCGTTGATGTCCGCCAGCGTCACCTGCCCCAGCGTGTGCTGGCCGTTGATCA
>CAZRLX010000111.1:7218-8577 GCA_964601115.1 uncultured Chthoniobacter sp. | reverse complement strand
GGCGATGACACAGCTCCCGCCAGAAACGACGAGGAGAAATTTCTTTCGCCGCCCATATTAGTCAACCAGTTTCAGATTTCTGAACCCCAACCTTTCGCCCTCTGCGGGTATTCTTGGAGAAGGCGAAACGGCGCTTCGCACCTGAGGCTTGGGTCGGCAACGGCGTGCCGAGCCCTACCTTTGGTTTTCGATTTGAGGGCCTTCTGACCTTCAAGGCTTTGTGGCTTCGTGTGAGGCTGACTTTTTGAGAAAGACATCAGTCCCACACATTCACATATTTTGAAAATGGGGCTCCTTTTGAAAAAAATCCTTGCATGATATCACAGGTGATATCATTTGGAAGGTATGGATGTCGTGCAAGACACGAATGTTTTTGTTTCTGCCTTGAAGTCGGAGGAGGGGGCGAGTGCGGTGGTTTTGGATCGTTGCCTTGCTCTGAAGGACCAAGCTTTTTTGGGGGCAGCCCTCTACTTGGAATATGAGGAACTGATCGGTCGTGAGAGCTTGTGGGAGGGAGTTCCGGTTTCAAGACAGGAGAGGGAAATCTTATTCGACGATTTTTGTGCCGCAGCTTGCTGGCAAATAATTTACTTCAGGTGGCGTCCGAATTTGCCGGATGCCTCGGACGACCATGTTTGGGAGTTGGCGGTGGCGTGTGGTGCCGAGCATCTGGTAACCCACAACACGCGCGATTTTCAGCAAGCCGAACTTCGATTTTCCATGCCTCAGGTTGTGACCCCTGCGGAACACTTGAAAAAAATCCCATGAAAACCATTCCCTATCGGTGTGATGAATCCCGGCACAAGGCGTTGCTCGGTGCGGCCAAGGCCTCGGGAACAAGCGTGCAGAAACTGTTTGATCAATTCGTAACCGAGGTTTTGACGGAGCGTCAAGTGGAAGCCCGGTTCGCTGCCCGGCAAGCGAGGGGAAATCCAGAGCGAGGCCGTCAATTGCTTGCCGAAGTTCGTCAACGCCTTCTTGCACCAGGGCAGTAAGCCCCTGCGGGCATGAAAAGGGCGGACACGCGTATTATCGCTTTTTGAATTCGCGGGAAGGTTGTTTTCAAGATGGAGATGTCCGTTCCTTCTTCTTCGGCCTGCGCCTCGGCGAGAGGTTTTGGAAATAGTGGGACGGTTCTTCGCGCCTGAATCTTGGCTCGGCAACGGCGTGCCGAGCCCTACCTTGGATTTTCGATTGGGGGCAATCTACCCTTCGTGCCTTTGCGGCTGCTTTTTTGTGGGACGGCATATCACACCTGAAGCTTGGGCGCTGACAACCAACACGCCGGACGGTGGCGAGGAAGCCCATCTAAGATGGCCCAAAGGGCGCTCCGAGACAGGATGACTTCGCTCCGAAGGA
>CAZRLX010000111.1:0-7208 GCA_964601115.1 uncultured Chthoniobacter sp. | reverse complement strand
CCTTTGGGCTTACAGGCTTCTGTGGATAGGGGTGAATTTTGGGAAAGGCGTCAGTCCCGCGTATTGTCGCTTGTTTCCATGCATGCCAACAGCAATTGCTGCCCCCCGGCATTCAACTCCTATGCGATCCGATCCATCGTCATCGCAGTCTTGCCCCTCAACTCCCTCGCCAGCGCGATCTGCTCAAGGGATAGGGTGAGGAATTCATTTTTGAAATTCGTTTGGGATTTTCCATCCGAGCAGGCTCTCTGTCTGTGAATGCCGCTTGATTTTTATGACTCCAGAGAAAAAGCAGATTCCGCGCTTGCCTCGCGCTTTAAGGAGTGCTTGGGTGAAAAAGGAAGCGGCCGCATGCGCAAACATGCGACCGCTTGTGAGTGGCGCGGATGCCAAGGCACCGCGATCACCTTGGCGGGTTCTGCCCGCCTGTGGCTGGTCCAGTGGCTGGTGTCGCTCTACTCTGCCAAAACAGTTTCGGGCTCGGTCTTTTTCACGCGGCTGAGTCCGGACTGTTTAGCGGAGCGAACGACATAGCCGATCGCACCGTAGAGAGGGGAATCCTCTCCGTGTTCCGGCGCGGCCTTGATGGCGTTGACGACACGGAGATATTTCTCCCCAAGTGCTTTTTCCTCTGCATCGCGGCGGATAGCGGCGGCCACGCGGTCTTGATCGGCTTTCTTGATGGAAGCGCGGATTTCGACCACCGGATCGACGATTGCCCGAAACTCCTCCAGCGTCAGGCCTGCAAAGACCGTCTGCGGAGCAAGTTCGTTCCACGAATGCATGAGCTTGTTCGACTTTTCGATGATGTTTCGCATTTAGATTATTCTCCTTTCTAATTTTTTCGGGTTTTCACCAACGGCAGACAGGAACCGGGAATCGCTGTGGAGCAAGTCCACGCCATCCAGGTCCAACCTTCCGATTCCCGACCCGATCGGGAAAGTGGTTACAAAAGTTAAAAGATCGTAACAGGTCATGATTCTTTTTCGGTTACTTCCTCTTTGGAAAATTTGGGATACGACATCGGCTCATCCTCACTGGAGGCGTTTGTCAAAAACTCGTTGAGGTAAATCTCAAGCGCCGCTTTGCGAGCCCGTTCCCACGAGGGTCTTTTGCCATAAAGCGGTTCGCCCAGTGTCCTTGTGGTGAGAATAATCGCTTCCTCGAGCGGCATGTGGTGGAGAAGTCGCATGGCTCCAAGCATATTCAGAGCATCCCTGCGATTCCGCCCGCGAGTCTCCCTGGGCGGCCTCTGCCGTTTCTCCTTCAACCACCCGGCAAAATCCTGAAGC
The DNA here is from genome assembly GCA_964601115.1 of uncultured Chthoniobacter sp. GTDB lineage: Bacteria > Verrucomicrobiota > Verrucomicrobiia > Chthoniobacterales > Terrimicrobiaceae > UBA967. Next base: position 5,916 of record CAZRLX010000111.1, on the reverse strand, counting down.
AATCGCTTATCGCTTTGATCCCAGTTGATACGAAACGCGGCGGAATCAAACCACGCCTTGAAGGCGCGATCCGGCTCCAATCCAAACCCGACCCGAAATTCATAATTCTCGGGCAATAATTCCATCAAGCCGATCACCTCGGGCGTCCCCTCCTTAATCAACTCCTCCTGCAATTTCACGCTAAGCCCCTGCCAAGAAATTTCCAGCTGATGATAATTTTCCGCAATCATCCGGCCGCGAATGCAACCCACAAAATCATCCGGCCGGAAAAGATACTCCTCGTATTCGGGATTATGGATTTCCTCGCACTCATCCTCCCCTTTTCTTTCGTCGCCGGTGTTGACTAAAATGATCTCCGAGGGAATCAAATCCGTGATACAACCGTCCATGATCCACTCGCACTCGCGGGCATACTCCCAAGCAAAACACGCCTCCAACTGCGCAAAAGGCACACGGGAAAAATCCCACTCCTCTCTGGCAATAGCAGCGCTCTCTGTATTGGTCGATTCCATGATTGGAGCATATAAAATATTTTTTAATGCTACGCAAGCGATAATTTTTTAGAAATAACGGCGCATTGTTTCACTCCGACAGAGCATTGTCGGAAAGAAACAGCTCCCTGTCGCAAAACACATGACCAGCGTCACAGCGTAACACGAGCCCGGCACACGGCGACAACGCTCTATCACGGCGGAACACAACTCCGAACCGGCGAGCCAAGGCACTGAACCGGAACGCCAAAGCTCCGCCAGACCAATTCAACGGCCCGTAATGGCCCAACAAGACCCCCGCACAATGCGCACGCGGAAATCACCCCGATCATCTTTGCACTCTGCAAACTGTAGCGCGGGCGTCCCGCCTGCGATCGGAAAGCACTCGATATCAGGCGGGACGGCTGACCTACTTTATCAATTCCACAACACGAGTCCTCCCGGAGGGAACCGCTGTTATCGATTTCACAACACGACTGCTTCCGGAGGGAACCGCTGTCTTCGATCCATAACAGGAGTGCCCGGGATCCGGCGAAGGAATAGCGTTGAAAAATTAACCCGATTAAATGAATGACAGAGAATCAGCGAGTCCTGAAATTTGCCTCGCTTTTGACCGCATAACATTTCAGTGCAATTCTGTGCATTTTGTTAGTTCTGTTTAAAATCCGTTTGGGGTTCATTCATCCACTGTGTTGTCTGTGTCCTATAGTCAATCCTTCTCCAAGTCCCCTGGATTCTCGAAAGCCCATCCGGAGGTCTGGCAATACCCCAATCAAGCGTTGCAAAACAAAAACCCCTCCCCGCTTTCGCAGGGAGGGGTTTGAGAGATTAAGTGGTTAGCTGCGGATTAGAATCCGAACGCAACACTCGCGCCGCCCCAGAAGGTGTTCGGCTGGGTGGTGCCCCAGAGGTTCTCGAAGGCGTAGCTGTAGGCGACATAGGCAGAGAGGGAGATCACCTCATTGACCTGCCATGGGACTGCAACACCGAATTCGAGGTTGTTCAAACCGTCGAACTCTTCGCCGTTGCCGTCGAGGTTGTAACCGAAGTTCAGGCCCAACGCGGCCCAAGGATCGATGGAGACAACGTCGGCGATCACAGGGATGCTGCCGTCGAGGCGGAAGTTGAGGAAGCTGCTGGCGGTGGAGAAGGCTCCGTAGCCGGTCTCGCTGTCAGGTCCGAGGTTGAAGTAGTAGGCCACCGAAGGGGTCAGGCTCATGAAGCCGAGATCCACATCGTAGGCAACGCTCGCGTTCAGCTCGTTGGCATACAGGTTGCCGGGACGATCCGGGAACACGTAGTAGTTCGTGTAGCCCAAGCCAAGAGCGAGGTTGCCGATGGTCTTGGTGTAGTTCACGTAGGAATCAAGCTCGCGGTAACCGCTGTAGGTCGAGCTGCTGTCGAGACCGAACGCCATCCACGCACCGATCGTCAGAAAATCGCTGTCGGTGATGTTCCATGTGAAGTCGGCGTTTGTCCACCACAGGCCGGGGCCGTAACCGGAACCGCGAAGCACGTTCGTGCCGCGGAACATGTAGAGGCTGTCATACCCCGTGCTGAGCGAGGCGTTATACCAGGGTGTGGGCTCTTCTTCCACAACGACGACCTCCTTGAAGGTCTTGGTTCCGGCTTGGACGGGCATCACCGCGAATGCGGCGAGACTCGTGAGAGCGACGATTTTAGTGGCTGTTTTGATCATGGTTTTGTTTTTGTTTTTTTAAATCCACCACCGCTTCTGTTGAGTTGGTGATGGTTTTTAACGCTGCTTGGCGCAGGGTTGTCCCCACGGCATTAGCACCATTTGTGCCAACGCGTAGGGAGATCACCTTATTGTGTCAAAACTTTTTTAAAGGAAAACCGACAATTTGCGCTCTTCCTTCGCATCCTATTTGTTCATCGCTTGTTCAACATGGAGGCTGGATCGCTAATTTTTCCCGGCAACCGATCCTCCTCAAACCCCTGCCCTACTTGCTGCCCACAACACTGGTGCGATTTGGCCAATGCGATGTCAAAAATGAAACATTCCCCGCGAGGTCATGTCGCCACTCACGCCTGCCGCCCCTCGAATTCCCGCCTCCAAAACTCCAAGCGTTCCTTGATGCGTTTTTCGAGTCCCCGGTCCGTGGGATTGTAATACCGCCGCCCCTCCGGCAGGTAGGCCTGCGGCACGAACCCGCCTTCGAAATCGTGCGGATACTGATACCCCTCGCCCCGATTCAACCGCGCCGCCCCTTTGTAGTGGGCATCGCGCAGGTGGTCCGGCACCGCCAGCGTCCGCCCCTCGCGGACCTCCTTCGCCGCCTCGCCGATCGCCACCGTGGCGCTGTTGCTCTTCGGAGCGGTGGCCAGATACAGCGTCGCGTGGGCGAGGATCAATTGCGCCTCGGGCAACCCGATAAACTCGACCGCCTGGGCGGCGGACTGCGCGACGACAAGCGCGTTGGAGTCAGCCAACCCGATGTCCTCGCTGGCGCAAATCACCAACCGCCTCGTGATGAAGCGCACCTCCTCCCCGGCATGGAGCATTTTTGCCAACCAGTAAATGGCAGCGTCCGGATCGCCTCCGCGAATGCTTTTGATAAACGCGCTGATCGTGTCGTAGTGCCCATCCCCGGTGCCGTCATACACCACCGCCTTTTTTTGAATGCTGTCCATGGCGGCCTCCAAGCCCACCCGCACCACGCCATCAGATCCTGCGGGTGTCGTGAGCGCCGCGATTTCCAGCGCGTTCAGGCACTTTCTGGCATCGCCATCGCTCGTCCTTGCCAGAAACGCTCCGGCATCCTCCTCAAGAACGATCCCCCGTCCGCCGAGTCCACGATCCGCATCGGCAATCGCCCGCCGCATCAACTCCATGAGGTCGTCCTCGGAAAGAGGCCGCAACTCGAACAACTGCGACCGCGACACCAGCGCCGGATTGATGCTGAAAAACGGATTCTGCGTCGTGGCGCCGATCAACCGCACCACACCGCTCTCAACCTCGGGCAGGAGCACATCCTGCTGGGCCTTGTTGAAGCGGTGGATCTCATCCACAAAAAGGATCGTCCGCACCCCGGCCTCGCGCCTCGATTTCGCCTGCGCGACCACCCGCCGGATGTCGCCAACATTGCTCTCGACGGCGCTGAGTTTCTCAAACCGCGCCTTGGTCGCTCCAGCGATCACATGCGCGAGCGTGGTTTTTCCCGTTCCCGGCGGACCGAATAAAATCAACGACGTGATCCTGTCGGCCTCGATCGCCCGCCTCAGCAATTTGCCCGGCCCCAAAAGATGCCCCTGCCCGGCATACTCGCCAAGGGTTCGCGGCCGCATCCGCGAGGCCAGCGGCTCGTCCATCGACACCCCGGCAGGCTCCTCCCCGTCCGAAAAAAAATCATCCGTGCCCATGGCGGTCGCGTCGAGTGGGTGCGTTGTGCATCACCATTGGAATGTGCCGCCCCTGTTTCAATTTGACAACAACCCGAGCATAAATACCCTCATTCACGCATGAACTCTCCTGACCCCGAGCCCCCGGACTTGGTGAAAAACTCGGTCCTCTACAAAGAGTTTTTGGCCGAACGGGACGAAATCCTCCGCCACAAGTGGATCGAGAGCGAAAAAATCGGCCGTGATATCGGTTTCGAGAAAGCCCTCCTCGACTGGATCATCAAATACCGCTCCGGCTGGCGCACCACCCGGTCGAAATCGCATCAAGAGCAACCGGCAGCCGGGTAACGCCCCACTGCCAAAACGCCCTTTAAGGCGGTTCCGCGAAACCGCAAAGGCACCACATGAACACCGAACCGAACACTCCACGCACCCGCACCGTCATGGATGCCGGTGCCATCGCCAAAGCGATCCGCCGCATCGCGCACGAGATCGTCGAGCAACATCCCAGCGCCGCCAACCTTGTGCTGGCGGGCATTCCCACACGCGGCACGGAAATCGCCCGCAGACTCGCCGACCACATCGAGCAAATCGAAGGCGCGCGCCCCTACCTCGGCAGCGTCGATGTCTCCATGCACCGCGACGACCTCGCCACCCGCCCGCGCATCACCGCCCTTCAGGTCACCGACCTGCCTGTTGATCTCGACGGACGCCCGCTCATCCTGGTGGATGATGTGTTTTTCACCGGCCGCACCTGCCGCGCCGCGCTGGATGCCATCACTTCGTTCGGCCGCCCCTCGACGATCAGCCTCGCCGTGCTCGTGGACCGCGGGCACCGGGAACTCCCCATTCGCGCCGATTACGTCGGCAAGAACCTGCCTACCTCGCTGGAAGAAAAAATCCGCGTCCGCTTCGAAACCCTCGACGGCATCCCCGACTCGGTCAGCATCGTCTCCGCCACATGAGCACCTGGACAAAGAAAGACCTCGTGGGCCTCGACGCCCTCACCGCCGCTGAAATCACCCACCTCCTCGACACAGCGAAAGCGTTCAAGGGCGTCGGCGAGCGCAACCTGAAAAAAGTCCCCGCCCTTCGCGGCAAGACGCTCGTGAACTTCTTCGTCGAGCCCAGCACCCGCACCCGCACGTCGTTCGAGGTCGCCGCCATGCGCCTCAGCGCGGATGTCGTGAACATCTCCGCGACCGCCTCGAGCCTCCAGAAAGGCGAGACCCTCAAGGACACCGCCCTCAACCTCCAGGCCCTCCGCGCCGACATTATCGTGCTCCGCCACAGCTCGCCGGGATCCTCGCAGTTCCTCTCCGAGCGGCTCGAGTCGAGCATCATCAACGCCGGAGACGGCGCCCACGAGCATCCGACCCAGGGCCTGCTGGACATCTTCACCATCCGCGAAAAATTCGGCCGCATCGAGGGCCTGAACATCGCGATCATCGGCGACATCCTCTTCAGCCGTGTCGCCCGCTCGAACATCTTCGGCCTCCTCAAACTCGGAGCCAACGTCACGCTCGTTGGGCCCTCGACGCTCGTGCCGAAACGCTTCGAGAAGCTTGGCGTGCAGGTCCGCCACCGCATCGACGACATCATCGAGACCGCCGACGTCGTGAACCTCCTCCGCATCCAACACGAACGCCAGCGCAAGGAATACTTCCCCGGCCTCGGCGAATACATCTCGCTCTTCGGCCTCACCAAGTCCCGCGCCGCGCGCCTCTCGCCCCACTGCCTCATCATGCACCCCGGCCCGATCAACCGCGGCGTGGAGATCGACAGCGATGTCGCCGACAGCACCCAAAGTGTCATCCTCGAACAGGTCACCAACGGCATCGCCGTCCGCATGGCCGTGCTCTACTCCTGCGCCGGCGGCGCCCACATCCCCACGGCATGAAAACAATTCTCACCCGTAGCACAGGCGTCCCGCCTGTGAATGTCACTCGCTCCGCAACTTCATCGACGCCCTTTCCAAACCACCACCTCCCACGGGCGGGACGCCCGTGCCCCCCTCTTGCAGCGTTCCGTGCCGAATAAGAAATGAAACCCACCCGCATCA
>CAZRLX010000110.1:0-8711 GCA_964601115.1 uncultured Chthoniobacter sp. | reverse complement strand
TCCGCATGCCTGTTCCACACATACCCGTCGAAGGCGATCTCGAGCAGCGGCACCGGCAGCACCTCGGTGGGCTTCGCATCCGGTCCGTCCATCTCTCGGCAGAGGCGCACCGTGACCTGGTCGATCAGAAACGCATGGAACATCACATACCCCATGCAGGCGATCAGGATTGCCGTGAACCCGCACCAGGAAAGAATCTCGCCGGTTGATGCTCCGGCGGTGGGTTGTGGCGTCAACGGCAACTCAGAGGGGGTGTTTTTTTTCTTAGCCACAAGCGAATTGGTCTCAACTTGGTTTCTTCCACTTCCAAAAAAAAGAAAAATCTCCCCCCTTTGCAGTCGGCGCGGGCGGCACTCGCAGCAGTTCCTATTTCTGAAGTTGCCGCACGGCGGTTTCGCGAACGCTCGCATGCCGGTCCTCAGCGAGTTCTCGCAGCGTGCGGCGCGGGGTTCGGCCGCACCGCGCCACAAGGAACCGCACAAAGGGATTTCGCGACCGTGCAAGCACACGCAGCGCGGGCACTCCGGGAGTCGTGTCGCCGTGGTAGACCGACACGCCGTCGATCCGCGTTCCGAACCGTTTCACGAAATCGATCATGACCCCATACGGCCAGCGGGTGTGCCGGAGCACGGCGTTGCGGATGTATGGTTCGGGGTCGTCAAGCAAGATGCCAAGCGCCCTCGGAGGTGCCTCGGCACACGTTGCGATTTCCTGCCTGACGAGTTCGTCGGGGTCGCGAGCCAATTTTGCAATGAGGGCGGCCTTCGCGTTGTAGATGTCGCGGTAGGCGTGCAACCGCCGGGTATCGCGGCACCCGACAAGCGATCCGAGGACTGAACAAAGCGTCTTCTTACGCACGCCGGGGTCGGGGTCGCTGAAAAACACCGCCGTTGCCCCTTTGTTCAACCGCCAATCGGTGCACACCCTCTCGCGAATGCGGGGATCGGGGTCGCAGCCGAAGGCATTCACCAGCGCGATGTTTTTTTCATGCGGGGAGTTGTTGTGCCTGTTGCTGATCCGCTGCGCCACGGCGAGCCGCACCTCGGCATCCGGGTGGCGGGCGAGGTCCTCGACGATCTCGCGGCGCAAGCCCGGGGAGCCTGCGACGGCTGCCAGCGCTTGCGTGGACACCACATGCTTCACGGTTTTGTAAAAGGAAAGCGTGAGGGATTTTCCCATGCTCGCCAGCACACGGTGCACCTCGGGCGAGGCCTCGCGGAGGATTTTCGTGCGCAGGCCGTTGTCGGCCTTCGGATGCAAAAACACCGCCTCGACCACCGAGGGCTTGTCGCCGAGGCTGAACAAATCCAACACCTCCCGGCTCAGGCTCGCGTTCTGAGCCAGTTCCCTCCGCACCTCGGGCGAGCGGTCCCGCCGGAGAATGGCGTGGATTTCCGGCGACCGGGATCGCCTGGCCACCGCAATCCGCACCGCCGTTGAGGAATCCTTTGCAAGCCGCGCCACCACCTGCGGCGGTGCGAATTCACATCCGCTCAGCGCCTCGCGAATGCGCGCGTCAGGCGAATTGAAAAGCCGCTCGACCAGATCGGCGGGAATCCACTTGCAGTGCGCCAAGTGCATGTCGACCTCGGTTCTCCCGTCCTTCGCCAGATGCCGCGCGGCGGCGGAGTAGATTTCGAGCCGCTCGGGCGGCTTTTTCTCCGACACGGAGCGGAGGAGGATCGAGAAATGTAAACGCACCTCTGGATGCGGATCCGTTGCGAACAATTCCCAGATCTCATCGGGCGCGTGGTGTTGATAGATGTCCTGCAGCATGCCATTGCGCGGATGCTCCACCATGCGCACACGCACCGCCGGGTCCTTCTCGTGGGGGAAATGCTTGAACACCGCTTCGTCGAAATGGTGCATCCCGCTGCGAGCCAGGTAAGCTAATGTTTTAGGCGTGAAAAGATTCTCCGGCAGCTCCGCCCCCGTGTCGCGGAGGTGGTTGTAGAGCGCGAGCATGGTGCGGTCGTCGAGCTTTTTGGCGGCCGAACCGGCATTGGTGAATTCCCAAAGTGTCAGCAGCGGGTTTTCCAAAATGCACTCTGGAAACCTCCGCCACAACTCATGGAGCAACTCCTCGGGCACATTGGGATTTCTCGCCAATTCCCGCAGAACGTCGTGGTCTTTGATTATTGAGAGCGAAAGGAGATCCTCCACCGGAGTGGCTGGATCGGCGGCGGCGGCGAGGTATGCTGCATTTGTTTTCATGGTCTGTTAGCAGGCAGTTTCACCTGCCCACTGCCGCAATGGCTGCCACACCTCCCTCACTCCCCGAGCATGCGCGCCGTCTCGCCGAAGGGAAACGACTCGTTTTTCAATCCTCCGGGAGTCACCACCCAGAGCACTGGATACGCAGGGGCCAGCTTCGGAAACTCGCCATAACCATCCGTCAAATACACTGCCACCCCCGGGGCCGCCTCCGCGTGTTCCATGGCCTCGAAAAACGGCGCGAAACTCGTCCCGCCGCCGCCATGGATCTTTGGCACCGGGCACTCGGGGGCATCGAGTTTCCACGGACCCCGCAGCCTCGCGTCGCATGTGTAAAGGTCCACCGTGATCGCGGGATACGCCCCGAGGATCGCGCGGATTTCATTCAAAAACCGGCCAAGCTCGTTGGAGCTGATCGATCCGCTCGTGTCCACGCAGACGGCCACCCGCACCGTCTCGCCGTCCATCGCATCGAGATACAGCCCCTCGCCGATGAACCGCCGATCATACGACAGGAAGTCCACTGGCGTTTTTGTAAGATACCGCCAGAGCATGGCACGCCAATCCAGCGGGGGATCGGTCACCGCCGCGATCGCCAACTCGATGCAGGCGGGAAGCCAGCCGTGCCCGCCCATCCGCGCCACCACTGCGGCCTGCGAAAGTGCCGCATTCCAATGGTCGCGCAGGATTCCCGCATCGTCAGCGGAGGGCTTGAGAAGATCGCCGCCGATGTAACGGATTTTCTTCGGCAGCCCCTCGCGCTTGAGCAGGATTTCGTAGACCTCCTCCACGGGAAACTCCTCCAGGTCCCCGTCGATCAACGCGCTCGAGGGAAGCACCAGTCCATTGGTTTTGCGGATCATGCCGTTGACCACAATATCGGCCGCGATGTTCCACAGGTGCGGATCCGCCGTCGCCCGCCGCTCGACGTGCCGCAACGCGGCGTGGAGGAGTTCGTGCACGAGAATCCCCAATTGCTCGGCCACCGAGTGGCTGCCCATGAACGAACGATTGAAAAACAACCGCCGCCCGTCCGTTGCCGCTGTCTCCACCTCGTCGGTGGTCCGCGACTCCGCGAACAACGCCAACGCTCCGAAAAACGGGGACACGTTTCTCAGGTGGAAAATCAGCAACGGCAAATCGAAGGCCTCTTTTGGGGTGGGGGAGGCACTCATTTCTCGGCAAGAAGCTTGCGGTAGGAATCGAGGAACTTTTTCACCTTCGGATTCGACGCCAGCGTGGCAGCGATGATGCCCAGGCTGTTGTCCGCCGCCGCCGTGTCGAGCTTCGCGTGGATGAACAATTGAATCCACTCCGGGTCGGCCTTTTCCACCACCCAGTCGAGGGCGTTCTTCACGCACTTCTGCTCCTTCGAACGCGCCGCAAGACCGATCGTCGTGGCATATCGGGCGTCGGGAGTGGATGGAAACGCTGTGGATTTGCCCTTCCCCGCGAGGATGCCGTCCAGATCGGGAAGCGAGGCGTAGACGCGTTCGAAGGCCGTGAACTCCCCGGCGGCCCCTTTGCCCACGGCCGGTTCGACCGTCAGCCCCGCCCCGTAGAGGGCGTTCGCCGCAGACCACGCGCGGGGCGAAGGCCAGGCGGGCTGCGCCGCATCGCGCTTGTGCAAGAGTTGCGGACGGAATGCCAGAAATGCCACGATCCGCTCGTGGATGCCGTGGCCGAGCGCCCACTGCCGGAAGCTCTCGAAGGTCGCCTCGACCGTCACATGCACAAACCGGTTCTGCAGCGCCGAGGGCATCTGGAACACCGATGCGCCATCCTCGGCGCGGTTCCCCGCCGCCCAGACATGCCACCCTTCGGGCATCTTGTAGGAGCCCACCTCGCGGTCGAGCACGAGTTGTTGAGCGATCCCCTGCATGGCGGGCGGCGCCATGTTCAATTCATCGAGGAAAAGAATACCCTCGCCCGAGCGGGGCAGAAACTCCGGCGGATACCATCTCGCTGCGCGCGCGTCGTGGTCCGCCACCGGCAACCCGCGCAAGTCGGTCGGCGCAAGTTGGCTGAGCCGCAGGTCGATCAGATCGATCCCCGCACCGCGCGCCACCTCCGCCACGGTCTGGGATTTCCCGATCCCCGGCGCCCCCCAGATCATCACCGATTGCTGCAGGCGTTTGCTGACAAGAGTCGATAGGAATTGTTGAAGAGATTTTGGATTCATAAATGTCGTTCGTTGAATCCAGACCCTGCCATCCCCACAGTCGCAGGAACTGCAACAGCAACCACCGCACCGCCCGAACAGGCGTCGGCATCAGCGCGACAATCGCGAGCGCAGTGATTGACCATCTCGGCCAGGCTTTTCATGATCTGCGGCGCGGGGCCTCATTAAAGACCATGGCCCAAGCAAAAAAAACTACTTCCATCAACTCGACGCCATGCGCGGGATCGCCTGCGGGCGTTGAAATTCGCCGGATTCGAATCCCTCTTCTATTTCCGGGTGCTGTGTCAATTCGTGACAAACAAAGGCAGATTGCTTGCAACGTTTCGGAACTCACATCGAAACATGCCAAGCCCGAAGAGTCGCTATTTAAGCGGCTGTGGAGGGTTTTTTGAGGGGGTAAAAAGGGGAGCGGGTGAATGGAATCGAACCCTCGTTTCCATCCCGCCGTGTCCCTGATGTTCTGCAATGTTGCAAATGAAGTATTTGGACAAATAGAGACTTGACAAAACGCGGGGGACGGGGCACACAGTAGGGCACAGTTAAATCCATGCCCCTATGAGAAACACCATCCGACTCCGACCCGGCAGCAGCTACTACATGGCGGACTACACCTCCGCCGATGGTTCCCGCCGCCGTGTCTCCACCAAGAAAAGCGATCCTGCCCAAGCCAAGCAGTTCCTCGCAACCTTGCTTGCTGCCGAGAAACTCGCCCGCGAGGAAAGGCTGACAGAGGCGCGGGCGCGGGAGTTGATCGGGGAGATCGTGGAGCGCACCACCGGAGAGCGTTTGAACTTCTTTACTGTGCGCTCTTGGTTTGAGGACTGGATTGCGGGCAAGTCGATGAGCAAGGCGGATGGAACCGCCGCCCGCTATGCTCAAGCCGGAATTCCTTGGGCCGAAGGCCGACAAGCATCTTGAAACCTTGCGCACGGGCGACATCGCCCGTTTTTTCAAAAAGGAGAGGGAGAAGGGAAAGAGCCTCACAACGGTCTTGCTCTCCGTGAAGGTGGTTAAGACCGCTTTGAAGGCGGCAACCCGTTTTGCCGGGTTGAAGGAAAACCCGGCTGACGGCTTTGAATTGCCGCACGGCGAGGAGGCCGATGCCGTGGAGCGCGAGGTTTTCTCCCCGGAAGAAGTTAGTCGGCTCATCGAGACGGCGGACTCCGATGATTGGAAGAATGTGATTCGCCTGTCCTATTTCACAGGAATGCGGCTTGGGGATTGTGTGAATCTGACTTGGGGCAATGTCGATTTGGCAAATCGGGTTATCGCGTTCATACCCCGCAAGACCGCTGGCCGGGCACGAGCAGGAAGCAAGCCCAAGCGGTTGACTGTGCCGCTTCATGCAGAGCTTGAGGCCGCACTTTCCAAGTTGGAGGGTGCGGACGGCTCGCCCAAGGCGTTGCTGTTTCCTTCGCTTGCTGGCAAGACGAGTGCGGGCCGATCCGGGTTGAGCATGGCTTTCTCTCGCATCATGGAGCGGGCGAATGTGGATGCCGGGGTTCGGAGGGAAAAGCAGGGCGTGGCCGGGCGGACTGTGAGGGCGAGGACATTCCACGCCCTCCGTCACTCGTTCGTTTCGGCTCTCGCAAATGCGGGAGTATCCATGGAACACCGCAAGCTGATGGCGGGCCATGCGAAGGAGGATATGACGGAGCGTTACAGCCATCTATCGGTTGACACCTTGCGAGAGTCTGTGGATAGGTTGCCGGGCTTGGAGCGGTGACAGGCGCGGCGGGTATGGAATCGCACTTGAGGTGTTCCTGCCTAGGGGGGCGGGGGTTCGATTTTGCCAGCCCCTCCCCACGAACCACACTCATTCACTCGGTCGGAAATTTTTTTGCAAAAGAGTGGTGGAGGTTATGAAGTGGCCAGTAAAAACCCGCACTCACTCGCTTCTTTTTTTGAGGGCAGTTCGGCAAAGCTTTAAAAGATTTCGACGCGAAAATATTCATTCTCACCTTTGTTAGGGTGAGGAATAAGTGAAGGTGCAATTCGTTAGCAGGCATTCCCGATTGCCTACATTCCAAAATGCACGTGCGTTATGCTTCCGTATGTTTAGTCCAATATTGTTTACTTTTGACTTGAGGCGAAAATTTGCAAAAGCATAATGCAAGCATATGACCTATCGGATAAAAGCAATAGCCCTCTCTTTTCTGGCCATTTTTGCACTCACTAGCTGCGCTACTACTAACCATGCAGGTGTTAGGCTCTACAAAAAACCTGATCTTTCAAAGCTTGAAGCAGGAACGCCAATCAGCAAAGTTGCTAGTTTAAAAAAGCCGATTAAGCGTGAAGCTATTACAAAAGGAGAGCTAGCAGGTTCAGAGGCGCTTTATTATGAGTGGGATTCTCCAAATGATGATGTGAATAATCGGATGTTCACTACTGTGGTAGTGAAAAACGGTATAATCATAGGCTATCTTGAAGAGACAACAGAAAAATGGACGAAAAATCCAAAGATGTATAGTGCAGCAAAATATGATTCTTCACTTGAAAATATTGCTTCACTACAAGCTCAAATTGCAAGTTATCAAATGGCGACTGCAATGCTTGCAAACTATAATTATACGCGACCCCAATTCAATCCTGTTCAACAAGCAACACAGAACCTCTACACATACAAGCCTTGGGCAACAAACTCCAACCCTGCAAATCAAGGATTGCTTGTTGGCCAGCAAGCTTTTTCGCAAAATGATAATGCTGGGGTGTGGTTTCCGGGTCGGGCGCAAACGGGATCATCTAGCACTCTAGTTGGAAATACATTGCAGCACTCTAATGGAAGTTCTACCACTAAAGTTGGAAATACATTCTTAAATTCAGATGGAACTTCAAGCACGAGAGTTGGAAATTCATTACTGCACTCTAATGGAAGTTCCACCACTAAAGTTGGAAACACATTCTTAAATTCAGATGGAACTTCAAGCACGAGAGTTGGAAATTCATTACTGCACTCCGATGGAGGCTCTACCACTAAAGTTGGAAATACATTCTTAAATCAATAGTTCCAACTATTTTCCCATATAAAAAATGAGACCTCTAGTTAGGCCGGAAATGAGAATGGCGGCCCGTTGTGTCAGCAACGGACGCCCCAAACAGAACGCCGTTTGATTGCCCCTCGCAATCAATTTTTCAAAACGCCGCGCTTCATCAACTCGCCCTCGACCACCGCCGCCAGCTCCACCGCACCGGCTCCGCGATAAATTTCCAGCCATCAAAGTTTCCTGTTAGTTGCTTTGCTGGCAAATAAGGCGATGCCTATCGAAACACTCATCTGCGGTTTTTACTCCAAGAGCTTTTTCGCATCGCGCTCTTGCAAGCCAAGCATCAGCGGAGTCGGGGGCCTTTTTTGTAACCGAAATTAGAAAAGGAAGGGCATCGCTAAACTTTCCGATTTCGACTTGTGAAAGAGCCTTCATGAATTTCGAGCGAAGTGGACTATCTCCCACTTCTTCGTCGCATAATTCAATTGCCTTCTCGTAGTGCGCGATTGCTGTTTCATAGTCTCCCCTGAAATACTCAAGGTCACCCAGTTTCTCCTCACATTCGGGAAGGCGGGGGCCTCGAGCCTTTGCCGCCAAGTAGCATTCTCTAGCTTGGTCATAGGCCTTTATTTCAACAAAGGTGTCGCCAAGGTTGAAATTTGTAGCCATGCACTCTGGGCTTTGAATCCAAACTTTGGTCAACAGAAACAACGCCAACTTGGCGTTTCCCATGCGTAGTGCAGCCCTTCCCGCATTGATCGCCATCGTTTCCTCGATGCTAGAAATTTTTATTGAGTTTGGAACGATCAATGGGAGTAGAAGGTCCAGTGCGCCAGCATTGTCCTCATCGGCGATGAGTTCATTTGCTTGGTCATTGATGTTGCTAAAAGCGTCTTCCTTTGAAAATCCCATCTTGAGAAGCGCAGTAAAAGCCAGGGAGTCGTAGTTGGTTGTCACGATTCAAGTCTCTGCCCAGTTCAGTTAAACGGTCAATCCTTTCGGCTGTTCGGTTGCTGGCAAAGCGCATAAGGCTTTAAAAATTCGATGCGTTAAAAGACCTCCCTCACTGATTCTTGCCAGCCTCCAATCGCAACTCCGAAGGCCGTTGAGATGCAAAACCTCGCCTCCGCGCTCGGCTGGCTAACGCAAGCGCCCAGCATCGCTGAAATCTCCACCGGCTTTGCCGTAGCATCACGACCCCCCGCCTCCCTCCGCTACGCTACGGCAGCACACTCCGCGCGGCAGGATGGTGGGAGGCCTTTACCTATCCTTGCAGGACAGAGGGCGGCTTTTCTCCCACCATCCCGCCGCGCTCCGTTTTCCGATAACGC
>CAZRLX010000109.1:0-8878 GCA_964601115.1 uncultured Chthoniobacter sp. | reverse complement strand
TGGAGACATGGTGCCTCGCCGAGTTCTGGCCCGTCATGAGCGACACCCGGCTGGGCGAGCAGACGCTCATGGCGTAGAAATTGTTGAAACGGATGCCTTGAGCCGCCAACCGCTCCATGCTCGGGGTATGCATGAATTCGTTGAGCGGATAGCGTTTGGGCTGGCCTGCCTCATCGGTGAGGAAAGGCACCGAGGTGTCCATGATTCCTTGGTCGTCACTGAGGACGACGACAATGTTCGGTTTCTTGGAGCCGTCGGGCTCGGCAGCTGGCAAGGCCAGTGGCGCGAGCAGCGGGGCGGTGAGGAGGGCGATGGTTGCTTGTTTCATGCGGTTTTCTTTCATTTGGGGTTTCTGTCGGGGAGTCTCTGAACCCGCGCGCGGCGGGTGTGTGCCGGGGCCGATATGCGATAAAAGGTAGGGCGCGACAGCGTCGGCGCGCCGCTGGAGGTGCGCGGCGGGTCCGGAGGCCCCGCCCTACCTGACAAAACGGCATTATAACACTCCAAGTTATACCGGTGTCCCGATGCTTTTAGACTCCGCGTGTCAGAGTCTCTGCGGTCTCGGGGAGCACGCGCGCCCTCCCGCGGCGCTTGGGTTCGAACAGCTTCATCGGCGAGGCGCCGATGAAAACGGCCGGGGCGGCCGTGCTCCCCGGGACCGGCATAACGGCAAGAAGTTCTCAGCCCGGCAAAAGTCTGTTCGCGAAGAGACATTGGTATTACTCGGTCTTCTTGGCTTCGTTCCCGGCGCTCGGGGCCGGCAATTCCGGCAATCGTGCCCGGTAGTAGATGAGCTTGTCGCGGCTGTCGTCATAAACGAGGTGCAGCCATTTGCCGTCTTTGCTCACGAATCCATCCGGATAGGAAATGCCGATCTTCGGATTCTCGGCTTCCTCCTGCAGGACACGTTGATAGGACCATCTGAAGGGAAAGACCTGCATCCCGTCAAAGCTCAGCCACAGGGACAGGCGCCGGCGCTTGTCGGTGTCCGGATTGTGCACGAGCGCGGCGTTGTTTCCGCCCAGGCCGAAGAGCCTCACCTTTGAGCCGGGATTGTGGATCCCCGCCGTCCCCGAGCGCCCCATGGGCCAGGCCAGATCGGGCCAGGTTTTTCCGCCGTCCTCCGAGTTGGCTTGGTAAAGCACGCCGCCCAGACCGTCCGCCCGGATGAGCATCGCGATGCGGCCGTCGGCCATCTCGGCGATGGTGTTCTCCGCCCAGCCGAAATAGGCATCGTTCGGGCTCAGGCGGATGTCGCCGTGTTCGGTCCAGGTTTTGCCTTTGTCCGAGCTGATCATCACCCCGTTGCGCGGGTTGACGATTTTATCCTCGTCCGGTTGGATGCCGTCTTCGGGAACCGGAACTCCAGCCGGCCAACCCTCGTAGCGTTGGAAGGGCAGGATGTAGCGACCATCCCGGGCGATGATGCCGTTGCGGACAAAGGTTTTTTCCTTCATACGCCCCGGTGCCGGAACCGGCTTCGACCAGGTCTTGCCGGCATCGGTGGTCTCGATGACCCAAGTCTGCCAGTCGTAGCGCCAGTCTCCGGAGTGCGTGGAAAAAAAGAGCAAGCCCCGGTTCCCGTCCACGAACAACTCGGTTGGACACTGCCCCACCGTCTTGCCCTCGCGCGGCAGCCCGGTGTCGAACACCTCGGGCGCGGACCAGGTATTGCCCTGATCGGTGCTGCGCATGATCGCGATGTGGTTTTCCGCCGCTGGCTCGACCATCCCTCCGGCCATGAAAAACAGTGTCCAGGATCCATCGGCCCATTCGCGCAGGATCGGATCGACGACCATCTTGTTCGGCGGTTTGCCTTCGAAAAGAACCTTGCGGACATCCTCCTTGGCGTCCTTGGCCGCTTGCTCGGTCCATTTCGGGTCAGGAATCGTGGTGCCGGGGACATGGTAAGGCTTTTGCGGCCCGGTCGCCCGGTTCACGACCGTTCCCTGACGCCCCATTTTGCGGGCATCGCCGCGCGATACCTTTCCGGGCTTGTCGAAGTCCTCCTCGCGGAATTTGACCAAGGCGATCTCCCGCTGCGGTTGGGTGCGGTTGCAGTCGTAGAGAATGTAGATCGTCCCATCCGGTCCCTGGGTGCCGTCCGGATAGGAAACGTCCGAGCGCTCATCGAGGAAGATGCCCTTGCTCCAGGTTTTTCCTTCATCCTTCGATAGGAACGCCATGAGGTTTGAACGCGAGGGCAGGCGACGGTCGATCGGGCCGTTTTTGACCAAGAGGATGTTGCCGGAGGCCAGACGCCGGAGGAAAAATCGGGAACTGACATTTTGGACCTTGGAAGGCTGCGGATCGCTCCAGGTTTTGCCGCCGTCGGAGGAAAAGGTTTCGGCCAGGCCGTAGTCCGTGCGCGCCATCATCCACAGGCGGCCATCGTTGAGTTCGACGGTCATGTGCTCGTCGAAGTTGGTTTTCGGAATCAGCGCCCCGCCGCGGCGCGTCCAGGTCTTTCCCTCATCGCTCGAGGCATAGACATTCGCCATGCGGATGGCATCCAACTCGCGGTAGGCTTCGCCGTAGGCCGGGAAGGGCGAGATGTGTTTCCGCTCGAACAGCGGCGCAGACAAAAGCCAGTCGCCGTTCTTGAGGACGGTCGGCTTGTTAAAGGGAAAGCCTTCGCCGATGCGCTCCGGCTTGGTCCACACCGGTTCCTCCGCGTCGGGGTTGTCACAACGGATGAACCAACATCCGCCTCGACCATCGAAGTAACCAAGGCTTTGGCTAAAGAAGACCCAAAGCCTGCCCTTGGGATCGGTCCAGACATTTCCGACAATCGCAGAGCGCCCACCCGGCACGCCCGCAGGATCGGTCGGGTCGATGACCACGCGGGGCTTGGTCCAGGTCTTGCCATCGTCGTCGCTACTGGCCAAAAGCATGAACGCCTTCTCGCTGTCACCGCCGGAAGCCCACCCCGCCCAGAGCCGTCCGCCCGGCGTGCGATCGATGCCAAAAAATGCCCCGGCGAATTCGCGGTTCTCATCCTGGTATTCCGGCCCGGGATTCGTGTTCACCAATGGCGGCTCCAGCGACAGGTCGAGGATCGCCGGATCAGTCACCGCCGCGCTTTTCTTGGCTTCCCGTGTGGCCAAACCGGGGTCGGCGAATTTGGCGGCGGGATTTTCGTGAGCGGGCTCCTCCGCGGCGTGCGCGGGACCCAAAGAAACAAGCAGCGAAAATACCAGAAGTCCGTAGGGGGAACTCACCTTGTTACCCTAGAGACAATTCCCGATATCACCTTGCTGGAAAGGGCTGAATTTATTCGGTTTTCGGCCGTTTGGGGCCAGATCCGTCGGAGTGGGGTCCGAGGTCTTCGAGTTTTCCGAACATGATCCGCTCCTTGTGGCTGCCGGGACCGTCGCCTTGCGTGACGCTCAGCCAGATCGAGCCGTCATGCTCGTGAAAGGTCGGATACTGAAACGACTTCGTTGTCTCGAAGCGATATTTCCTCTCCCAGTGTTTGCCATCTCGGGAAATGTCTATGTTGAACACACTCCGCGGCACTCCATTGATGGAGGTTCCTTCCTGCCAGCCGAGGTAATAGAGGTCGCCGAATTTGTCGAAGGTTGGCTTCGAGGAAATCCCGTTGGGCACGAAAGGAAGCTCGCGCCCTTCGGTCCAAGTGCGGCCGTCCGTGCTCGTGGTGAAACGATAGTTTCCGCCCATGGCATCGCTCCGGCAGATGGCCATCCAGGTGCTATCGGGTAGCCGCTGCACTGCGGATTCACTCAGGCCCGCCGCCTGCGGCTTAAAGTAATGTCCGAGGACTTCGACCGTCGCCAGATCGTCGTGCAGAACCGCCAAGGCATTCTGGTGGCCCGGCCAATTGTTGATCGCAACGTAGGTCTTGCCGTCGATTTTCTTGAACGAATCAAACAGGTAGAGGCCGTAATCCGGAAACTCTCCATCAAACAATCGGGGCGCCCCGGCGCTTGGTTGAACTGGTTTCTGGAAACCTTGGGCCACCGCATCCGCATGGAAATATTGCGGCTGCATGTCGAAGGTGCCGGCCGCCGTCTTCAGCTTCACTTTGTGGATTTCGGGTTCGAACCGGCGAGTCTTCAGATCGAAATCGCGATACCATGTCTGCGACTGGCGCTTGCCCGGTTGCTCGCTGGCGAAGTAGCAGCGCAGGGTCGTGTCGTCTTTTTGCAGGATGCGGGGCACAAAACACGCTCCGACCGGGAGCGTGACATTGCCGAATTCTTGCTTGCCGCGCGCGACGAGCACCACCTCTTCCAATTTGAGCGTGCGCAGATTGACAATCGATAGCGTGCAATAAATGTCGGGCCAGAAAGCGCTTTCTCCCGACTGCGTATCGTTGGCTTCTTTGACCACATAAGCGTGGTCGCCCACGCACACGAACTCCGCATCGTGCGCCCCCTTGACCCCGGGTGGCGTCACCTTGACCAGGCGCTGCAAAACTTCATTGCCCGCCAGCACCGGATCCCAGCCCGCAGGCAAAAGCGAGTCGGCTCTGTGTTGTGCTGCGGATTCTTTGTTCGCCGATGTTTCCTCGGCGGCCTGCAGCGCGGCGTGTGACACGAACAGCAGGACAGCTAGTAGCGGGTTGGTGATTTTCATCGTTGGGTTCGTTTCGTCATTGCCTGGATCTGTGCCGCGAGCGCGGGGATCCGCGCCTTGGCCTCATCGGTGCCAGCGAGATTGACGGTTTCCAGCGGGTCGTTTTGGCTGTCGTAGAGTTCCCGGGCCACCACCTCGCCGGTCTGGAAATTCCTCCATTCGTTATAGCTCCACCGATCGGTCTTCAGGCCGTAGCCCATCACTTCGGGCAAGGCTTTCGGGCCGCCGCCCCAGTAGAGCGCGGGCCGCGGATGCTGGGTCAGCGCCGCATTCTTCACCGTGGCACCGGCATCCGTGAGCACGGGGACGAGGCTCGTGCCTTCAACCCCGTCCGGATGCGGCAGGCCACAAAGGTCGACCAGCGTGGGATACACATCGATCATCTCCGCGATCGAGCGCGTCTTGGCCCCGGCCTTGGCCACGCCGGGAGCGGCGATAATGAGCGGCACACGGGCGTCGAGATCGAACAGCGTCATTTTCCCCCAAGAGGTGTGCTCTCCGAGCTGCAGGCCGTTGTCACCGATCACAACCACAACGGTGTTGCCGGCCAGATCGAGCTTCTCGAGTTCATCGAGGACTTTTCCCAGCTGGGCGTCGGCATAGCTGATGGCCGCGTAGTAACCGTGACGCAACTCGCGCTTGGCTTCGTCGTCCAAGGTGCGCCGTTCCTGCAGTTCGCCGAGGAATTCATGGTTGGCGTGGAACGCGACCTCCGGGGCGTTCCGGGGCCGCTCGGCAGGATCGATCGGCGGGATGTCTTCGCGGCGGTAGAGGTCCCAGTAGCGTTTCGGCGCGTTGAATGGTTCGTGGGGCTTCCAGAAGCCGAGAGCGAGGAAAAACGGCTGCTTTTTTTCAGCGAACCCACGCAACGCATCGATGGCCAGGTTCGCGATCCGACCGTCGAAATACGCCTCATCGGGCACATCGCGGGACTCGCAGCGGAGGACGCTCGCAAAGTTCGGAGGAAGAGGAACGCCCGCCGGCAGCACGGGCTTCTCCGTGTCGTGCCGGTCCCAATGCATCAACTCCGGCACGCTCCATGAGACGGGGTCACCCTTGGTGCTCTGTGCCCAGTTGTGGAAAATCTTGCCGATTCCCTGCGCGAAATATCCATGCTGCTTGAACCACTGGGGCATCGTCACCATGTCGGGATGCCGGTCCCGGAGGTGCGTGGGAATGTCCCAAATGCCGAGCGTGTCCGGTCGGCGGCCAGTCAGAAACGAGATGCGCGACGGGTTGCAAATGGGCTGCTGGCAATAGGCCCGCGTGAAGACCATCCCCCGGGCCGCCAGCTTGTCCAAATTCGGCGTCTTGGCGAAGGGATCGCCCAAGCAACCCACCTTGGTGTCCAAATCGTCAAACACGACAAAGAGGACATTCGGCTGGCTGGCTTGGAGTGCATCGGCCGCCGGCAGGGCGGAAACAGATGACGCAAGCAGGAGCGCGACGGTGAATCGCAGAGCGGTCGAGCGAATCATTTCCGTGGTCGTGAGATGATCATTCATCGGACTTCGAGCTTCGGACATGGGCGAGGATCGCCGCCTTGGCTGCGGCATCACCCTCAGGTGTGGCGATGTGGCCGGTGCGGAAGCTATGCACCATTTCCTTTTCCCCGGTGACAGCATTGTAAGCCGCATATCCACTGGTGGGCGGACAGGTCACATCGATGAAACCGACGGTGAAAAAAGCCCCCGCTTTGGTGGGGCGAGCAAAGTTTACCGCATCAAAAGAGCGGGCGGCCTGGAGCGATTTTTCGTCCGGCTTTCCATTCACGACGGGCACGTGCCTTGGCCAGCCGCTGTTCCGGCCAACCACCATGCCGGTGTGATCGCATATCGCCGGAATCTGTGCGGCAAAGAACGTCACCGGGGATCAAGGCCGGCGACAGCCATCGCCTGCCCGCCTCCCTGGCTTGAGCCTTCCGCCACCAATTTGTTGCCGTTCCCTTCGGCCTGAAAGGTCAAGACGTCGTCTTGGATACCCCCTTGCAAAGGGGGTTCGAGGCCGTCTTGGGAAATTATCCATTTCACCGTGGCATCCTTCACCGGTTTCCCGTTGTGCCGGGTTTGGACGCCTGGCGCTCCAGGGGTCCCGCCTTTGTCATAGCGTCGAGTTGCGCGGCCAGCGCGGGAATCTGCGCGAGGCCTTCGGGCGTCCCGGCGAGGTTCACGGTTTCCTGCGGGTCGGCTTTTTCATCGTAGAGTTCCCGGGCCACCACCTCGCCGGTCTGGAAATTCCTCCATTCGTTATAGCTCCACCGATCGGTCTTCAGGCCGTAGCCCATCACTTCGGGCAAGGCTTTCGGGCCGCCGCCCCAGTAGAGCGCGGGCCGCGGATGCTGGGTCAGCGCCGCATTCTTCACCGTGGCACCGGCATCCGTGAGCACGGGGACCAGACTTGTGCCATCCAAGACGGGCGGGTTCGGCAGGTCACAAAGGTCGGTGAGCGTGGGGAAAAGATCGACGAGTTCGCTCAGGGCGGCCGTCATTGAACCGCCTTTGCCAACGCCCGGAGCGCTGATGATAAGCGGCACGCGCGCATCCCAGTCGAACAAGGTCATCTTGCCCCAGGTATCGTGCTCGCCGAGTTGAAAACCGTTGTCCGAAAGGACCACCACGATCGTGTTGTCCGCGATTTTCAGTTCCTCGAGTGCATCGAGCACCCGGCCCAG
This sequence comes from uncultured Chthoniobacter sp., assembly GCA_964601115.1. Classification (GTDB taxonomy): domain Bacteria; phylum Verrucomicrobiota; class Verrucomicrobiia; order Chthoniobacterales; family Terrimicrobiaceae; genus UBA967. The sequence continues at coordinate 1,608 of CAZRLX010000109.1, read as the reverse complement.
CTGTGCATCAGCGAAGCTCATTGCCGCATAGTAGCCGTGGCGCAGTTCGCGCTCGGCTTCCTCGTCCAAGGTGCGGCGGTTGTGCGGCTCGCCGAGAAATTCATGGTTCACATGAAAGGCGATCTCCGGCGCATCCTCGGGCCGTTGGCGGGGATCGATCGGCGGGATGTCTTCGCGGCGGTAGAGGTCCCAGTAGCGTTTCGGAATCTTGAAGGGCGTGTGCGGCTTGAAAAAACCCACCGCGAGAAAAAAGGGTTCCGGCTTTTTGGAAAGGGCGCGCAGTTCCTTGATGGCCAGATTCGCGGAGATCGTGTCGAAGCAGGCCTCGTCGGGCACATCGCGGTTTTCGCAGAGGGGGTCCTTGGCAAGATTGGGCGGCAGCGGCGCCCCGCCGGGCATGGCGAATTCGTCTTTGGTCGGGCTCCCCGTGCGGCGATCCGGGACGCTCAGTTTTTTGAAGTGCTCCGGATGGCCGTAGCCCCCGAGCACCTTGCCGATGCTCATGGCGGTGTAGCCATGTTGCCTGAACCACTGCGGGATCGTGACCGCCTCGGGGTGCAGGTCGTAGAGATACTGTTTCATGCTCGTGATGCCGAGCGAGTCCGGCCGGCGCCCGGCCATGAATGACGCGCGCGAAGGGCCGCAGATCGGCTGCTGGCAATAGGCCCTTTCGAAGGTCGTGCCGCGGGCAGCCAGACGGTCGAGGTTGGGCGTCTTGGCCACCGGATCACCGTAACATCCGAGCCGGTTGTTGAGGTCGTCGAAGACCACAAAGAGGACATTCGGCTTCCCGGCTTTTGGGGCCTCGACCGCATGGACCGAGCCGAGCGGCGCCAGAAAAAGCAAGACGGACAGAGTGAGGATGGATTTCATAAATTGCTGTTTTTGCGCTCGGGCAAGTGCGGCAAAAGCCGGTCGAAAAGGGTTTGGTGTTCTTGCAAGACCTTGGCGTAGGCCGGTTGGTCCGCCACATTCTCGCGCTCCTGCGGGTCTTTGCCGTAGTCGTAGAGTTCCGTGGCCAGCACCTCCCCGGTGAATGTGTGCTTCTCGCCGGCGAGGTCCGCTTTTCTCCACTCGATGTAGCGATATTGCGGCGTGCGCAGGGTCCAACCCATGACGCCTTTTTTCGCGCCGGGGGACATCTGGCTGATGGCGGCTTCGTGCAGTTTCTCCGTTTCGCCGCGCATCAGGGGCACGAGGCTCTTGCCTTGCACATGGTCCGGAACCGGCAGACCGGCCAACTCGCAAAGTGTGGGATAAACGTCGAGAAACTCGGTCAAGGCCTCCGTGCGCGCGACCGGCTTGAGACCGGGGGCAGAGATGATGAGCGGCGAGCGGGTGGACTCCTCGTAATTGGTCACTTTGCCCCAGTGACCGTGCTCTCCCAGGTGGAATCCGTGGTCACCCCACAGCAACACGACGGTGTTGTCGGCGATGCCAGTGTCCTCGAGGGTGTCCATCAGCATCCCCACCAGAGCGTCGATATAGGACACGCAGGCGGCGTAGCCGTGGATGAGTTCCCTTTGCTGCTCTTCGGAAATGGGCCCGGTCTCGGGAATGTCCGAGTAAGCCCTGAGTTCCCCCGAGTTGGAGTAAAAGGCCAAATCG
>CAZRLX010000108.1:0-9001 GCA_964601115.1 uncultured Chthoniobacter sp. | reverse complement strand
CGGAAGTTCGTGGTGACGATGAAAAAAATGAGGAGGATCGCGAGAATATCAATGAGGGAAACGACATTTATGACGAGGCTGCGCCGCTTGCGGGTGTAGAACTGCATGGGGTGGGCGGTCAGGCGGATGGCTGGTAGAGCTTGGCAAGGAGATCGGCTGCGACGGACTCCATCTCCACGGCCATCATCTCGATCCGGCGCTGGAAATAGCTGTGGGCGATGAGGCTCGGGACGGCTACGGCAAGGCCGATGATCGTTGTGTTGAGGGCTTCCGAGATGCCTTTGGCGATGACAACCGGATCGCCGGATCCGCCGAGGGTGGAAAAGATGCCCACGAGTCCCGAGAGGGTGCCGAGGAGTCCGATGAGCGGGCCAGCGCCGGTGGCGATCTCGAGAATGATCATGCCTTTTTCCATGCGGGCCATCTCGTGGCGGGCGCAGGTTTGAACGGCTTCGAGGTTTTCGGATTTTGACCAGTTGAGGTGCGAGAGGAGGGTCGAGAGGATGCGGGAAATGGAAGAGGGGTTCTTGTCGATGATCTTGAGAAGGCGGTCGAGCGTGTCGCCGGGTTGGAGGCCTCCCACGCAGTCCACGACCGCGCGCGGGATGATGGCCTTTTCCCGCAGGCGGCGGGCGCGGAGGAGGATCGCCGCGAGCGAGAGAACGGAGAGGATGAGAAGCACGCCCATGAACGGGCCGCCGAGGATGAAAAACCGGGCGATGCTGGAAGCAACGGAGTCAGGAGTCATTAGTGGCCGAGGATGCTAAACGAGTAGTCGATTTCGAGGCGACCGTTTTCGAGGATTTTTGCGACATCCGGCGGGATGGGGGGGATTTCGGCCGCCATGATGGCCGCGAGGCTGACGGAGGCGAAGCTTTCGTTCGACGAGTTCGAGAGGACCTGCGGGGCTTTTACTTTTCCCTCGGGAGTGACGGTGAAGCGGATTTCCACGCGGCCGATATTCAGGAGGCCGAGTTGGGAATTCACATAGTAATACCAGCGCGAGCCGATGGCGTCGGAGACCTGTTTTTTATAGCGCCCGAGGGGGGTGGCCTCCGCTTCGATCGAGGCGCGGCCACGGTCCGAGACGTTGCCCTTGAGGCGGGTGACGCGGGTTTGGGGCTGGTAGCCGCCCGGCGAGGCGGTTGCGGGGCGTGGCAGTTCGACTGGTTGTGCTTTGGGGGCGGGTGTGGGCACCGGGGCTTCGATCAAGGCGAGGTCGGATTTCGGAGCGGGGGCCGGTTCCGCGCTCGCAGCAGGAGTTGCGGGTCGGGAGGCTTCCGCCGGTGTGGCGGCCTGCGGGGTTTTTCCGGCGGTGTGGTCCTGATCGCGCAACGCGATGGCAGGCTCCTCTCGGCCTGCGAGGGAGGGGAGTGGTTCGGCACCATCGGGGGGAGCTTCGCTGGCGGCGATCGAGTCGTTGTTGGATTCGAAGGCGGCGTCTTTTTTGGGTTTGCGGGCGGGTGTTTGCGTGGTCGGGGTTTCCACGAACGCGGTGCGGGGTTTTTCCAGAGGCGGAGGCGGAAGGATGGTGAGTTGGAGGGGTTCCTCGGGCCTTTCGGGTGTGACAGGGAGGGCAACCTGTGCCATGCCGTAAAAGAAAAAGCCGATGGCGAGAATCAGGAGAATATGGAGCAGAATCGACGCGGCAAGGGCGGCGGCGGTCTCCGCGCGCGAGTGGTTTTTCCCGATTGCCTGCGATTGCATGGGCGGGACCATAGTCACAGGCCACGGGCGGGGGCAAACGGATCGAGAGGCGATTCATCGATTCGGTCCCAACCGGGCGGGGGTTGCCGGGGCGGACAAAATTGTTGGCGATGAGTGTTTGACATGGGGGCGCGGGTTCGACAGATTCCGCCCCCTCCGAATATTTCAAAGATGAAAACTTACTCAGCAAAATCCGAAGAGGTGAAGCGCAACTGGTGGGTCATCGACGCCGCCGGGCAGCCTCTCGGCCGTGTCGCCGTGAAGGCCGCGAATCTTCTTCGCGGGAAGAACAAGGCGATCTTCACTCCGCATGTGGACACCGGTGACTTTGTCGTGGTCCTCAACGCCTCGAAGGTTGAAATCGGCGGCAAGAAGGAGACCGCCAAGACCTACATGAGCTTCTCCGGTTTCGTCGGCGGTCACAAGACCGAGACCTTCCGCGCCCGCCGCGAGCGCCGTCCCGAACTCCTGATCGAGCGTGCCGTGCGTGGAATGATCCCTCACAATCGTCTCGGCCGTTCTGTCTACACGAAACTCAAGGTTTACGCCGGCGGGGAACATCCCCATGCCGCACAGAATCCGCAACAGGCCTGAACCACACCAAGACCATGAGCACTACAACACCCGTTCAAACAACAGGCCGCCGCAAAACCTCGGTCGCCAGCATCCGACTGCTCTCGGGCAGTGGCAAGATCAAGGTCAACGGCCGTGATTTTTCCGATTACTTCACCAGCCTCTCGTTGCAAAACCAGATTCTGCGTCCGTTGGAGATCGCGAACTCCGTGCACAGTTACGACATCACCGCAAAGACCTGCGGCGGTGGCATCAATGGCCAAGCCGGAGCCCTTCGTCTGGCGTTGAGCCGCGCGTTGGTCGAGCTGAACAGCGAAATCCGCGCCTCCTTGAAGGAGGAAGGCCTCCTGACCCGCGACCCTCGCATGAAGGAGCGCAAAAAGCCCGGTCAACCCGGAGCGCGCAAGCGTTTCCAGTTCTCCAAGCGCTAAGCTTTCCCTTCCCGACAAAACGGGATCGCCCTGCGGCGGTCCCGTTTTTTTGTGCCCGGAAGGTGTGGATCAGTCGGGTGCTGTGGTGGAATCCGCAGGGGTCCGTGAAGGAGCGGTTGGTTTTGCGCGGCGTTTTTTCCATTCGTTCCACCCGTGGATGGCGCGGACGAGGAGCGAGACGGCGGCTCCCTTGGCTGATTTCGGAAACAGGATGCAGTCCCAGAGGCTGGATTCGTGGGTGGACATCTGGCGTTTGAACTCCTGGTCGTTCTGCATGAAGTCGTAAACATGGCGCTTTTCCTCCATGCAGCGTTCGATCGAGCGCAGCATGAGAAGGCGGCCGGGGGAGAAGGCGGCGAACTCGGTATCGAAGGATGTCGAGTGCATGCAGTAGGTGTCGGGACCGAGGAGGCCGATTTCGTAGGCCGCGAGCCGGTCGTCGAGCGTCATGATCGCAAGGCGGAGGCGGTTGTTCGAGGCGAGGTTTTCGAGGAGCAGATGGTAGAACGAGCGCAGGGAGGCGCTCCGGAAAATGCCAACGCCCTTTTCGCCTTTCCAGCTCGCGAGTTCGACCTCCATGATTTTGCGGAGCCACGGGGTGATCTTGGCGGGGTCCTCCAGGAACGAGATCGAAACCTCGCCGGCGTCGTGGAGTTTGCGTTCCTTGCGGCGGAGGCTCTGGCGGGTTTTGGGGCCGAAGACGCGTTCATGAAAATCCTGTGCGCTTGCAAAGCGGTCGAGGTCGATGAGGAAACGCGGAGTTCTTTTCCTGAGAAGATGGCTGGGGGAGAGATCGGTGAGGGAGGGTTTGAGGACGCGCTGGGTGAAGTCGAGGGTCACCAGAGGCAACCAGATGAAGGTGTGGTCGGCCGCGGCGCGGATGAGTGCGGTGGTCAACGTCTCAATGCAGTCCGCGCGGGCAATGGGATCAAAGGCGTCGGCCACCTGTGCTCCGATGGGCAGGAGGCCTGTGCCGAAAACGGGTTGGCGGTATTCGAAAAACGGCCAAACCCCGGCGAGTTGTCCGCCGTCGCGGCAGACGAGGAACCATGCGTCGTAGGAACGTCCAAGGCTCAGGAGCCATGTGTAAACCCACTCGGGAGACATGTAGACATTTGGGCAGGAGAGGGAGTCGTAGAGCGCCCTGTATTCGGACTCCAACTCGAAAACGTCTTTGCGGTTCCTGAGAATCTCTGTGGTCAGGTCGGGCATGGGTGGTGGGGTTGAGCGGGCGGTCTGGATTTGCCCCGCTGATGGATCGAATCTTGCTCTGGCGGGGAGGTCGTAGGATATGGGAATGCCATTCACTGTCATGTTATTGTTTTGTAAAGATATTGCCCATCGATGAGCGGGGAGGGATGGGATGCTCCGGTTGTCGGGCGGTTGGCCCCAACGCCGACGGGGTATTTGCATTTGGGCCATGCGTGGACGTTTTCCAATGCGCACCGGCGGGTGAGGGAGCGCGGAGGGAGGCTGTTGCTACGGATCGAGGATTTGGATGTCCAGCGGTGCAAGGAGGAGTTTGTCGATGGGGCGCTGGAGGATTTCCGGTGGCTTGGGTTGGACTGGGATGGCGCGCCGGTGTTTCAGAGTCGCCGGAGGGAGCTGTATCTCGAGGCTTGGAGGCGGTTGCGGGATGGCGGGTTTGTTTATCGCTGCGGGCGTTCGCGCAAGGAGATGTCCACCCTCGCTCCGCATGTGGAGGAACCGGTTTTTCCAGTCGAGTGGCGGGGGTCTGTGGAGGAGGCGAGGTGCCACGAGACGCCGTCGGGATCGAACTGGCGGTTCCGGGTTCCCGATGGAAGGCGGCTGGTTTTTCAGGATCAAACATTCGGGCTGGTGGAAAAAACGGCGCTGGAGGATTTCGGGGATTTTCTCGTTTGGAACAGGGATGACATCCCGTCCTATGAGCTGGCGGTGGTGGTGGACGATCTGGCGATGGGGATCACCGAGGTGGTGCGGGGGGCTGATTTGTTGACCTCCACGGCGAGGCAGATGCTTCTCTACGAGGCGCTGGGAGGGGCTGCGCCGGTGTGGTGCCATTGTCCGCTGGTGTGTGATGTCGAAGGGAGGCGGCTTGCCAAGCGGAGTGGCGGGCTCTCGTTGCGCGAGCTGAGGCGGCGGGGCATGAGTCCGGCGGAGGTGCTGGAGTTCGCCGCAGCGGGTGTAGTCAATCCGCGTTGAGGAGAGTGATCACGGGTTTGGAATCCGGGTTCCACGGATTTCTGGAAAACGCGTTCTGTTCGATGCGCGACTTCCATTCGTCGCACGCCGCGCAGAGACGTTCGATCTCCAAATCCATGTGGATAGGTCCGTAGGGGGAGATGTTTCGGATGCCAAGCGAGAGGAGACGTGCGGCTGGATGCAGGCGTCGTCCATCGACGGGGTGGTCCGGGCGTGCGTGTTGTTTTTTCAGATGCACAAAGGCTCCGGCGATTTGGATGAGTCCCTTGTAGAAGAGGTAATTGTTGTCTGTGCATTCGAGCCAGAGGTGCTCGAGGACATCGTGCGCTTCGTAATAGTCGCCGGCGTTGAAGCAAGTGAAATACCCCGAGTAGCAAGGGTGATGGGAGCTGTCCGATGCCTTGGAAAGCGAGTCGACGAATGCTGCGACGCGGTGGTGTTTGCCGCTCATGGAGCCAAGGCGAGACCCCGCAGGGTTTCGGTGTCGAGCAATCCGGTGGGTCGGAGTCCGTGGGCTGTTTGCCATTCCTTGATGGCGGTGGTCATGGCGGGCCCGGGCAATCCGTTGTGGGCGCCGGCGTAGCAGCCGAGTTCGGCGAGTTTCAACTGGGCCGCTCGGAGGGTCTCAACCTGTCTGGCAGCATCCGCGCGGTCAAGTGGGCCGCCTTTGAAAAGAGCTTGGATTGCGTTGTAGCCGGGAGCCGGGGCCTGTGCGTCCAGACCCATGTTTTCGAGGGTTTGCTTGTTGAGTTCGCCGGTGACCTTGAGGTTCTTGGCGATCTGGTAGCGCCTGATGGCGGCATTTGTCATGCTGCCAGCGTCTCCATCGACCGCTCCGTTGTAGTAGCCCAGCGCGGCAAGATGGCGTTGCACCTGTCGCACGGTTTCATTGGCGTGAAGCGGCGCGCTTGCGAGTATCGCCGCGATGCCTGCGGCAACCATGAAGTATCCCCTGATCCTCATGCCGGACACCATGCGTGCTTCACTCCGGCTGTGCAAGGTCTTGCAGACGCGCGCGGTGGACCTTGAAAAAGCGGTTTGAGTGGATCGGGGTGAAATCGCCAGGGAGTGCATGCGGTGATTTGTGCAGGATTGACGCCAGAGGCTGTTCCGCGGGGGGGGTGTCCAGGATTTGAGCGGCGTTTGAGATCACCCGGTCTGGGTCGTAGGTGATGACATATGGGGCTTCACGGGTGGCCAGAATCTCAAGGGCTGCATCCGGCATTTCCGCCAAATACACCCGGCACGTGTCGAGTGTGCCCGGGAGGCTTTGGTGGGAGGAGCCCGCGACGCAGGGTTTGCCACTCCACCAGACGACTGCTGGAGAAAACCACCACGGCGCAACCACTCCACCGGCGGGAGCATCCCGCAAGGAAAGCGCTGCATCGCGGAGTGCAATGGCGTCTGCCAGGCGTTCAACACGTGCGGCGTGGATTTCGTGGGAGGGAAACAGCGTTCTTTCCCACTCGGCCGCCACCGGCCAGAGCGAAAGAACAGAAACGCCGTAGGCCAGTGCGCGCCACCTGAAGGCCGGCAGGGCGAACGGCATGGACATCGCCAAAACCAATGCCAAAAAATACCCCCAGCGCGCATGAATGGAGGAAAGGGCCAGCAGTAGCACCAACACTGCCGCGAGCAGGCCGCAGACCGCCGGGCCGGTCTTAATGGCTCGCCACACAAGCAGCAGGGGGACAACCGGCAGCAACCACCCGCACCATGAAAACAAGCCGCTCCATCCCGGAGGGCGGAGTTCGCCGATATTTTCCGCCCAGCGTGCAAAGGCCGGATCCAGGGGCCCGGGCATACGCCCATCCAGAAGGATCGCCACCGCAAGGATGCCGCAGAACAGCCCCGCTGGCCCCGCAAGTGAGGAAAGGGGCGGGCGCTCCTGATGCGGCGTGGACAGGCGGCGAATCCCTCGTGCAACCAGCATCGTGCACAGCAGGACCATTGGTTCAAAGAGGGACACCCAAAGAGCCAGCGCCCAGGCAATGGACGCGACATAGGCCCATCCGCCGCCGCGCCTCAGCCAGAGACTGATTTCCGAAGCCAGCGCAATGCCGATCAGCAACACAAGCAATGATTGGTGGTCCGGACGGCCGACTTGAAATCCATGGGCGAGAATCGGCGAGACGGCGCAGAGCAGAGTCATGGCGTGTCTGTAGGGCAAGCGCATGGCGGCACTCCAGAGCACGAGAAACGCAAGCAGGGCTCCTCCAAGCAGAGGGGAAATCCAAGCACCTGCCAACTCCAACCCCTGCGCCGAAAAGAACCGCACCGCTTTTGACAGGGCAAGGATCAATGCATCCAACGGCACTGTTGTATGCGGGATCGCGCCAACCGGATAATTCTCGAAAAAATGATGCCTAACTGACTGGAATCCATTTTCTTCCATTTGGCGCACGCGTGTCATTCGCGCATAGCAGTCACCGTCGGTGAAATAAACAGCCCCTTGGCAGAGGACGTCATCGAAATTCCATGTGAATGCCGCCCAAGCGGTTGCCAGTATCAGGAGAAGCCAGCAAGTTTCAAAAACCCAGAAGCGAAGATTTTTGCGAAGCATGATTCGACCCAATATCTTGTGGGAAGGGGTTTGGTTCATCCCAACATCCTGTGGCCATAGCGAGAAAAATGTTGTCCAGCGGGGTTGCAGTCCGTAGCCTTCCGCACCCTGGCCATCAGGCCGACATCAAGTAAAACGCATCCCTTTTCCCGCATGTCCGACGAAACCAATTCAGCTCCCGAAGGCGCAAAATACGACGCCTCAAAAATCGACAAACTTGAAGGCCTCGCCGGTGTTCGCCAGCGCCCTGGCATGTATATCGGGCCAACAGACGAGCGAGGTCTCCACCACTGCGTGTTTGAGGTGCTCGACAACTCGATCGACGAGCATCTTGCTGGGTATTGCACGAAGATCGATGTGACCATCCATGTCGATGGTTCCTGCTCGATCCGCGACAACGGCCGTGGCATCCCGGTGGACATCCACCCGAAGTTCAAAATTCCAGCCCTCGAACTGGTTCTTACGAACCTCCACGCCGGTGGCAAATTCGGCCAAGGCGCCTACAAATACTCCGGCGGCCTCCATGGCGTCGGTGCGAAGTGCGTCAATGCCCTCAGCGACTGGTTCAAGGTCGAAGTCCAGCGCGACGGGAAGGTCTACCACATGGCCTTCGAGCGCGGGGTGACCACGCAAAAGCTCAATGTCATTGGCGAGGTAAAAAACAAAAAGCAAACCGGCACACTCATCACATTCATGCCGGATGCGACGATCTTCACGATCACGACGGAATTCGACTTTGCCAAGCTCGCCGCGCGCCTTCGCGAACTCGCCTTCCTGAATCCCGGCCTTGAAATCACCCTGACCGATGAGCGCGGCGAGCAGGTCCGCTCCGAAAGTTGGCTTTACAAGCTCGGCATCGAGGAATTCGTTCGCCAACTCGGCGAGAACAAGCAGCTTCTCCACCCCAAGCCGATCGTCATCTCCGGCAAGCGCGAGGTGAGTTTCAGGAACAAGGATCAAAACGAAGTCACCGACGACATGCACCTCGATGTCGTCCTGCAATACAACGACAGCTACAACGACCAGATACTCAGTTTCACCAACGCCATCCCGAATCCGGACGGCGGCACGCACCTCACCGGCTTCCGCACAGCTCTCACCCGCGCGATCAACCAATACGCCAAGGCAAACAATCTTCTCAAAGACAAGGACCCCTCGATCAGTGGCGACGACGTGCGCGAAGGTCTGATTTGCATTCTCGCCATCAAGCACCCGAACCCCAGCTTCAACGCGCAAACCAAGTCGCGCCTTGTCAATCCCGAGGTCGAGGGCATTTCCAGCTCGATCACCTACGAGAACTTGATGACCTATTTCGACGCGAACCCGGCCGTCGCCAAGCGAGTCGTGGAAAAAGGCCTCACTGCCGCGCGCGCCCGCGAGGCCGCCCGCAAGGCGCGCGAAACCGTTCGCAAGGGGGCCCTTACCGGCGGCGGCCTCCCCGGCAAGCTCGCCGACTGCTCCGAGCGCGATCCGAACCTGACCGAGTTGTATGTCGTCGAGGGCGACTCCGCCGGTGGCTCCGCCAAGCAAGGCCGCGACCGCC
>CAZRLX010000107.1:0-9066 GCA_964601115.1 uncultured Chthoniobacter sp. | reverse complement strand
CTTCCCCGTTCGGTGGCGGCATGGTGCATCGTGGCCATCGTGGCTGGATTGTTGGCAGGGTGGGTCTTCGGACCCGCATGCTCGGTGCTCGATCCGCTGGGTCAGTTGTTGATCCGCTCCTACTCGCTGGTGATTTTGCCATATCTGATGCTCGAGGTGGTGGGCACGCTCGGAGGCATGGCGAGGGAGTCGTTGATCCTGCTGCTCAAGCGGGGAGGGGTGGCACTTGTGGGAATGGTGGCCATCGCTGGCACTGCGGTGGTGTTGCTGCCGATGATCCTCCCGCCGCTCGTGTCCTCGCCGATCTTCGAGCCCGAGGCGATCGCATTGCCAGTCCAAGAGAGCCTGCTGTCGACGTTTCTTCCCACGAACATCTTCTCGGCACTGGCAACGGGAAATGTCGCGGGGGTGCTTGTGGTCTCGATCGCGCTGGGAGTGCTGTTGCAAACGCTGCCCGGCCGAGAATCCGTTTTGGGCGTTGTGTTGCCGCTTCGCGCGCTTTTGACAGCCGCGCTTGGAGTGGTCGCCAAGCGGATCGCTCCGGTCGGCGTCTTCGCGATCACGGCGTCTTCCTTGGGGACAGCAAGCGGCGGGGAGTTGCAACGGTTGCTCGGGTATGTGGCGATGATGCTGGTGGCGGTGGTGACGATCGGCGTCGTGCTGCTGCCTGGGCTTGTGTTGTGCTTCACGCGGTTTTCGATCCGCCAGTTCTGGGGAGTGCTGCGCGACCCGGTGGTGCTTGCGGTGACGGTGGGGAATGTGCTGATCGCCTTGCCGTTGGTGATCGAAAACCTGCGGCGATTGTTCAAAGAGACCCGCGAGGATGGGGAGGGGGACGAGGATTTTTCGGTTCTCGAGGCGCTGGCTCCGATCAGCCTGCTGCTTTTTTCCACCGGGCGCATGGTGGTGCTGTCATTCCTGCCCTTTGCGGCTTGGTATCACGACACGCCGATGCGGACGGTCGAGATCCTTCAGATATTGCCCCGCGTGTTGCTGACATCCGCCGCTGGAACGCAGGCTGTGCTCATCCACGAGCTTCCTGCCCTTGGCCTGCCGCTGGGGCTGCTGGGGCTTTACCTGATGAATGCGCAGTGGATCGTGCGACTGAGCGACCCGTTGTCGCTTTTCTCGCTCGCGGTGGTGTCGTTTGTTGTCCTCGCCTCGTTGCGCGGCCGGTTGGTGGTGCGTCCTCTGCGCCTGGTGCTTCTTTTGCTGCTCACGGCGGCGGTCGGGCTGTCGATGGGGTGGGGGGCGAACAGGCTTCTTGCCGCGACATTGGAGGAATCCAGCGATTCCCAGCGCATCATTCTCTCGCGGGATTCGCTTTTCTCGGAGCCTCCGGCACAGGTCGCTTTCAACGAGGGAGTGCCCGATCCCGCCTCCGTGTCCCTCGCTGAAATCAAGCAGCGAGGGGTTCTGCGCGCCGGGGTGGTCGACAACTCGGTGCCTTGGGTCTACCGCAACAACAGCGGTAAGGTGGTCGGGTATGACATCGATTTGCTGACGGCGCTTGCCGCGCGGCTCGGGGTGGTGTTGGAAATTTCCACCTCCGACCGGCGCACGCTGCGCGACTGGCTCGAGCAGGGGCGGATCGATATCGCCGCAGGAGGCATTCACGACACGGGGCTTGTTGCGGGCATGGGGATCAGGGCAATTCCCTACGAATCGGTGGTGTTGGCCTTTGTTGTTCCCGACAGCGAGGCGCGGCAATTTCAGAGGGTCATCGCGGGTGCTGCGCGTCCTCCATTGATGATCGACTATGGTGGGAGGGAATATCTCTCCCCCGAGTTGGAGCGGAGCATTCGCGCCCGTCTCGCGGCGCGGGGGGTCACCGCGCCTCTGAAATTCAATCGCCTTGAGCCTGGCGAGGGGTTTCCAACGGGGCGCTTCGAATTGGAAGTCCTGCTGACGAGCGCCGAGGCGGGCTCGGCTTTTGCGGTGCTGCATCCGGAGACCTCGATGATTCCTGTGTTTGGCGATGCGCTTGCGGCGGATGTCTGCCTTGTTGTTCCAGCTCGCGACGCGAGTCTTATCGAATTCATCGAGGATTGGGTGAAAGACAACCGCAACCTCGACCTGCTTGAGAATCTCCGGACGCACTGGATTCTCTTCAAAAAAACCGCCGCGAGGCCCCAGTGACTCGGCATCTTTTCTCTTTCGCGGTGTGGCTTGCGGCGGCCGCTCAGGTGCTCGCGGAGAGTGCGCGCTTCGAGGATTGGTGGGATGCCAGGAAAGCGACCGGCGATCTATTCGGAGGTGTGGTTCGGGACAACGGGGTGACGCTCGACGGGAGGTGGCGGGGGATTTATTTCGGGATTCTCGACAGCGCCAGCGGCCCGGGGAATGCGTTCGCGCAGGAGTTGTCCTTAGGCGCCAAGCTCGACATGGCGAAATTCCTGCGGCAGCCCTGGCTTGAGGGCATGAGCGGTTTCGTGGCGACGCGGTGGCGTGATCCAGGTTCCATGGCGAATCCGAACCGCCTTGTGGACGCCTCGTCATTGTTCAATCCCTCGCGCTATGCCGGCGGCACAGGGTGGCGGTTGCTTTCGTTCGGGCTTCGCTACGAGACCGGCGGGCTATTCGGGATCGACAGGTTTGCGACCGTTTCCGGTGGGTGGTTGAGGCCGAAGGACGAGTTTTTGGACCAGCCGTTGCAGGGACTGTTCGTGAACAATGCCATGGCCTCCGCCGAGGGGGTGGGGGGCAATGTGCCCTTCAGCGGGAGTTTTTCGACATGGGGCGGAACGCTGCAGATCAAGGCCGCCGATTGGCAATACACGAAAGTCGGGCTGTTCATGTCCTTCCCGAAATCGAACGACTCCGCGAACCACGGGCTCGCCTTCCAAGGCTACGCGCCTGCGCCATCCACAAACGGCGTGTATTTTCTTGGCGAGACCGGAGCGAAGCCCGAGCTCGGCCCGGGCAAACTCCCCGGCCACTATGCGTTTGGCGGGTATTTTTACGAAGATGGCGGGAATGCCTCCATGGACCGCTTCGGCCTCTACTGGCAGTTCGATCAGATGATCTGGCGCGAGACCAGCGGCGGAGAGGCGGCGACGAACGATGCGGTGGATGGCCTGCCGATCGTGGCCGCGATGGAGCGTCGGCGGAAGTCCTCAAGCGAGGGATTGAGGATGTTCAGCCTGTTCCTCTACGCGCCCGAGTCGAACAACGCCTATTCCTTCTACATGCATGGCGGGTTGGTTTACGAAGGGTTGCTGCCAGGGCGGGGAGGGGATCAGTTGATCGCCGGCTTGGCGCTCGGCAATTACGGTGAAAGGAGCCTGCCTGGAGCGACTTCCACCGCGCTTGTCGAGGTGGGCTATCGCATTCGTGTGAATGGTTGGGCGTTTGTTCAGCCTTACGCCCAATATCTTGTTCAGCCCAATGGCACCGCTGCCGTGCCGGATGCCGCGATCCTCGGGGTGTTCGCGGGGGTTGATTTTTAGCGGAAATCGCCTTGCGGAAGATCGGATGGACGCTTAGTTGACTCCCTGTCCAATGGGCCCCTCGATTTCCAGTTTTCAATCCGCGTCGATCGATGTGATGGCCAATGCGGTGAAGTCCTCGCTGGACGATGTCATGGGCACGTATCAGGGCCGCAAAATCACCGCCGGTGGCAAGAATCCCTCCGAGGCCGGGCTGGATTTCAATGACGCCACGCGCTTTTTCCACGAGGCCGAGCAACCCGCGCCGGTCAAGAGCCAGAGCCGACAGGCGGCCGATGCGAAGGCCCAGCGTCTGCGCTCCGCGATCGGCAAGGTTTTCCCCGAGATGCAGGGGTCGGCGGCGCTTACTCGGTTCATGGCGCTCCTGCGCCGGATGCAACGCGAGAACCGCTTCGACGAACTCGGCGAGGAAATGGAGAAGCTTTTTCCCGATCCCTCGGTGCGTTTTGGCGTGGCGCGGGCGATGTCCAGCGATCTCTCTGGCGGCGGAGGTGGCGGCGGTCAGGATGATGGCCTGCGCGAGAAATTGGAGCAGGTCGCCGAGCGTCTTGAAAACGACCACGGTCCCGAGATCGCCGCCGGCAACAACATCTCCCCGGTCCTCAACGAATTTGTGAGCACCCGCCCCGACGAGGCTGGCGATGTGCGCGAAGGGTATCGCCGCGCGGTATTCGACTACAAGACACCGGCGGATGCCTATCGATTCATCGCCACGAATCTGGCGAAATTCACCGGAGGTGGTGAGGCATCCGTTCCGGTGACTGTTGGCGAAGGGCCGGATTTCGAGCAGCGCCTCGGGGTGGCGCTGGATTTTCTGGCGAGCGCGCTCGCGGCCGATCTCGCCGCGGCCAAGCCCTCCGGCGAGCCGACCCATTTGCGCGAGGTGGTGGATGGTCTCCAGCAGGTGCGTTTCCTCGGGAATGCCCACGAGTCCTGCCGTGGGCTGTTGACGAAATTCCATCATTCGACCCGTGAGTCGGTGCCCGTCGCGCCATTCCGGTTGATGACCTCCATGCTCGACGCCGCGAAGGGCGAGCGGGTTTCGGAGGGGGATTTCACGCGGTTGGCGATGGATTTCAATGTCCCGCCACTCGAGCCCTCGATCAATTTCATGACCCAATTCCGCGAGATCGTGAGGAACCTGCCGCCCCGCGCATATGACAAGCCCGAGGCGCGCGAGCGGGTTCTGGACGCCATGCAGAAGGCGATCGACCAATTCATTGATGAAGAGGAGGTGGCGCTCGGATGATCGACGCGGCAGTGGAGGAATTCGGCGCCCTCATCGGCATGGAGCGCCTTGCGCTCGATGCGGACGGTTCACTTGTGCTTGAGATAGAACCCTCCGATACGCTTTGTCTCGCCCGGCGCGGGCAGGACCTGTGCGTGTCCCTTTCCCGTGCCCGCCAATACTCTGGCGAGCCATCGGCCTCGAGGATGCTCGAGCTGTTGCATTTCGAGCGCACCGAGGGGACTGGAATTCGGTGCCGGCGAGGAGATTTCGGGCGTTCCACGATATTGATGCTCGAGTTGCCCGGCGGGTCCCTTCGCGGCGGGGAGATTTTGGGTGCGCTCGACCGCCTCACCGCGCTTCACAACACTGCGGAGGCCGTGTAGCGTTCGCCGCCCATGGCCACTGTCTCCAATGCATCTGGAGCCCTCGATTTCCGGACGGGAATCGAGAGGGTGTCCTACGCGGCGAGTGGCCAGAGCGATCCGACACTGCCGTTGAACCGCCCCGCGTTAAGCGAACAAGCGGTGCCGAGCAAGTTGGCGGGGCTTTTCCAGGACAAGGCGGTGGATTTGTATCTCACCGACTCGCTGCGCCCTGCGGAAATGACCGGATCGTTGCTCGGTTCGGCGTCCTACGGCGAGCACTTGACCAACCTTCGCGGGCGTTTGCGCGATTTGCGTGCCGGGTATCCCCGCCGTGACGAGGCGTTCCAGGCCGGATTGAAGCTGCTGGAGGAGGATTGCGAGAACCTCCAACTTCTCGAGGCGCTCCGGCGGGTGATGATTGGAGGCTGATTTGATGGCAACAAGCGATTCCATGCCGATCCAAACCGTCAGGGAAACCCTGCACCTGCTGGGTTGGCTCAACGCCCGCTACGGGAGGCCCGACCGCGCGATCGGGTATTTCGAATTGATGACGGTGGTGGACGGATCGAATGCCACCTCCTGGCGCACGCTCGCCACGATCCAGCTTTCGCTCGAAAAAAACCCCGAGGCGCTCGCCAGTGCCGCCAAGGCGCTCGAACTCGGCCTTCCTGCCGACGAGGCCGCGCTTTGCCATCTGGTGCAGGCCATCGCCTCGCGACGCCTTGGCGACACCGCCACGAGCGATATGGCGGCGGCGGAGTATTTGAAATCCAGAGCCGAATCCGGCCAAGGGGGAGGGGAGGGGTGATGGAGACCTTCCTCATGCGGTTGCAGAATTTCGCCTTCGCCTCGAAGCGCTATGGCGACATCTACATCGCCGCCATCATCGTGTCGGTGGTCGGCCTGATGATCGTGCCGGTGCCCCCGTTCCTCCTCGATACGCTCATTGCGGTGAACCTCGGCATCTCGGCGGTGCTTCTTTTCATGTCGCTCTACATGAAAAACGCGCTCGCGTTCTCGACCTTCCCGAGCGTCCTGCTGGTGACCACGCTGTTCCGGTTGGCGCTGAACATCACCACCACGCGCATGATCCTGGTGGAAGCCTACGCGGGCGAGATCATCTACACCTTCGGAAATTTCGTGGTTGGCGGAAATTTCGTCGTCGGCGTGGTCATTTTCCTCATCCTGCTCATCGTCCAATTCATCGTGATCACCAAGGGCGCGGAGCGCGTCGCCGAGGTCGCAGCGAGGTTCACGCTGGATGCCATGCCCGGCAAGCAGATGAGTATCGATGCCGATCTGCGCGCGGGGAACATCACGGTGAAAGACGCGCAGGGTCGGCGCTCGGTCATCGAGAGGGAAAGCCAGCTCTTCGGTGCGATGGACGGCGCGATGAAGTTTGTGAAAGGCGACGCGATCGCCTCGCTGATCATGGTCGCGATCAATATCGTCGCCGGCATCCTCATCGGTGTGTCGCAAAAGGGCATGGAGATCGACAAGGCCGTCACGACCTACTCGATTCTCACGATTGGCGACGGGTTGGTGTCGCAGATTCCCGCGCTGCTGATCTCGATCTGTGCGGCGATGATCATCACCCGCGCCGGCAGCGAAGAGGGACTTGGTCTCGGTGGCGATGTCGTCGAGCAAATCTTCGCCGCGCCGAAAGCCCTCATCATCGGCGGCGTGGTGGTTTTTGCGATGGGGTTGATTCCCGGCTTTCCGAAAATCCAATTTTTCACACTCGCGGTGATCACCTTGGCATTGGGCTTCGCCCTTAAGCGTGCGGCGGACAAAACCAAGGGCCGAAGGCGCACGGAACGCCTCCATGCGGGAGGCGACGGGGCCGTGAAGAGCGGGCAGGCACCGCCCTCCGAGGAGGACGATGAGGACAGTTCCACCGAATTCTCCATCACCGTGCCGATCATGCTCGAGGTCGATGCCGCGGTGCAGGAGCATGTCACCGCCGAAAGGTTGAACGCCGAACTCGTCCAAGTCCGCAAGGCGCTCTACCTCGACCTCGGCGTCCCGTTCCCCGGAATCTACCTGCGCTTCAACCAAAACCTTCACTCGGGCAAATACCAAATCCTCCTCCAGGAAGTGCCCATGTCCGACGGCGTGATCCGCCCCGGCTTTCTCTATGTGCGCGAGACCGAGGAGAATCTCTCGCTTTTTGGCATCCCCGCCGATCCCGTTGAGAAGCCGCCAGATCGCCGTGCGGCCTACTGGGTGCCGCTCGAGTTCCAAGCCAAGCTCGTCGAGGCGGGTATCGCCTTCATGGAGCCGCCGAAACTCCTGAGCTTCCATATTTCGCTCGTTCTACGTCGCTATGCGTCCGACTTCATGGGCCTTCAGGAAACGAAGGGTCTGCTCACGCGCATGGAGGGGGAGTTTGGCGAATTGGTCCGCGAGGTCCAGCGCGTCATCCCGCCGCAGCGCATCGCCGAGGTGCTCCAGCGTCTCGTGCAGGAGGACATCTCGGTCCGCAACCTGCGCCTTATTTTCCAAGCCCTCATCGAGTGGGCGCCGAAGGAAAAAGACACGCTCATCCTCTCCGAGTATGTCCGCATCGCCCTGCGGCGCTACATCAGCTACAAATTCAGCGGCGGCCAAAACATTCTCGTCGTGTATCTCCTCGATCCGCAGACCGAGGAAACGATCCGCAAGGCGATCCGCCAGACCTCCGGCGGCAGTTTCCTCGCCCTCGACCCCGCCACCTCGAAAAAACTCGTCGATGAGATCAAGGCCAAGGCCGGGGGATCCGCTCCCCGCGAGCGCACGCCCGTGCTTCTCACCTCGATGGATATCCGCCGCTTTCTCCGCAAGTTGGTCGAGTTGGAATTACCCGACCTTCCGGTGCTCTCCCACCAGGAACTCACCGAGGAGATCAACATCCAGCCCCTTGGCCGCATCGGTCTCAAATGAACACACCCGCTTTTCTCGCCGCTTTTTTTCTGATGGTCATCACATCGTTGCAGGCCGCCGACGCCCCCGGCATGCTCCGCGTGCTGGCCTACGACCGCTCGATCCCGCGCGAGGTGAGTCTGGATTTCACCGAAAAGACCGGGATTCCCGTGGATATCACCACCGCGATTTCGAGCAGCGAGGCAGCAGATTTGCTTTATCGGGACAAGCGTCCCTTCGACCTGCTCCTGCTTTCGAAAGACGTGCTCGCCTCCATGCACGACCGCGACATGTTGCTGGCGGTCGACCAACGAAAAATCCCGAATTTCGCGCGGGTGAAACCCCAGTGGCGCCAAGCCGCCAACGATCCCAAGGGAATCCACCGCATTCCCTTTGACATCGCCTCCATGGGGATCCTTGTCGTGAAGGGGGTGTCCCAGCCGCAGGTGAGGGGATACATGGATGCCTTCCGCAAGCCTCGGCCCGGCGGGGTTGCGGTGATGGTCGATCAGCGGGATTTCCTCGCCGCAGCCTTGCTTTCGCTCGGCGCCTCAGTCAACGAACTTTCCGCCGACAATCTGCGAGCCGCCCGAGTGATCCTCACCAACTGGCTGCGCAACACCGCCGCCGATTCGAAAAAAATCTGGTCGAACGGCCACAGTCCGGCCTTCAACGCCTTGCGCGCCGCTCTTGTCGAGAAACGGCACGGGGCCGCGTTGATCTACAGTGGCGACGCTGTGGCGCTGATGAGCGAGTTTCCCGGCCGCTTCGAGTGGATCAATCCCGTCGAAGGCAGCCTGAAATACATGACATTGTGCGCGATTCCCAAAAACTCCGCCCGCCCCGAGGCCGCACACAAATTCATCAATTACATCCTCGACCCCGCCATCGCCGCTCAAATCGTCGTGGCTCCGGGGTTCGGCATTCCACTCAACACTCCGTGGACCAAGATGCCCCTCAACTTCCACGGCAACCCCTCAAACATGGCGGCCGGCGAACTGATGGACCACTTCTCCGTGCAGACCGACATCACCCGCGAGCCCAGCCGCGAACTGGAGGAATTTTTCCGCTCCCTCCCCGACCCCTCGGCACCACCCGCTCCATGATTTGACCACAGAGG
>CAZRLX010000106.1:0-9071 GCA_964601115.1 uncultured Chthoniobacter sp. | reverse complement strand
TGCGCCGCTTTTCTCTCCACCCCAGCTCATTCCCAGGAAGTCCTCGTCGAGGCGGAAAACGACTCCATCACGCAGGAGGAAAAGCGTGCGGCGGACAAGGAATGGGATGCGCTCGTTGCTAATTGGAGCGTGCCGGAGTGGATTCAAGACGCGAAATTCGGCCTCTGGGCGCATTGGGGGCCCCAATCCGTGCCGCGGCTCGGGGGTGGGTGGTATGCCCGCCACATGTATCTGCCGGATGTCGGCAAGGAGCGCTGGGGTCGCAATGCCTACAAGCACCATGTCGAGACCTACGGGCATCCCTCGGAGTTCGGCTTCAAGGATGTGATCCACCATCATTTCAAAGCCGAGAAATTCGATGCCGAGGCCTTGGTGAAGCAGTTCAAGGATTGGGGCGCGCGCTATGTCGCGATGATGGCCTGCCATCACGACAACTTCGATCTCTACCCGACCACAGTGCATGATTGGAACAGCACGAAGGTCGGCCCGAAGCGCGATTTTGTGGGAGAGTTTGCTGCCGCTGCCAAAGCCCAAAACCTCCGCTGGGTGGCGACTCTTCACTCTGGCCACAATTTTTATCCTGCCCCCGGCGAGGCAGACAAGGAGGGGCCCAAAGCGGGAGTTCCCTATGACCTCGCTCTTACGAAGTCCGATGGCAAAGGCCAGTGGTGGGAGGGTCTCGATCCCCAGGATCTCTACAAGTTTCCCCACAAAAAGGTCGATGTCCGTGCCCATGAGCTGATGCTCAATTACAAGCCGGACATGGTGTATTTCGACAACCAGACCCTGCGTCACAAGTGGGTTCTTCTGGATTACTATCGCGATAGCCTCGCCCGGAATGGACGGATCGAAACGATTGTCACAGTCAAGAACCCCGCTCCTGGCGCGATGCTCGACATGGAGCGGGGTTCGCTCGACACGCTGCAGGATTTCGTCTGGCAAACCTGCACGACCATGTTCAACGGCTGGTTTCGCAAAGAGGACGATGACGATAAGAATCTCCGATTCGACACCCGCTGCCTCGTCGAAATGCTCACCGACATCGTTAGTAAAAACGGCGTCCTGCTTTTGAATGTCGCGCTCTATGGCGACGGCTCCATTCCCGAGGATCAGGCCAAGGAAATCCAAGGCCTCGCCGACTGGCTGAACATCCACGGCAACGCGGTCTATGCCACACGCCCTTGGAAAATCCACGGCGTTGGCGGGCAAACACGGAAGGGGCACTTTACTGAACGCACCCGTTATGACTCCGAACCATGGGGCTCCGATGTGATTCGCTTCACCCGCAGCAAGGACAACAATACGCTTTATGTCTTCATTTACGGAGCAAAGCCCGGTGAGGCGCTGACCATCGAGCCCCTGCGCGTGGGCGGTCTGTTGGAGTCGAAGGTCGAGTCCGTATCGCTCATGGGGGGCCGACAAGAAACTGGATTTTGAAGTCGGCGGCGAAGGATTGAAAACCACGCTTCCAGAGGAATTGTCTTCCCCGATCGCAAGCGTGCTGAAAATTCAGACGGCCGGGCTCTAATAAACAATGCTTTGCAATTTTGCTGGCGGTCGTAGGTTGGAAAATCGTGAAATCCCTCTTTTGCCTCGCTTTTGTATTGTTGGGAATATGCGGCAACGAAGCCGCTGTAGCGGCCAATCAAAATGCCAAGCCGAATATTCTCCTGATCTTGGCCGACGACCTCGGCTACGAGTGCTTGGGCGCGAACGGGGGCGAATCCTACAAAACTCCGAATCTCGACAAATTGGCAGCCGGCGGAATGCGGTTTGATCACGCTTATGCCCAGCCGCTCTGCACACCGACGCGTGTGCAGTTGATGACCGGGCAGAGCAATGCCCGCAACTATGTCGGCTTTGGAAAGCTCGATCCCAAATCACCCACCTTCGCCAATATTCTTCAGCAGGCAGGCTACAAGACCGCCATGGTCGGCAAGTGGCAGCTCGGAAAAAATCCCGGTCACCCCCGCAATGCCGGTTTCGACGAGCACCTCCTGTGGCAGCACACACTGCCACGCATGGATGCCGAGAAGGCCGACACGCGCTACGGGAATCCGATTTTGGAACGCGATGGCAAACCGGTCTCCACTCCCGATGGAGCGTATGGGCCCGATCTCACATTGGAGTTCGCCTGTGACTTCATGTCCCGCCACAAGGACGGGCCATTCCTTTTGTATTACTCGGATATCCTCCCGCATTGCCCGTTTGTTCCTACTCCCGACAGCCCCGAGTGGGCTTCCGCCAATAGCCGATCTAAAAACTACAAAGGCGACCTCCAATACTTCGACGACATGGTTGCCCACATGGATAAAAATGTCGGGCGTCTGGTGGCCAAACTCGACGAACTCGGAATCCGCGAAAACACACTCGTGCTCTTCGTGGGCGACAATGGTTGCGATGCCCCGGTCGTCTCGCGCTGGCGTGGCAAGGACATCAAGGCCGGCAAAGGCAAACCGACCCGCGCCGGCATGCATGTGCCTCTGATTGCCAACTGGCCCGGCGTGATCCCTGCGGGAAGCGTCTGCAATGAGTTGGTGGATTCGACGGACTTCGTTCCCACTCTTTGCGAAGTGGCGGCGGCGCCCTTACCAAAAGGAGTGCCCTTCGACGGCATCAGCTTTTTCCCGATTTTGCGCGGGGAGAAAAGCCAGTCCCGAGAGTGGATTTACAGTTGGTATTCCGCGACGCTCGCAGACCTTCATGAATCGGCTTTCGATAAACGCTTCAAGCTCTACTCCGATGGTCGATTCTATGACATGAACGCCGATCCGCTCGAGCAGGCGCCACTTGATGAGGAGACACTCGATGCCGCTGCGCTGGCCTCAAAAGCCAAACTCGCAGAGGCGCTGAATCAATTCAAAGACGCCCGACCCAAGAATCTGAAGCAGGTTTCGAAAAAAGCCGGCCAAGTTGCCGAAGAGCGCGAGCCCGTGAATTAAGACTATGACCCGCCTCCTGCTTTTATTCCTTTTGATTCCAAGGTTCTGCGTAGGGGCTGCCGAGGTCGGCGAAAATGCTCTATCAGCATTTCCAAGAATTGTGTCCCGCAAAGAAGCGGCCCCAGGGAAAAAATACATCTACAAAACTGCGGACGGGCAACCGTTGGAGATGGAGATTTATTTTCCACCGGGGCATGACCCTAAAACCTCCAGCGTTCCAGGCGTGATTCTTTTCCACGGGGGCAGTTGGATTGGTGGCTCACTCGATCAGTTTCGCTCCCTCTGCGCCTACCTGGCCAGCCGGGGGATGGTGAGTGCCACGGCCAGATACCGGTTTTATAAGGGCGAGAAGCTGCCGGTCGCTGCGATGATTAAGCGCATTTGCATCACGGACGCGAAAAGCGCGATTCGATGGTTCAAGCAAAACGCAAAGGATCTTGGCGTTGATCCGAGCCGCATCATCTCTGGCGGGGGATCAGCTGGCGCGCACATATCGACCCTCGCCACACTCAATCCTGGATTTAATGACCCCGTCGATCCGCGGGAGATCGACACCAGCGTCATCGCCTACATGTGGTTCAACCCGGCATACTCACCGGGTGATTCCAAGGATCCGGAAGTGGACGCCCTTCAACACATCAAACCGCAGATGCCGCCCTCGATTGTCTTTTTTGGCGATAAGGACGACTACAAAAAAGGCTGGGCCACCGTGCATGAAAAAATTCGCTCCCTTGGTCCGGATACAGCCGAGTTGTTCATAGCGCCCGGGCAGGGCCACAGTTTTTTCAATGCCGTGCCGTGGATGACCGTCTGTGCCATCGCTGTGGATGAATTCCTAACCAAGCTCGGGCTTTTAAAAGGGAAACCCACTCTGAATCTTCCGACCAGCGGACAAAGACTCGTTCCTGCGAATCCGTAAAGATCCCAACACGTTTCTTATGCTGCACCGCCGTAGGCCATCTCGCGCTGTTCGCTCGCCACGCGGTCTCTTTTTATAAATTCTGACCATCTTTACTATCCGTGGGCTTACTCCCATGAACGCCGCAGAGCCCTATCAAAAATCCGATCTGTCGATTCAATTGCTTGTCGAAGTTTGTCCTTTAAAACGAGCAGGGGGACTTGATCTCGCTGGTGATTAATCCAATTGCGGGGGGGTATTCAGTCCAGTTAGAAGGCCGGGATGATTCTGAGTGAGGTGATGAAGGAAAAATACAAACAATTGCATTTTTCTAATGGGGTATTTAAGAAAACATCCATGGACTCATTATTTTGGCGGTGTCTCCCTGTTTATGTCTTTTCGCTTATAGCCGCGTTCGCGAATCCATCGTCTTCTCCAAGTCCTGAAAAAGAGTTTTTCACGCCGGAGGCCGACAAGGCGGCGTTGGTCAACTCCACCTCGACGGAGGAGGGCTTGCCGAAGGTTCTAATCATTGGCGACTCGATCTCGATCGGCTATTTCCCTGCGGTGAAAGCCGCGTTTCAAGGTGTGGCGAGCGTTTCGCGTCCGAATACGAATTGCGGCGACACGCCCCGTGGCCTCCGCTGGATCGACAACTGGCTTGGGGACACGAAATGGGATGTCATCCATTTCAACTGGGGCCTCTGGGATTTGTGTTACCGCCATCCCGAATCGAAAAACCAAGGCAACCGGGACAAGGTGAATGGAAAGCTGTCCGTCACGCCGGAGGACTACGAAAAAAATCTCAACGCCCTCGTGGATCGGCTGCAAAAAACCGGTGCCTCTTTGATCTGGGCCAGCACGACCATGGTGCCTGAAGGCGAGGCCGGGCGGTTCGTGGGCGACGATGTGAAATACAACGCGATTGCCGCAAAAGTCATGGCTGAGCGCGGAATCCCTATCAACGATCTTCATGCGACAAGCGCGGCGTTCGATCCCTCGCTGTTTACGAAACCCGGCGATGTGCATTTCAAAAAAGCGGGCTCGGAGAAGCTTGCCGCGGAGGTCGTCCGTTCCATCCGCGCCGCGTTGCCAGCGGCTTCAGCACCCCAAGCCCCCTAAGCGACTTTTTCAGACTCATGAACGCGTCACTATCCGATCCCGAACTTCAAGAATCCGTCCAATGCTACCGCGAGTTGTGCTGCGGTGGCCCCGGCAGGCCAGAGGTCATGCCCGGCGTGGCATGCACCCAGTCGAACAGCCTTGTGCTGAACCTCGCTGCCTCCAATAGAAAATTGGTCGCCTCTCAAGGGGGAGGGGTGGATGCCTTGGGAAGGACGAACTGGTTCCAAGGTCTGTGGCCGACGGATTTTTCGATGCCCGAGCCGAAATTTCCCCATTGGGAAATCAGTCCTGTGGATGCCACGGATTCTGGCGTGGTCATTCGACGCAAGACCTACAACGACCCGACACGCCAATCCCTCGCTCCCGCCTTGCGCTTCGAGTTGGAAAGGGAGGGCCTCGCCTCTCCGCTCTTTTCGGGAGGCGAGGGGAGCGTGATTGATTTTCGTGTGGGGAACCTGCTGCGGTTGATCGATGAATCTGGCGATCTGCATCGTTCTTTCGAGTTGATCGTGCACTCGCATTTCCTGCTGCTCTTCCGCGTGCGATTGGCCGGTGGCAGTGAGTCACTGCTTCGCATGAATCTTGAATTCGATGCCGCGGATGTGGGGGTGGTTGAAGACGGCCGCACATGGCGATTGCACAACCTGCGGGGATGGCATGGGGTGTTGTTGCAGTCGGGTGCTTCCCAGGATGAGGCGTTGGGATTGGCTGTCTTTGATTGCCCGACGGAGTGGGAGCGCGATGCGGTTATCAAGGATGGCATCGCCAAGCTGGCCCGTTTCGACGCGCTCTGGCAGCGGCTCGCGGAGGCGCAATCCATCGAGCCATTCAGCACGGGAAAGGAAACGCCCCGCGAGAAAAACCTGGTCGCGGCGTTTGTGAACCGCGCCTTGCGAAACACGCGCGCCGGTGGGCAAATCCACCAACCGTCACTGCTCGAGTTCTACGGCCCCGAGTGGGATTTCGGCGATGCCGTGTGGATCAACTTCCTGCCCGCCTGCCGCTACATGCTCTGGATCGCGCCGGAGACGATCGCGAATTCAATCAAGACGCTTCTCGATTTCCAGACGCCGGAGGGAATGGTCCCGCAGGCGGTCTTTTCGCGGACGACCTTCGACTACTCGCAGATTCCAAACATCTCTCCGTGCGTGAGGGATTATTATGTCTTCACCGGCGACCGTCATTTTCTTGGGCAAGCCTATGGCGGTTTTAAAAACTGGTATCGCTGGTGGATGACGCACCGCAATCCGACGGGCAACGGCATCATCGCCACCGGCAACGCTGGGCAGGACCTCTACTCCGCGATTTGTGAATACAAGGACAACGGCACCGATCCCAACGATCCAGTCGTCTTTGAAAACACCTGCAATCCGCTCACCCGCACGCCGGAAATCGCCGGTCGTCCCGAGCGTGCCTATCTGCCCGACATCGTGGCCTGCCAGGCCCGCATGGCGGAGGATCTTGCATTCTTCGCCCGCGAACTCGGCCACGTCGAGGATGCCGCGTATTTCGAAGGCGAATACCGCCGCATTCGCGATTGGGCGAATGAGAACCTCTGGGACGAGGCGACGGGCTTTTACTACCCCGTCGTGCGCGCGACCGGTCAAAAGGTCATGAAGCGCACGAACACCGTTTACTGGCTCATGTGGGCGGGTCTTGTTCCGCCCGAACGAACCAAAAAACTCCTCGAAGCCCTCTTCGATCCCAAGCAGTTCTTTGCCAAAATCCCCGTGCCGATGGTGGCTCTCGATGATCCGTCGTTCAACCCGCTCTGCGGTCACTGGGGCGATGCCTATTCATGGCCCGTGGATGCCTTTAAGGCTTTCGAGGCGCTGATCCGGTATGGCGAATGGGACCGCGCGGCTGAGTTCTGCCGCCACTACAACAAGGGTGTCTTCGAGGCGATCGGCGATACGCTTCAGCCCGCCGAGTTCTATCACAGCGCGGGATATCCTTGCGGATGCCCAATCATGGCCACTGCCGGCCTCACACCGCTCAATTTCCAGCGCTACTTCCGCGATTATGAAAGAGGCGATGCCGAGCGAGAGTGGAGCCGCTTTGTTCCGCGAGCGATATGACCGCTCCACTCCTCCAAACCGACCGCGCCTTAGCCATCACGATGTGGGATTTTTCCTGGCTCGAGCGCCGATGGGCTGGCGCGGGCTATGAGGACTGGGATCGCGCCCTGGACGAATTGCTGGAGCGAGGCTACAACGCCGTCCGCATCGATGCCTATCCCCACCTCCTTGCGGCGCGAGCGGAGAAAACCTGGCGGCTTAAGCCCCAATGGACGATCCACGATTGGGGAGCGTGCGGCTTGGTGGATGTCCAAATCCAGCCGCATCTCAACCAATTCCTCGCCAAGTGCAAGGAGCGGAACATCTCGGTCGGTCTCTCCAGTTGGTTCCGCGAGGATTTAACCAACCAGCGCGCTTTAATCGCATCGCCAGAAATCCACGCCCGCATCTGGATCGAGACGCTGGGTTCGATCGAACGGGCGGGTCTGCTCGACACGGTCGTCTACGTGGATTTTTGCAATGAGTGGCCATGGTGGGCACCCTTCTTCGATGAAGACGCAAAGCGCTTCGATTGGCGTTCCGAAGACTCTCTCGCTTGGATGAAGCGGGCGTCCGAAGTGCTCCAGCAAGCCTATCCCCACATGCCGCTTTGTTTTTCCTTCAGCGAAAATTTATTCAAAGACAAAGCCGGCATCGATCTATCGCATTTCGGTCTGCTCGAGCCTCATGTGTGGATGGCCAAGGATACCTCGTTCTACCGCCAGATCGGGTTCAAGTGGAACCTCTATGACATCGCGGAATACGCGCCTGTCGTGGAATTAGCCGAGCGTCTCTACCGAACGGATGAGCGGCATTGGAAGGACTCGCTGACGGCGCTGATCCATGAACTCGCTGACTGGAGCCGCGCGACCGGTCTTCCCCTTGTCACCACCGAATGTTGGGCGATCGTGAACTACAAGGATTGGCCCCTTCTGGACTGGGGCTGGGTGAAGGAACTCTGTGCCCACGGCGTGGAAGAGGCAGTGAAAACCGGACGCTGGACAGGGATCGCCACCAGCAATTTCTGCGGCCCGCAATTCCGTGGCATGTGGTGGGATGTCGAGTGGCACCAGCGCCTCACCAAGCGCATTCGCGAGTCCAGTTTTGTATGAGCAGGCTGTCTTTCATCCTTGATCGAGCAGCCCTATTGGCGCTCCTCATTCTGTCGGCGGTTGATGCCTCGGGCGATTCTCTGGTTCCCCAATCCAAGGACCACTACGCCTCCCAAACAGCGGCGCATGTGCATTCCAATATGCAGGGCAAAACCATGCCTTACCGCTTGTATTCGCCTCCGCATTTGGATCCGGGCAAGACCTACCCGCTGGTGGTGGCGCTGCACGGAGCGGGATCGCGCGGGGATGACAACTTCAAGCATTTGGTTCCCTGGGTTGCCGGCTGGATGGCGGACGAGGTTCAAAAAAACCACCCCTGCTTCATCGTCATGCCGCAGACAAAAATGCAGTGGGTGCCAGTCGCTTTTAACCACGGGTCGTATTCGTTGGACAAAAGGCCGCCGAGCGAGTCGATCGTGCTGCTGAAGGAAATTGTCGATGCCTTGATGGCGACGCAACCCATCGACCCCGCCCGCATCTATGTCGTCGGCACGTCCATGGGCGGCTACGGAGCATGGGATTTTGTCCTGCGAAATCCCGACCTGCCAGCCGCTGTCATTGTTTTCTGTGGAGCAGGTGATCCCTCTGCTGTGGATCGTCTCAAGAATATTCCGGTCTGGGCGTTTCACGGCGATCAAGATAAGGTGGTGCCTGTTTCGGGGTCTACCGACATGATCGAGGCGATGAAGGTTGCTGGTGCCGCCGACGCACGACTGACGCTTTACGAAGGAGTCGGCCACGATGCCTACACAAAGTCATGGAAGCATCCGGGGCTTGTGAATTGGCTCTTCCAGCAGCGAAGGGCCGAGAGTGAATCATGCCAAATCCAGCAGAATTAACCACAAGGACACAGAGTGCACAGAGGGTGAATGAATTAAAGTGAATCCCATTGAATCGTTTTGTGGGGTTCGCCGCTTTCGGAACCCGCTCCTGTTAA
>CAZRLX010000105.1:0-9159 GCA_964601115.1 uncultured Chthoniobacter sp. | reverse complement strand
CTGCCTCAAACGGCCGGGACGGCCGTTCCCCCCTCACGCCACCGGCGCGGCAGCGACCATCGAAAACCCGCCGCCATGCCCCCCTCCTCAATTCTCCACAACCCTGCGGGATCGTTATCCCACAACACAAAAAGACCCGCACGGTTTCCCGTGCGGGTCTTCTTCTCTTGCGGAGGGGAAAGTTAGATGGCGGCCTTGAAGGCCTTGCCAGCGACGAACTTCACCGTCTTGGAAGCTTTGATCTTAATGGTTTCGCCGGTCTTCGGGTTCACTCCCTTGCGGGCCTTGCGTGTGGCGACCTTGAAGGTGCCGAATCCGATGAGTTGGACGTTCTTGGTTTTTTTGACGCCGGCTTTGATGCCGTCGATCACAGCGTTCACGGCGCGTTCCGCGTCTGCTTTGCTGGATCCGAGGGTTTTTTGGACTGCTACGGTAAGTTCGACTTTGTTCATGTGTGTTTTGGGTTTTGAGTTGGGTTGTTGACAACAACGACGGCCGTAGAGCATCAGAGCGCCCAATCAGTGTCAAGCGGCCTCGCGGGGTTTTTTGAAAATTTTTTAGTTCGATTCATCGAGCGCCGCATCACCCTCCTCCGCTTCCGGAGCTGTCTCCACGGCTGCAGCCTGCGCCGCGGGTTTCGCCCCCGGCTCCTTCGCCGCATAGACCTCCTTGAAAATTTTCCCGATCAACGGCGCGGCATGCGATCCGCCGCCGATTGACTTCACGTTCGGCTCGCCCTCGTAAACGGCGGCAAAGGCATATTGCGGCCCCGAGGCGGGCATGAATCCCGCGAACCATGCAGCGATGCGCTGACGGTCTGTCGGTCCCCACTGCGCCGTGCCGGTCTTGCCGGCGACCTCGACCCCCTTCACCTTCGCCCTGTGGGCAGTGCCGCTTCCGTCGCTGGTCACACCCACCATGGCGCGCCGCAACTCCTCGTGCACCTCTGGAGAGATGCGCACCTCCTCGCGAATCCTGTCGGGATACGCCGCCACCACTTTGTTCCCGAGCGTCTGAATTTGCAGCACCAACCGCGCCTGATGCAAAAACCCGCCGTTCGCGATGACGCTCATGGCCTGCGCCATTTGAAGCGGGCTGATCAGGATATCGCCCTGCCCGATCGACATGTTGGCGACATCGCCTCCCATGATTTTTCGCTTGTGCACACGCATCATGTAATCGTCATCGGGAATGTTCCCCGACGCCTCGGCGCGGAGCG
This sequence comes from uncultured Chthoniobacter sp., assembly GCA_964601115.1. GTDB lineage: Bacteria > Verrucomicrobiota > Verrucomicrobiia > Chthoniobacterales > Terrimicrobiaceae > UBA967. The sequence continues at coordinate 7,940 of CAZRLX010000105.1, read as the reverse complement.
GGATTCCCGTCCGCCGGCCGAGGCCGAGCGCATTGGCGAACTGGATGATCGGCTCGGAACCCATCTTGATTCCCGCCTGGTAGAACCACGTGTTGCACGACTGCGTGAGCGCCTGGCGGAAATTCAGCCTGCCGGCATCGACTTTTTTCCAGTTGCGGAATGTGTGGTTACCGACCGTGTAACTCGTGGGACAGCCGAACAACTCCCGCGGGCCGATCCTGCGCGACTCGAGTCCAGCAAGCCCGACAAACGTCTTGAAGGTGGACCCCGGCGGATACGCGGACCTGAACGCACGCGGCACCAATGGATCCGCCGGATCGTTCGAGTAGCGGTCGAACACAGCCTTGGGCACCACGGGCACAAAATCGTTCGGGTTGAACGAGGGATACGATGCCATGGCGAGAATCTCGCCGTTGTTGGGATCCATCACCACCACCGCCCCGCGATTGCTGTTCTTTTCAAGCACCGACTCGGCGGTGCGCTGGAGTCCGAGGTCGAGCGTGGTGATGACATTGTATCCAGGCACGGGCTGGCGGGCGACGCGCTCAGAGACCTTCTGTCCGTCGGCCCCGAAGGTGATCTGCAACAACCCCGGCTCGCCCCTCAGCTCCTTGTCGAAAATCTGCTCGAGCCCCTCGCGGCCCTCGCTCTCGGTGAAGATCAGGTCGTTGTTCTCGATCGGACGCGTCGACAGGGGTGCCTTCACGCCCGTGTAGCCGACGATGTGCGCGGCCAGCGGGCCATTGGGATAAAAGCGGGCGTAGGTTTGCCGCAAAATCTGGTTCGCCGGCATGCTGCGCTGCACTGCCGCCAACTCGTTGGGCAAAAGATCCACCGCCATGTCGAGGGGGAGCACCCCGCGGTTCTTGTAGTGCGTGAGAATCGCGTTGTCTGAAATCCGGATGTCGCGGTTCAACAATCCCGAGGCGATCGCCATCTGCCGCTTGGCGAATTCGAGAATCTTCGCATCCGGCCAATCGAGAGGCAGGGGAAACGTCATCGCCAGATTGTAACTCACGCGGTTCTGCGCGAGAGGCTCGCCGTTCCTGTCGGTGATCTGGCCGCGGGGCGCGGGAATCAGCAGCGAGAACGTGCGCGCCTGACGTTGTGTTTCCCAAGTGGGCTTGGGATTTTCGACGATGCCCGTGTTGTCGATCATTGTCTCCCGCGCAGGGAGCGGCGCGGCCAATGCCAGCGCGATTGCGAGATGCAGGAGTTTCATTCCGCCCATATGAAACCACAGTCCCACCCGAAGGAAAACGCTTTTGGGATTGCACCGGCCGCGGGCCACCGCCACCCTCCGCCCCCATGTCCCTGAGATTCATCGGAGCGTTCCTGCGCTCTCCATCCACCGTGGGTGCGATCTGGCCATCCTCCCCGGCGCTTGCCGAGGAAATGGTGCGCTCGGCGGATCTCAACTCCGCCCGATGCCTGCTTGAACTCGGCCCGGGGACAGGGGTCTTCACCGAAAAAATCGCCGCCACGCTCCCTCCGGGCACTCGGTTTGCCGCGATCGAGCGGGATGCCACGCTCGCGCGTCAAGTCGCCGACCGGTTTCCCGGAGTCCATGTGATCGCAGGGTGCGCCACGGAAATCTCCCGCCACCTCCGCGAAGCCTCGCTCCCCTCACCCGACGCCATTCTCTCGGGCCTGCCGTGGGCGGCCTTTCCTGAATCCCTCCAAACCCGCATCCTCGGCGAAATCCACAACGCGCTCCATCCCGACGGGACCTTCGCGACTTTCGCCTACTACGGCCCCCACCGGCTTAAATCCGGCCGCCGCTTCAGCGACAATTTGAAGAACGTCTTCTCCTCCGTCGAAAAAAGCCGCCTCGTTCTCGGAAATTTCCCGCCGGCGTTCGTCTACCGCTGCAAGCGCTGAGGGACCAAGCCGAACGCCTCGCCGAGCACCTCGCCGAGGCGCTCCATCGGCAACCCGATCACATTCGTCAACGACCCGTCGCATCGCTCGATCAACCTCCCGCCATCGCCCTGCGCGGCATACCCGGCGGCCTTGTCGAGCGGATCGATCGAGCGCACATACTCCTCGATGAACACCTCGTCGATCTCGCGGAACACTACTTCTGTCGTTTCGGCAAACTCCTCGATCCTCCCGCCAAAAATGCCGACCACCACGCCCGTTACCACCTCGTGGGCTCGCCCCCCGAGTTCACGCAACATCCGCCGTGCGTCATCAAGATCGCTCGGCTTTCCGTAGAACTTCCCGCCCGCCCACACCACCGTGTCGGCGGCCAGCACAATGCCGCCGTGCCTCGGCGCGATAGCAGCCCACTTCAACCTCGCATTCTCCAACGCCAAGGCGGCTGGAGACAGGCTCCCACCCTCAATCTCGGGGACCCCCGAAGGATCGCAAAAAACCTCCCACCCCGCCGATGCCAACAAGTCCGCCCGCCGCGGGGAGGCGGATGCCAGAACGATCCGCGACGGATTCACCGCCGTGTTCAGTTCGCCACGTCTGTATCGTAGCCGCGGCGGATTCCCTCCAAGCGCTTCTGCATGGCGCGCGAGGATTCCGGACGCGTGCTCAGCTTCGAGGCGATCCCCCAGATCACCGGCACCAGCGCGGCGGCTCCAAGACCAAGAAGAGCGAATCCCGCACTCCGGCGCGCGTTTTGGCCGATGCTGTCGGCCACCAAAAATCCGGCACCCAATCCAATTGCGACCTGCGAAAAACCGACAACCCCCGAAACAGGGAGGTTTTCGCCAAACTTGTCCATCGAGAGTTGTGACATGGGAGTTGAAGCTACGGAGCGGGTATGGTCTTTTCAACCCCAAATGAAAAAAGCCCTGGGCATCGACCTCGGCGACGCACGCGTGGGGGTCGCGGTCAGCGACGATCTCGGCATGCTCGCACATCCGTTGGAAACCATCACCGTCCGAACCACCCCGCCACTCGACCGCATACTCAAGCTCGCCGCCGACCTCAACGCCTCGACCATCGTCGTGGGCATGCCGCGCAACATGGACGGATCCCACGGCCCGGCCGCCGAAAAGGCCCGCGCCTTCATCGATTCCCTGCGCGCCAAGTCATCCTGCACGATCGTGCCTTGGGACGAACGCCTCACCACCGTCTCCGCAAGCCGAGCCCTCCACGAAGCCGGACGCAACACCCGCCAGCAGAAAAGCCTCATCGACCAGGTCGCCGCCCAGATCATCCTCCAAGGCTGGCTCGACGCCACCGCATGCGACTAAGGCTGGAAATCGCCTACCACGGCGCGGAGCACACAGGCTGGCAGAGCCAGGCTGGAGGCGACTCCGTGCAGGATGCCGTGGAACGTGCCTTCGAAGCCCTCCTTCAGGAAGGAGCCCGGGTGCACGGTGCGGGCCGCACCGACGCGGGCGTCCACGCCGCTGCCCAAACAGCCCACGCCGATGTGCCTGACAACCGCCTCTCGCCTCGGGAGTGGCTCCGTGCGCTCAACGCCCATTTGCCGCCGTCCATTCGCATCATGTCGGCCGTTGAGGCCCCGCAGGATTTCCACGCAAGATTCTCCGCCGTCTCAAAGGCCTATACCTACCGCATCTGGAACGCCCCGGCACTCCACCCCATGAAACGCGACCGCGCTTGGCACGTGCCGACCCACATCGACCCCGACGCTCTCCGCGCTGCCGCCACCCTCTTCACCGGCACCCACGACTTCTCCGCCTTCTCCGCGAAACGCAACCCCCCGCCCCATTCCACAATCCGCACCATCCACTCGATCGACATCGAGACCAACGGTCCGTTGGTTTCGCTCACCTTCACAGGCGACGGATTTCTTTACAAGATGGTGCGCATCCTCACCGCAGCATCCGTCCGCCTTGCCCAGGGGAAAACTCCGCTGGCAACCCTCCAGTTGCTCTTGGAGAAAGGCGCACCTCGCTTCACCCACACCGCACCCGCCCACGGGCTGTGCCTTGCTCGCGTTGATTATCCGGCGGCTTGAAGATGGACCGCGACTTGCTACCATGCGGCGTGCCGCATCGCCTCTCCACATTTCTTCTGGTTCTTCTCGGTGGGCTGCTCCTGTTCCAAAACACGGTCTCAAGCCAGATGACTGAAGAGGAAAAGCGGCGCCTATTCCTCAAGGTGCGCGAGGATGTAAGGCCCGCCCCCAAGCCCTCGGCCTCGCCGAAACCGAAACCAAAGCCCGCCCCCACACCCCAAAAAAAACGCTGGGTGCCCGCTCCAAGCCCAACGCCCAAACCCAAATCCACCCCTGCACCGGCAAAAAAAGCCACTCCCGCACCCACTTCCGCTCCAACTCCCGTAGACGACTCGGACGACTATATTCTCATCCCCGGCGACGAGACACCCAACGCACCAACGAAGGCTCAGGAGTTCTCCACCCCCCCACCGAAAAAATCCTCCACTCCGCCACCGAAAAAATCATCGACCACCGCACCCGCCGCCCCGATCCGCATCGAAAAATCGGGGCTCCAAGACGATCAAGGCTACGAACCCCCGAAGAAAGGCTTCAGCGTCGGTCCGTTCAAACGCTGGCGCTACCTCACCCCCGCCATCCGCAAGGCGATCGACTCCGCCAAGGTAAAACGCGGTCGCTGGAAATACATCATCATCCACAACAGTGGCACCCGGCAGGGGAACGCCCGCATTTTCGACAACTACCACCGCCGCGTCCGCAAGATGCAAAACGGCCTCGCCTACCACTTCGTCATCGGCAACGGCAATTCCTCGGGCAATGGCCAAATCGAAATCGGCGACCGCTGGACCCGCCAGATCAACGGAGGCCACGTCGCCAGCAATTACCTCAACGACATCGCGCTCGGCATCTGCTTCGTGGGCGACCTGAACCGCGACAAGCCCACCCAGGCCCAGATGGAGGCCATGGACGAACTCGTCACCTACCTCCGCCAGCGTGTCGGCAAGGTCAAAGGCCGCTCGGCCATAGTCAAAGGCCACAAGGAAATCAACCCCAAGCCCACCGACTGCCCCGGCGCCCGGTTCCCTCTTTCGTTCCTCCGCAAGCGATACGGCGGCTGACCGCTCAGGCGTCGCCCGCCGACAGCGTGCGCCGCACCAGCAGGTCGATCACATGCCTGTCGTAGTCGCTGGCGATGTTCTGCCCGGTGCTGGCGAACAGCGGCACCAACCCGTCGTCCAACACAAATTCCCACAACTTCCCGCAGCGGGGAATCTCGTCCACATGCGTGAACACCACATGCGTGGCGCCGAGCACGCTGGCACGCGAATACGCCTCTTGGATCATCAATCGCTCGTAGGCGGAATTCACCACCAATACCCGTGTGGCGATGCCAAGCTCGTCAAACGTCTTCTGAAGCTTCCGCACATTCCGGTCTGTCATCAACATGCCCGGAAGGTCGAAGTAAACAGTCATCCCATCGGGCACCTTCTTCAGCTCCGACCCAGTCCTCAGCAACGGCACCCCGAGCGCCTCGCAAAACATCGCCAATCCCTCAGAGGAATTCGGCTCGTCCGACTCGAGCTTCATGACACACGCCGGCTTGCCGCGCAAAAACACATCCGCCGCCAACTGCTTGCAAAGCGCGGATGTCGATCCGGCCCCCGGCGATCCAAAAAACACAACCCGATCGGACAATGCCAGCGAGCGGCTCGGAGCGCGGTCGCGCATCAACAACGCAAACCGCGAAATCGCCGTTTGCAACGGTTGCTTGTCCAGTTCCCGCAACTCGGGCCTCTCGCCAAACTGAGCCAGAAACTCAGAAGGAATGCCCGCCTTGGACAAAAGGGTCCACAGACGCCCCGAGGGAAGGTTGTTGAACATCGCCTTCACCATCGCCTCCGGCACCGTATCGGCGACCTCGCGCTGGGGCTCGGGTGCCGGACGCGTTTTCACCCGCCCCCGCACCGGGCGGCGTGACCTCTGCGGCGACTCCACCTCGGATTCCTCCTCGGCGGCGGCCATCGCCTGCTCCGACTCGGCGGGAGCCGGGGCAGGATTTTCCTCCTTGGGAGGCAACTTGGGACGCTCCGCCCCCTCAGGTGGCACCTGCGCGATGATCTCCAACTTCGGAGACGACAAAAATCTCGCCAACCCCTCCCCCTCGACCTGACGCACGGAGATGACCTGCGCGGACTCCCCGAGCTTCTCCCGAATGATCGACGCCGCTTCCTCGGCGGACTTGACGATGAATTTGTATTTCTTCCCGGGAGTGACGGAGACGGGTTGTTTTGCCATGGCGGTGCGAACGCTTTACAGCAAAACCCCAAGGCCCGGCAAGTTTGCCCGGCGGATCACCAAACCGACCAGCTTCCCTCGGCTTGGCTCGTGCCGGACATCCGAATCTCGGTTTTTTGTGCTTTGTAGGCGCTGATGACCTTCTTCGGCGTCGGCTGCGGCGCTTCGGCGCGTGGCACAGCACGCACATTGTTCTTGAGCAACAACTGCTCGCTCTCCCGGCTCAGCAGGAGCAATTTCAAAATCTTCCCGAGCACTTTTTTCCGCACCTCGCACGAGGCCGAATGCTCGGCACTTTTTACCGGACCCGACAGACGAAGAAATTCCAGCGCCCCCTCGAGTTTTCCGATCATTTGCCGCTTTTTCGTGACCAACATCTCCTCGTCCACCCCACTCGCCCTCAAATGGGCGTTCTCCTCGTGCATGTAGTCGGAGATTTCATCGCAAAGGGTGTTGTATTGTTCGAGAGCGGCAAGAGTGTTCATCTTGTGTTGTTCAAAGCAAGACCCGTGCCACTTGCAAAAGGCCCGCCGACGATACCCCCGAATCAGGATTTCGTGAATTCCAGATGGCCGTCCCGGGCGGCTGCAGAGATACGATCGCCCTCGCCGAATTTTCCGTCAAGGATATCGAGGCTGAGCGGGTCGAGGATTTCGCGTTGGATGACGCGCTTGAGGGGACGCGCTCCAAAGGCGGGGTCGTAGCCCTCCTTGGCAAGAAACGCCTTGGCGGAATCGTCGAGGGTCAGCGTGATGTTTTGACGGGCGAGACGGTCGAGCAGACGGCGGAGTTGGATATCCACGATGTGCGTGATCTGCGAGCTGTCGAGCCGGTCAAAGATGATGATCTCGTCGATGCGGTTCAGGAACTCGGGGCGGAAATGTCCGCGCAGCGCCTCCTGGACACGCCGGTTGCGCTCCTCAACCGGCAGGTCTTCCATGATGTATTGGCTACCGATGTTCGAGGTCAGGATGATGACCGTGTTTTTGAAATCCACCGTGCGCCCCTGCCCGTCGGTGATGCGTCCGTCGTCGAGGACTTGCAGAAGGACATTGAAGACATCGGGATGCGCCTTTTCGATTTCGTCAAAGAGCACCACGGAATACGGCTTTCTGCGAACGGCTTCGCTTAGTTGGCCGCCCTCCTCGTAGCCGACATAGCCGGGAGGCGCTCCGATGAGGCGGGCGACGGTGTGCTTCTCCATGTATTCCGACATGTCGAGGCGCACGATTGCCGCCTCGTCGTCGAAGAGAAATTCCGCCAGCGCCTTGGACAACTCGGTCTTGCCCACGCCGGTGGGGCCGAGGAAGAGGAACGAGCCGATCGGGCGGTTCTCGTCCTGCAATCCCGCGCGGGCGCGGCGGACGGCATTCGACACAGCCTTGATTGCTTGAGACTGGCCGACGACGCGCTCCATGAGGCGTTCCTCCATTTTCACAAGTTTCGCCCGTTCACCCTCCTGGAGGCGCGACACCGGCACTCCTGTCCATGTCGAGACGACCTTGGCGATGTCCTCCTCGGTCACCTCCTCGCGGAGGATCGAAGGCTTGCCTTTCGCCTCGGCGGGTTCCCCGTGGGATTCGATTTTTTGAAGCTCGCGCTCAAGTTCGGGGAGTTGGCCGTATTGGATTTCACTGGCGCGATGGAGGTTTCCCTGACGCTGGGCCTGCTCGAGTTCGGCGCGGAGGGCCTCGATTTTTTCGGCGACCTTCTGGGATTTACCGATCTCTTCCTTTTCCTTGAGCCACTGGGCGCGGAG
>CAZRLX010000104.1:1184-9176 GCA_964601115.1 uncultured Chthoniobacter sp. | reverse complement strand
TCACTGTTCGACCTCAGTGTTTGGAGATTTTCTCCTTGGTTGAATGAATCGTCCGACCGCAAAAAACCTTTAGCGGTTTTTTGCGGGGAAATGTTTTTCGGTGGAGGCGGCAACGGGCCACCTCCGATCCATCGTTCCTCAGCGCAGGAATTTGAGCGCGGCGAATCCTGCGATGCCGAGAATGGTGCCGACAATAAGGCAAAGTTCGAGGCGCTTCTCGATGAACTCACGCACCTTCTCGCCCAAGACGCGAATCAATCCGGCAACAAGGAAAAACCGGAACCCGCGGCCGACAATCGATGCCACGATCAACAGCGGCAGGCTGAACTGGAACATGCCGGAGGCGATGGTGAACACCTTGTAGGGAATTGGCGTGATCGCGGCCACAAGGATGCCCCAGAAGCCGTAGGTGGTGTAGAGTTCCTTCACGTGCTCCATGATCGCTTCGCCGTGGTAGAAGGCCACGATTGGCTGGCCGACGACTTCCCACAGTCCCCATCCGATATACCAGCCAAACACGCCACCAAGAACGGAACCGACCGTGCACCATACGGCCGCCTGCAGCCATTTCTTGGGTTTCGCAAAACAAATCGCCATGAGCAGGACATCCGGCGGAATCGGGAAAAACGACGATTCGATGAAGGAGAGGAAGAACAGCACCGGGATCGCCACCTTGGTGTCCGCCCAGTGCAGCGTCCAAAAATACAGTTTCCGCAGCGGGTTTTTCGAGGCGCGGGCGAGATCCATGGCGCGCTCGGGAGGTGTTTCGAAGAGTTCTTCCTTGTGTTTCACAGGCGGGGAGTTTCAGCAGAAACCCTTGAGGCAGGCAACCAAGATGCGGATCAATCCACCGCCGTGTGGATCGGGCGCTCCAGCACCGGCATGCGGGGGTGGCCATAGACGGCGAGTTCCTCCTCGGTGGCCTCGCGGGTGACGACTTTTAGCAGAGGGGTGGTTCCGCGGGAGTCGAGCACGGCACGCAGGACAAGTCCCTCGGGCACGGTTCCCCAAACAAGCTCTCCGGTGGCATCCGAGCGCTCGGCGAATTCGGTTGCCGTCACGTCCAATTCCTCTGCTCCTTGGCGTTTCCACCACGCAAGAATCTCGGAGCGTGCGAACCCCGCCCACACAGCGCTTACCTCGCCCGCTTTCCCCTTCGCCTCGACAATCGATCGCGGTTTGAAGACCCGGTCGCCGTTTTTGAACGTGGCGCACATGGAATTTCAACCCTCGCCGACAGCCATGAGGCCAAGCTCGACCACCAGAGCAAATCCAGCACACCACGGCAAAACCCCGAGGGCGAGCGCGGCAAAGACGCGAATCGGTTTTTCGCCCAGCGCCAGAGCCAAAAGACAAGCCGCCTGGGGGCCGATCGTCACCGGGGCAAGGAGTCCCATGCCTGGAAGGCCGAAGCGGTCCCATGCCTTCCAAAACAGTTTCTTTGGGTTCCGCTCGCGGGGCAGTCGCAGTTTGCGGGCGATCCATTCGCGTGCTGGTTCCGGGAGAAGCAGCATCACTGCGGCGCCGGAGGCATATCCGATCCAGGCGACAAAGGTCGCGACAACGACAGGCAACCCGGCAGCGACGCCCCCAGGAACCGCTCCGACAAAATAGAAGAATCCCAAGCCGAAGGTGAGCGACACGGCGCCAAGAAACGCACTCATGGAGTCGGGCCTCCCTCAACAAGTCGGCAAATTCCCATGGGGTCGGTGATCAGATAGTCCGGTCCGGCCGCCTCCAACGCGGCGGTGCTGTTGTAGCCCCAGGTCACCGCCGCCATGTGCACGCCGGTTTCCTGGGCCGCCTCGATATCCCGCAATTCGTCGCCGACAAAAAGAATCTCGCGGGCCGCAAAGCCGAATTCCTTCATGATCGCGCGCAGGACACGGGATTTTCCGAGGAGCTTCGAGGAACTCTTGATAAAATCAAACACCTCCAGATCGTGGTTGCGGAGGAACGTGCGGACGTTTTGTTCGGAGTTCGATGTCAGCACTCCCAGCGAGATGTCCATCGCATCGAGTTCGCGGAGCATTTCAGGCACGCCGGGGAAGGGGTGGATGCCCATGATGCGCTTGGTGATTTCCTCAGTGCCCCGCTTGGAGATGCGGTGCAGCTTCATTTGAGGAATCCCCAAATGCCGCATCAGTTCGCGGGTCGAGAGGTCGCGGGCATGCTGCACCTCGGATTGCGGCAGCCCACGAAAGCCGAATTCACCGGCAAGCGTGTTCAAAATCTCGACACCCGCTTCGAACGTGTCGCCGAGCGTGCCGTCGAAATCGAACAGAATGCAGCGCGGGCGCGCCTCGAGCGGCCCGGCGGGGCCCGCGTGGCGTCGGCCGCCCCTCAGGACAAACCGCGCCAACCGCTTGACCCCGGAGCGCTTTTTCATGCCGGGGTTTCTTCCGGCAGTTCCATCGTTCCCTTGAACTTGGCTTCTTCAGGCTCGAGGCCGAAATTCGACTCCACAAGCGCCGCGATGCGCTGCATTTCGTCGTCGCTCAAGTCGACCTGATCCGACGCCGAGGCGAATTCCTCGAGTTGTTCCTCGTTGTAGATGTTCGGAAGCACGCAGGCGGTGCGGGCGTCCTTGAGGAGCCATTGGATGGCGGCCTGCCCGAGCGTGCGGCCGTCGTGCTCGAGAAAACGGAGTTGCTCGACCTTGCGCACCCCGTTGACCAGCCATGAGCGCGGGCGGTGGCGGCGGTGGTCGTTCTCGGGAAACACCGTGTCCTCGGTGTATTTGCCCTCGAGCATGCCGGAGGAGTGCGGCACGCGGATGAGGAACATGGTCGGTGCGCCGCAGGCCTCGGCGGCGGATTGAATCGTGCGGCCGGGAGTCTGCTCGAGGAGATTGTAGATGTGTTGGAGCACTGTTGGTTTGCGGCGGCGGATCGCCAGCACGCCTTCACCCATCCAGCCGATGGCCGGCCCGAGCGCGGCACCATAGTGGCGGATTTTTCCCTCGGCCCGCAAATCCTCGAGCGTTTCCCAGATGGCGTCATCCTCGACCTGCTCCATCCGGATATTGTGGAGCTGCATGAGATCGACCGTATCGGCTTTCAAACGGGAGAGGGCCGCCTCGGTCGCGCGACGGAGGGCGGCGGGCGAGAAATCCTGCGGAATCTCGCGCTGGCCCCGGCGTCCGTCGCCGTGGTTCACAAAATCGTAGCCGATCTTCGTGGCGATCACGATCTCGCCGCGCCGGTCGCCAAACGCCTTGCCGATGAGTTCCTCGCTACGCCCGTTGCCGTAGGTGTCGGCGGCGTCGAAGAGCGTCACGCCGAGATCGCGGGCCTTGTGCATGAGGCGCACCGCCTCGTCGTCGGTGTAATTCCCCCACCAGCCGGTGGAAACAGTCCAGAGGCCGAATCCCACCTCGCTGACGCTCACATCGGTGCCGGTAAATGTGCGGTATTTCATATCGACCCGAGTCTATGCGACGGCCGGATCCTCCGCCAACACTTGATTGGAAGGCGGCCTCAAGCGCCCGTGGCGCGCATCCGCTCGATGGTTGCCGTGGTCGAACGGCCCTCCACCATGTCAGCCAGCACGACCTTGCCCCCATTGGCTTCCACGATATCGCGACCGCACACGTAATGGGCCCAGTCCTTTCCCTTCACCAGCACATCGGGCAGGATTTTTGAAATCAACTCGCGGGGTTCGTCCTCGTCGAAGACCACGACATAATCCACGGCGCGCAACGATCCGAGGACCCAGGCGCGGTCCGCTTGGGAGTTCACCGGGCGCCCGTCGCCCTTCGCGCGCCGCACCGAGGCGTCGCTGTTGAGTCCCACCACAAGCGCGTCCCCCTGGTCGCGGGCGAAAGCGAGGTAGGTGGCATGGCCACGGTGGAGGATGTCGAAGCAGCCGTTTGTGAAGACCAGGGTTTTTCCCTCGGAGTGCAACCTGTCGCGCTCGGAGCGCATGGAGGCGGCGTCGAGGATGCGCGGCTCAAGCGACATGGAAAAACGCCGGGATCGACTCCCGGTGGGGCTCGCGGTCGTGGTGGCGGAGTTGCTCGATGCGGCGCAGGTAGTAATCAAGCGCGGGATCGGGAATGCCCGGGATGCGCGCCTTCATGAATTCATCCACCGCCTTGTCCCATTTCTTTTCGCGGAAATGGAGCACGCCGGTCCAGAAATGGTCCCGGCTTTTTTCGCGCTCGGGAGAGAGGCCGTGCTTCGGGGACAGAATCTCGTGGATTTCCACGCGCCGGCGGCGGGAGCCGACCTTGAGCACCTCGATCGGGCGCACCTCGAGCGACTCGGCGGCTGGCCCGTGGGCAACGGGGCCGACGAGGATGCGCGCTCCGTAATGCGAACTCGCGGCGCAGAGCCTTCGGGCGAAATCCACCGGCGGCCCGGCGACGCTGAAGCTTCCCACGCGGCCGCCACCGAAGACCCCGGCGATCATGTCGCCGGACTCGATGCCCATGCGCACATCCAGCCTCCGCTGCCAGCGGGCGTCGCATTCCTTGTTCAGGTCGTCCAAGCGTGCCGCAAGATCGATCGCCACACGGCAGGCCTTTGTGGCATGGCGCGAATCCGCGATCGGCGCGCCGAACACGACGCGCACCGACTCGCCATTGCACTCGTCGAGGTATCCACCCGACTCGACCAGATAATCCGAAGCGGTCTTGAGGTAGAGGTTGGTGATCTCGGTGTAACTCTCTGGAGGGAGCAATTCCATGAGTTCGTTGTGGTTTTGGACGGAGAGCACGATCACTGTGGCGTTCACCATGTGTCCCGGAAACGCCCCCTCGGCGGAGGTTTCGGTCAAGGCCTGGAACCCAGCGCGGGAGAGTCGCCTGCCGAACAGTTGCTCCAGCCTCGCGCTTTGTTGTCCTCCGCGCGTTCTTCGCCACGCGCTTGCGAACGCGGCGCTGCAGAGCACCGCCGTCATCGGCAGCACCGGCGAAAAGAATTTCCCGTAAAGCGCAAGCACGGGCATCCATGTGCACAGCAGCACCGCCGAAGACGCCGCCACCACAAGCCGGAGCGGGGCGGAAGTGATTTCGACCGATACCCACGCGATGCCGAACGCGAAGACGAGCATCATCAAATAGGGTGGCCCGGCGATCGGTCCCTCGTCCGGCGAAATCCCGGTGAGCGGGAGCAACAAAGCCTCCAAGGCGGCCGGCAGGCCAGTGGCCTGCAGCAGGAGGGCTGCAACGGCGCTGGCAGTTCCGATGAGGGCGCTGGCTTTAATGTTTCTCATGTTCGTCGGTTGTGCGGTAGGAGGCCACGACCCACTGACTCAGCACACGGTCGGGGGCGTCGACCGCCTCGACGGGAATCGCGAATTCCGATTGCCCGCTGTTGCGGCGGATGAGGCCAAGGCCGAATTGATAATCCTTGAACAGGCTTTCGCACAAGCCGCGAGCGGGAATGTTTTTTTCCCGCGCCTTGCTCAGGAGGGCCTCGACGGCCGCCGGATCGAAGCGGAAGACCAGCCCGTGGGCCTCGCCGAAGGACTCGGCAAACACCCGCACCGCCTCGCGCTCGATCCGCTCCGCCTCCTCGCGCCCCTCGGCCGCCAGCGCGGCGATGGTCGTGGCGGGGTCTTCCATGACCTCCGGAGTGATTGCGAGTTTCTTCGCGCCGGAGCCGGGCAGGCAAAACTTGAATTCCCGCAGGAGGCGCTCGGTGACGGTCATCAATCCACGCGCGCCGGTTTTTTCGAGGGCGGCGAGTTTCGCCAGGTGCCGCAATGCCTCGTCGTGGAAGGTCGCCTCGATGCCATAGGCCTCGAAGTCGCGTTCATATTGGCGCAACAGGCTTCCTTCGGAGCTTTTCAGGATTTCATACAAGTCGTCCTCGGCGAGGGGTTCGCACACGACCCGCACCGGCAACCTGCCGACAAACTCCGGCTCGAGGCCGTAGTCCACGAAATCACGGGTCTCCGCGCGCCGCATCAATCCGGCGGCATCCTCCACCGCGGCCGCGGGATCCGCCCCGAAGCCGATGCCTGCCGTTTTCAGCCGCCTTGAAACGAGCTTGGTCAGCCGGTCGAACGCCCCGGAGACGATAAATAGAATGTGCCGGGTGTTGATGGTTTCCCTCACCGCTTTTCCCCGCCGCTGAAACTCCAGCGCGGCCTGGATTTGCCCTTGAAGGTCGTTTCCTCCGCGCAGGGCGACCTCCGTTTCCTCCATCAGTTTCAACAGCGTGGTCTGAACGCCGCGCCCGCTCACATCGCGGCCGATCGCCTCGGCGGAGGTGGCGATTTTGTCGATCTCGTCGATGTAGATGATTCCATATTGGGCAAGCGACACGTCGCCATCGGCCTTCTGGACCAGTTCGCGCACGAGGTCCTCGACATCCCCGCCGACATAGCCGGTCTCGCTGAACTTCGTGGCGTCGGCTTTCACAAACGGCACGCCGATCAATTCGGCGACGTGTTTGACGAGGTAGGTTTTTCCAACGCCCGTGGGACCGGCCAGAAGCACGTTTTGTTTCGAATACTCCAGCGCGGGGGCGGCGGGATCCCGCGAGGCCATGAGCTTGGCGTTGTTATAATGGTCGCACACCGCGATCCCGAGCACCTTCTTCGCCTCCTCCTGACGGATCACAAAGCGGTCGAGGTGCGCCTTGATCTCGCGAGGCGTGAGCGTGAAGCCGCGGATCGCCTCCGGAATGCCGGGCTTTTTATTCACAGCGGTCTCGGGCGGGTCCGAGGGGGACGTCGGCATCGCAAATGTGGTGCGCAGCAATTCCTGCAAACGGCGCTGCATTTGCTCGGGGGTTGGCATGACGGGATCGCTCATGAATGCACACTCTATCGGCCAAGCGGTGGAGGCGCGCAAGCCCGGGGAACCGCCGAACATCCGGTTGACACCTCCCCGGCGAATCCCTATTCAACGGCGCAAACACATGAAGATCGCGGTTACCAAAGAAGCCCTCCTCGAAGGATTGCAACGCATCCAAAACGTCGTCAGCACCCGCCCGACCATTCCGGTTCTCACCAACGCGCTGCTCGAAGCCGACAGCGACGGACTTCACCTCACCACCACGGATTTGGAGGTTGGCATCCGCTGCAAGGTCGATGCCCGCGTCGAGAGGGCCGGATCGACCACGCTGCCAGCGAGAAAATTCGTCTCGATCATACGCGAGCTGCCCAGCTCGGAAATCATTATCGATGTGGATTCGAAAAATGCCGCGTCCATCCGTTGCGGCGCGAGCTATTTCAAGGTCTATGGTCTTCCGAAAGAGGACTTTCCGCCATTTCTTTCCTTCGAGGAGGAGAACTCACTCACCCTCAAGCAGGCGGACTTGAAAGACGGTCTCCGCAAGACGTCCTATGCCATCTCGAGCGACGAGGCCCGATTTGTTCTCAACGGCATCCTCTTCTCGCTCACGGAAAACAAACTCACCCTTGTCGCGACAGACGGACGCCGTTTGGCACTGTTCGACACAGAGTTGGAGTTCCCAAAGAGCCACGAGCGGGATTTCATTCTCCCGACAAAGGCCGTCACCGAGTTGCAGCGGCTCCTCTCCGATGACGGGGAGGTCGTCATCAGCAGTTCGGCGAATCTCGTGTCGTTCAATCTCAACGGCGCGCAACTCGTTTCCAAGCTGGTTGACGGCAACTATCCGAACTACCGACAGGTCATCCCCGGCGAGGCAAAGGAGCGCGTCGCCATGGAGCGCGAGGCTCTGTTGAACTGCGTCCGTCGCGTCTCGCTCCTCAGCACCGAAAAAACCAGTTCGGTTCGCCTGACATTCACAAAAAACAACCTCGACATCAGCGCCAACACGCCGGATGTCGGCGAGGCGAAGGAATCGATGTCGCTCAACTACAAGGGACCCGACATGTCGATCGCGTTCAATCCGGAGTTCCTCATGGACCCCCTTCGCAACCTCCCGAACGATGAGGTCTATCTCGAGCTGATCGACGAAATGAGCCCGGGTGTCATCAAAATCCAGACGCCCTTCCTCTACGTCATCATGCCGATGCGCGTATCGACCTGATGGATTCCTGCGGTCTCTGGGG
>CAZRLX010000104.1:0-1084 GCA_964601115.1 uncultured Chthoniobacter sp. | reverse complement strand
TGCTTCGCGCTCGCCGAAGCCACATGGGGAGCGGCCCGCGGGGAGGGGGTGGTCATGGGGTTGATTCTTGGAACGGGTGTCGGTGGTGGCATCGTGGTGGACGGGCGCTTGCTGAACGGCCTCCACGGCATCGCCGGCGAGTGGGGCCACAACCCGATTCCTGGAGAATCCCATCCCTGCTACTGCGGCAGACTCGGCTGTGTGGAGACGGTGATCGCCGGTCCCTCGCTCGAGCGCCACCACCGCGACCTCGGCGGCGATGCGGTGCGTCTTCCCGAAATCGTCTCCCGCGCCGCTGCCGGTTCTCCGCCCGCTGTGCAAACACTCGAGCGCCTCCGCGAAAAGTTCGCCGTGGCCATCGCGGCGGTGATCAACATTCTCGATCCAGACGCCATCGTGATCGGCGGCGGCGTGGGGAACATCCCGTTGCTCTACGACGAGGAGACCCGCGAGGCGATTTGCAGGCACACCTTCAACTCCAAACTCAACACCCGCATCCTCAAGCCCACCCTCGGCGACAGCGCCGGTGTCTTTGGCGCGGCGCGCTTGGCCGCATGACAATCCCCATCGAAAAAAACCGATTTCCGCGATGGCGGAATTTGTGTTGAACAAATTTCCCGCAATCCCTGTCTCACCCACCCAAATTCACCGCTTGGCATTTTTTCTTAACCAACCATGAGCATCAACACCTCTGAAATCACCCAGCAAGTCCAGGAACACCGCCAGTGGGTCGACCCGTTGGTCAACGAGGTCTCCCGCGTTGTTGTCGGCCAAAACATCCTCGTCCACCGCCTGCTTGTCGGCCTCCTTTGCAATGGCCACGTGCTGCTGGAGGGTGTGCCGGGATTGGCCAAGACCCTCACCGTGCGCACGCTGGCGAACTCGATCCGCACCGGCTTCCAGCGCCTGCAATTCACACCCGACCTCCTGCCGGCCGATCTCGTCGGCACACTCATTTACAATCCCCGCGACAGCGAGTTCACCACCAAGCTCGGGCCGATTTTTTCAAACCTCATCCTCGCCGACGAGATCAACCGCGCCCCGGCGAAGGTGCAGAGTGCGTTGCTCGAGGCCATGCAGGAGC
>CAZRLX010000103.1:0-9178 GCA_964601115.1 uncultured Chthoniobacter sp. | reverse complement strand
GATCATGATATTGTGCTTCAATTTGCGGAATTCGGAGGCCATGGTTTCAGCCATGAAAATCCCGCGAAGAAGGTCTGTATGGCTTGTTTTGGCCGGATTGATTTTCCTTTTCGGGTGGAGTGAATTGCCTGCCCAGACGACCGGGCAGGAGGGGTTGGGGTTGCGTGCGCCGACTTTGGCCGGGCGGGCGGAGGCTGTGCGGAAGATGGTGCCTACGCGGAAGGTGTTGCCGAACAAGTTGGCTCTCGATCGCTTGAATGCCGAGCGGTTGGCAAGGGGATTGCCAAGGGAGTTCAACACGCCGCCGGCGAGGATGGGTCAGGAGGTGGTGGCTCTCGGGGATGCCGGGCAGACGCTGTTGGGAGCCGGGAGCGGTGGTGCGGGGACCACCTTGGCAAGCTTGCCCGGGCGCGTCGACAACAGCGCGTTGTCTTCGTTTCCTCCGATCCGCAACCAAGGCACGATTGGTTCGTGTGCGTCGTTTTCCTCCACCTACACGGTGGCGACCCACATGCTCGGATTGGTGCGCGGGACAAATTCGCGCAATGCCACGGACAACACGACGAAACTCAGCCCGAAATTCATCTACACGCTTGTGAACGAGGGAGTGGATGCGGGATCGACGATCGACGGGAATTTCGATGCGTTGATCAGCTTTGGAGCCCCGTCCTGGGCCGCGTGGCCTTATGACGGCGAGGGATCGAATCCGGCAAACTATCTCGAGTGGCCACTCACGGCGGACGTGTGGCGGGAGGCCGCGAAAAATAGGCTCTACCGTTCCGGCGTGGTGGCGAATATCGACACGGACGCCGGCTTGCAAACCCTGAAAGCCATGCTCGCGAACGGCTACCTGTTGTTGTTCGGGACCGACATTTACGGTTGGGAGTTCACCACATTTTCCAACGATCCCGGAACGAACCTCGACAACGACCTCGCCGGAAAGCGTGTCTGCTGGCGGGTGCTGAGAAATCCCAGCGGCCATGCGATGACAATCGTCGGCTATGACGACAATGTCTGGACGGACATCAACCGCAACGGGGTGGTGGATGCTGGAGAAAAAGGGGCGCTGAAAATCGCGAACTCATGGGGCACGTCATGGGGGGACAGCGGGTTCGTGTGGATCGCCTACGATGCGCTTTTGGATGCCTCGAAGATTGCGGGGGCAAACAACACGGGCCGGGCCACGGGGTATTATTCGCCATTCTACTTCGACGAGGCGTATTGGATTTCCGCGCTTGAAGGCTACATGCCGACACTGCTCGGCGAGTTCACTGTGTCCCATGCCTCCCGCAACCAGCTTCGGCTCAGACTTGGTCGTTCCACGACATCCGCCACCACGCCGCAGGCCTACTCGGCAAGCTCGGATTTGAACCGGCTCGGAGGAGCGTTTGCGTTCGATGGCTGGGCCACGGAGAAGGATGGCACGTTTGTGTTTGATTTCAGCGATCTGCAACAAAGTGGACCGCAGCGCTATTATCTTTCGATGTCGGATGTTCCTGGAGGTGCCTCCGGACAGTTGAAATCCTTCCGCTTGACGTCCAGCGGAGGCACTGTGCTGGCGTCCGCAACCAGCGGTGTGAATGCGGCGGTGGATGGATCAACGCGGCATGCGTATGTGGACTATGGTGGAGCGGAGGCCGTGCCGGCAATCACCTCCGCCACGACCGCTTCGGGCAGGGTTGGGCAGTTTTTCAGTTACACGATCGCGGCGTCTGGAAATGCGACATCCTTTGGAGCCACTGGCCTGCCTCCGGGGTTGGGATTGACGTTGAACACGATCTCCGGCACGCCGACCCAGTCGGGGAGTTACAATGTGGTTCTTTCGGCGACCAACGGGTCCGGCACGGGAACGGGCACGTTGCGGTTGGAAATCTCGGCCTCGCTGGTGGGCAAGCCGGAAATCACCAGTGGTTCGAGCTCCTCCGGTGAGGTGGGGATTGCATTTTCCTACAACATCGAGGCCACAAACAGCCCGACGGCCTATGGTGCCGAGGGTTTGCCCAACGGACTCGGAGTCAATGCGGCTACAGGATTGATTTCCGGCACGCCGACGCAAGCGGGGGTCAGCGCTGTGGCACTCTCGGCTACGAATGACGGCGGCACAGGATCCCGCACATTGACCTTGTCGATCGCCCAAGCCCGGACAGCGGTTCCAGAGATCACCAGCCAGACGACGGTGCAAGGGGTCAGCGGCTCGCAGTTCCTCTACCGCATCGAGGCGACAAACAGCCCGACAGTCTTTGGTGCGGAGGGATTGCCAGCGGAGCTTTCGCTGGATGCGGCTACGGGTGTGATCACCGGAACATTGCCATCTCCCCGTGTCTACTCGATCACCCTGACCGCCACCAATGCGAGTGGCACCGCGTCGAAGACCCTGACCCTGACAGTCACTGGAAGCGCCATCCAAGGACCGCCGAACGATGATTTCGCCAACAGGGTGCCGCTTGCCGGTGTGAGTGCGACGGCAACGGGATCGAACGTGAATGCCAGTTTGGAAGACGGCGAGCCGACGCATCTTGGGGAGGCATCCCATTCGGCCTGGTGGACATGGATCGCTCCTCGGAGCGCACAGGTAATCGTGTCGCTGGCGGGGAGTTCGTTCGATACGGTGCTCGGCGTTTACACCGGCGGCGGTTTGGCGTCTCTCACTCCCGTTGCGGCGAATGACGATGCCACCGCCTCTGAACAAACCAGCCGTGTTGTTTTCGATGCTGTTGTCGGGACGACATATCAGATCGCGGTGGACGGCTTCGGCCAGGATCAAGGGCGGATTGCCCTGTCGATCGCGCAGGCGGCGGGGAGTGCGCCCACCAACGATGCCTTCGAGAGTGCCTTGTTGTTGACGGGCGACACAGCAACAGCCAGCGGCTCGAGCTACGATGCCACGGCACAGCCCGGCGAACCGGCCCATGCGAGACAGTCCGCAACGCGGTCCATCTGGTGGAAATGGACCGCGCCTGCCGGAGGGACATGCACGGTGGATACGATCGGCAGTGCCTTTGACACGGTGTTGGCGGTTTACACCGGATCCAAGGTTTCCGGCCTGTTCGCTGTGGCCTCGGACGATCAAAGCGGTGGTGACAACGCAAGCCGTGTGGTTTTTGAAACAACCCCCGGCACGATCTACCACTTCGCCGTGGATGGAAGCAGTGGTGCCGGAGGTGCTGTTGTGCTGAATCTTTCCTTCGGTGCCGGAGCCAAGCCCGCCAATGATGACTTCGCGAGTGCGGCACCTCTCACCGGAGACCTCGCCACAGCGGATTCCAGTCGTGCGACGGCGGAATCCGGTGAACCGGCCCACGCGGGAAATGGTGCGGCGAAGTCGTTGTGGTGGACATGGACCGCTGCGCAGAACGCGCCGGTGAGGATTTCCACCGGCGGAAGCGATTTTGATACGGTGTTGGCCGTCTACACAGGATCGGGCATTCACTCGCTGGTTCCCGTGGCCGAAAATGATGACGCGAATGGAACGCGGGAAAGCCAGGTCGAGTTCGATGCGGTCGCTGGAACAACCTACCGGATCGCGGTGGATGGTTATGATGGCGAATCCGGAGCTGTCGCGCTTGCGGTGACCCAGACAATCGCGCCGCTGAACGACGACTTTGCCGATGCGCAGGAATTGGACACCACGACGGATGGGTTCGCGAGCGCCTCTGGGTCTTCCCGCAGGGCCGGCGCCGAGCCCGGAGAACCTTCCCATGCAGGCAACGATGCTTCGCATTCGTTGTGGTGGAAATGGACCGCGCCCCACTCGGGAGCGGTGACGATCGATACGATCGGCAGTGAATTCGATACGGTCCTGTCGGTTTACACCGGTGAGTTGTTGGAGTCCCTCGAAGAGGTCGCCTCGAACGATGACTTTGGAGGCGACAACACAAGCTCCGTCACTTTCCAAGCGGTGGGAGGAACGACCTACCGGATTGCGTTGGATGGATATCTTGGCCGCTCGGGACGCTACGAACTGGCGGTGGTGCAGATGGAGGAGGGGGGAATTTACGAAACAGACTTCGAGTATTTTCCAGAAGGGTTCAATTCCCTCGACGGGTTCGACGGGTGGGCGAGTTCGGACAGCGATCCCGAGTCGGGAACCTTCGGGATTTTCGAGGCCGAGTCGGGAAATCTCGCTGCTTGGATCGGATACAACACGCCGACATCGGATGCGGCTGCCATCTCTGTTTACCGGAGTGTCGATGCGGTTGTCGGAACCGGTCCCATCGAATTCAGCGTGGATTTGTGGATCCAGGATTCCACGAATGCCGACAAGCGCGACATGTTCGAGTTCGGGATTTTCAATCGAGACGGGGATTATCTCGGGGGGCTTCTGTTTGACAATGAGGACACCGGAATCCGGCGGTATTTCGGAGAGGACTGGGATGCTGTCGAGGACACCGGGGCGACGTTCAAAAACGGTGTCGGATACACGCTGGCTGCCACGATCGATCTCGAAAACAACACATGGTCGGCCACGCTCGGCGACCGGGTGCTTTTTTCAAACGAGACTCTGACAACAAGCGAAAGCGCCCGGGATTTGGGATCGATTCCGGTGACATGGTATCCCGGGGGCGGAGGTGAATACGGAGACAATTTTCTGGTCTTTGATAATTACCGGATTTCAACCACAAAGCAGGTGCCGGTGATCACGAGCGCCGGTCAGAGGAAGGTGGTGAGGGATGGCGATTTCGATTATCAGATCGTGGCAACACACTCGCCGCAGGAATACGGAGCGATCGGGTTGCCTGACGAGTTTTTCTGTGATCCCGCCACCGGCAGGATCACCGGCAAGCCCGTTTCCTCAGGAACGATGCAGATCACCCTAACCGCGAGGAACAGCGCAGGCACGGGGAGCAAGCTTTTGTTGCTCACGGTCGAGTCCTCCACAACGGATGTTCCCGAGATCACGAGCGCCATTTACGCATCCGCCAAGGCCGGAACATTTTTTAGCTACCAAATCACAGCAACCAACGCCCCGACATCCTACGGCGCTTCCGTTGCGGGGGGCGGGTTGCCGGCAGGGTTGGCGATCGATTCCGCCACGGGTATTCTCTCCGGCACGCCAACAACGATAGGGACATACCGGATCGCGCTCTCGGCGGTGAATGGCGCGGGAATCGGCACTGCGGAATTGGTCCTTGTAGTAGGTGAACCGACGCCCGAACCGACGCCCGAACCGACGCCCGAACCGACGCCTCAACCTTCTGGTGCCGGGTCTCCATCTTCTTCCGGTGGTGGTGGCGGTGCCGCACAGGCTGAAAGCTCCAAACACTCCGGAAAAGCCAAGAAGAAAGCCGGAGGGAAATCTAAGGGGGCTAACAAAAGCAGCGATGGGAATCGGATGGACAAAAAATCCAAAAAATCGAAAAGCGGGAAGAAAAAGAAGGCCGCCAAACGCTGATGAATCTGGAAATTCCAGATCTGGTTTCGAGTCGTCGCGGAGGAGGGGTGATCAATCCATGCTCCGGAGGATGGTTTCATGGTGTGGGAATGTCGCACCGGGTGGCATCGATCTTGGGATTGATCCTGTTGGGCGTGTCCGCTGTTGCCCATGCAAGCGTCTATTCACATGGAGAGCCCACGCATCTTGAGCAGTTCATGTTGGAGTTGATCAACGAGGCGCGCGCGAATCCCTCCGCCGAGGCGGCCCGATTGGGGATCGTGCTCAACGACGGATTGGATGCCAACCGGATCGGTGCGGCATCGAAACAACCGCTCGCCTTTCACCCGCGGTTGATTCAGGCCGCGCGGACGCATTCGGACTGGATGCTCGCGACGGATGTTTTTTCACACACCGGGGCGGGTGGAAGCACGCCCACCGAGCGTGCCCGGGCGGCCGGTTATCCGTTCTCTGCTGCGGAGAACATTGCTTACTATTCCACGCAGGGGCCGCTGGATTCGGTGGAGGCCGTTGCGGGGAGTCACGATGGACTTTTCAAAAGTCCCGGACACCGCACGAATCTGATGGAACCGACCTATTCGGTCATCGGGCTCGGGGTGCGGGAAGGGGATTTCAATGGGTGGAATGCGCAGATGGTTTCCCAGAGTTTTTCGGAAGGTGGAGAGAGTGTTGATTCCGGTCCATTTTTGCTCGGTGTGGTCTTCGACGATAAAAACGGCAACGAACGGTATGATCCCGGCGAGGGGTTGGAGGGAGTGCGGGTCGAGCCTGACCATGGAGGCTATTTCGCGCTCACCTCGGCATCCGGCGGATACGCTGTTCCATTGCCGCCGGTGGAGACGCGTTCGGAAATCGTGGAGCTGCCCTTTCCGGCGGGAGGAGTGTCGTGGGATCGGGTGCGTCCCTTCGATGAGGACTACCGCTTGAGAAAAATCGGGGAGGCTCAGGACATGACCGTGCGCATTTCCTGGAAAGGCGGCGCGATCGGGGGCGCGACCACCAGCAACGAAAGAATCAAGCGGCCGGTCAGGTTCGATTATGAGCTGCGCGGGACGGACAGGTCCTATTACCGGCGCACCATGGTCGCGGCTGAAAATGTGAAGGTCGATTTCATGATCCAGAATCCGCCACGTGCCGTTCAAAGCCGGGTTGCCTCTGCCGGCGGCGACTCCGGAGGAGCGGGTGTCCGGCAAGCCTCAAGTAAAACGGACTCCACCAAGAGGAAAAAATCCAAGAACTTCCCTAATAAATCCCTGAAAAAGAAACGCCATGCAGACATGAAGATTGGCAAGAAGACGACCAAACCGAATGCCGGAAAGAAAAAGAACCAATCCAAGAGGGCGAAATGATCTTCCGACCGGATGCCCCCCTTTGAGGGATCGAGTCCATGGCGCATGTGGAATGCCGTTCGCTCAAAAAAATCAATTCTTGCTCGTTGCACAGGCTCTTCATGCATGTTAAAGTTATCTGGTTTTTTTAAAGGAAATCTTATGAAAATTATCACCCTCCAGCAGCAAGTCCTTGCGGTTGCTGCATTCGTTGGTTTTTCAGGATGGACTTCTGCGCTGGAGTGGGACTCCGCCATATTAGGTGTGAACCGTGTGGTTTGCCGTCCGAAGTCTGACACTCTCGTCTCGGTGCCTTTCATGAAAGTCCCTCTGAAGGCGACCAACAAGATCGGCGCTTTCTCTGTCGTGGCTGGCGATACGGCGACGTTGACGCCGGCCCAAGCGGTGTCATGGACATCCGGCGAGCTTTCCGAAAAATACTATCTGCGATTTACCTCGGGAGCATTGGAGGGTCGCTGGTATGACATCACAGGAAACGGGGCTTCCTCGGTGTCGATCGATTTGAACGGGGAAAGTGCGGAGGGACTCGCGGAAGGGGACAGATTTGTCATCGTCGAATACTGGACCCTCGACTCCCTTTTTCCGCCCGGCAATCAAAGCACAATTTATGTCTCCGAGGGGAACTTGGTCCACGAACAGGAGTCCAAAATTTTGATCCCGAATGCGGTTGATGCCGGAATCAATCTCGCAGCGAAGGCGGTTTATTTTTTGACCGAGGATGGTTGGAAACAATCGGCGCCAGGCTATCCGGACGCCGGAGACACGATTTTATTGCCGGGAACACCTTTTGTGATTCGCCATCCGGCGGGCGTCGATTCGACGAAATTCACGGCCTACGGCGAGGTGTTGCGTTCGACGGATTCAATCTGGCTCACGCAATCCAGCGAGGGGTCCCAGGACAACACGGTTGCGATTTTCCGTCCGGTGGATGTTCCCTTGAAGGAATCGGGATTGGACGACACGACGTTTGAGCCCAGCGTGTCTCATGATGTCCGTAAAGACGAGTTGCTTGTCTTCGACAACTTGGAGCAAGGGTTCAACAAAAAACCGTCCAATTCGTATTACAAAGTCAACGATGACTGGTTTCGAAACGATTCCGAATCCCCGGCAACAACTGACACGCTTGAATCATCCGGCGGCTTGATTATTCGCAAGCCGAAGGGTGATTCGGATGCGGCAATTATTTGGAACAACGAACCAATCTACTGAGCCTCCCCATGAAGAATAAAATCCTTCTCGCTGCTGTTGCGTCTCTCTTCCATCTGAACGGAAGTGTATGGTCTTCGACGATCAATCTCGAATTGTCCATCGGCGGCAATGCCGCCGACTTTCCGGCGCAGTCCAAGGGAATGCTCATTGTGGATGCGGGGGGGGATGGATTCGATTTCGAGGAATCCGCGTTGTTGTTGACGGGGAAAGTCGATGCGGTTCCCGGAGACAGGTTGGGAGATAATGATGTGGTGCTCCTCGGCAATCTTCAGACAGTCGATTTTCCCGGGATCGGCAGGGGATTCAACATCCCGACCACTGAAATAAATCTCGGTTCGTTCAATCCAAGCATCCCCAATGGTGCAAAACTCGCCCTTGTTTGGTTCCCCGCCGGCACCGATGAGGAGGGAAGCCCGTTTTTCTATTTCACTACCGACAAACTCTATGATGACAGGGCTACCAAAGCTTTTGAAATGCCGGAAGCGGGAGCGACGGACAGCATTGTAGCCCTTCCAGTGGTGCCGACACTGTCAAGCGTTGTTTCCTCCACGGTCGGTCCCGCTCCGCAAATCACCAGCGCCACAACTGTAAATGGAACTGAAGGAGAGTTTTTTAGCTATAGGATCACAGCAAGCAACAATCCCGCATCCTTCGATGCCAGCGGACTTCCCGAGGGATTGTCCTTGGATAAAGCGAGCGGCTTGATCAGTGGCACCCCGATCGTTGCAGGAACGACTTATGCCTCAATCAGCGCAACAAACGCCAGCGGCACCAGAGCCGCGTTCATCGCTATCAAAGTGGCAAATGCACCAACCAAGCCGCCAGTCATCATCAGCGAAAAAACAGCCAGCGGCACATTGGGCAAGATGTTTGTTTTACAAATCACTGGAACCAATGATCCGGTTTCATTCAGCGCCGAGGGGCTGCCTGAAGGATTGCGGATCGATAAATCAACGGGAGTTATTGGCGGAAGACCTCTAAAGGCAGGGACTTTTACAGTCACCGTAAACGCAACGAACGATGGTGGAACAGGGAGCAGTGTGCTCAGCATCACGGTGAATGACGTTCCGGCTCCAACACCCACAGCGAGCCCGACACCCACAGCGAGCCCGACACCCACAGCGAGCCCGACACCCGCAGCGAGCCCGACACCCGCAGCGAGCCCGACACCCGCAGCGAGCCCGACACCCGCAGCGAGCCCGACACCTGCGGTAACACCCAAACCTCC
>CAZRLX010000102.1:0-9186 GCA_964601115.1 uncultured Chthoniobacter sp. | reverse complement strand
GAAGTGTGTGTCGCGCGCGAGTTGAGCAAGGCGTTCGAGGAATACCTGCGCGGCACGCCGGGGGAATTGCTGGTGGCGTTTGCCACAAAGCCGCCGAAGGGCGAGATCACCCTGTTGATTCGCGGCAGCGGCAGGGAGGAGGAGTGAAACTTCCACCCCTCCTGCCGCATGAGCGCGGGGTGCGCGTGGCCATGGTTGCGGTGCTCGTGGCGGGCGGGGTTCTTTTGTGGCATTGGGCGGCGGTGTTGACGGCGTTCGCGCCGAAATGTGTCTTCCACAGTGTCACCGGCCTGCCCTGCGCGTTTTGCGGCGCCACGCGCTCGGTGTGCGCCGCTGTCGCGGGGGATTGGAATCGAGCGCTGGAGTTGAATGCCGCGGGAGTCGTAGCCGTGGGTTTTGCGGTGCTTCTCGGAGCCATCGCTGGAGTCGAGGCTGTTCGGGGGCGGGCGTTGGTGGATTGGCGAGCGGCGTTGCGGTTCGGCGCGCGGTTTCTTCCGCTGGCAGGGGCTGTGTTGCTGGCGTGGTGGGGTGTCCACCTGCTCGATGCCGTGAGGAAGCCCAATGCTGAGCTGGTGGATTTCAGCAATCCCGTTGCCCGTCAGCTTGCCGAATGGTTTGGCTTGGATTCCAGCGGAAGCAGTGGTGAAGCGGGGGAATAGTCCGGCGACGCGGGGGGGAAGTCAGTTTAGGGTGCTGGCGGCGTCGGCGATGGCGCTGCCGAAGCCTGGGAAGGCGGCTTCGATGTCGGCGCAGGAGGGGGCGCCAGCGGGGGCTTGCGGGGCCTCCATGAAAAGGGCGATGGCGCGGCGGATGCTTTCGGCGAAGAGGTGGATGGTTTGTTCCTCTTGGATTCGGTCGTGCTCGAGGAGGTTCATGCGGGCATCGGCGGCGTAGAAGCGCAAGAGCGAGGTGGCGGAGTCGCGGTAGCGCTGGAGCATGTGTTGGAGGGCGTCGGGTGACGGGGGGGCAGCGTTTTTTGGAAGCGAGCGCAGGAGGCAGAGGGCGACGTCGCGGGCCATTTTGTTGAGTCCGGCGGCTGGGTCGGTCTCGGAGAGCGATTGGTGTTTGTGGTCGTAGCTCTCGGCGATATCGACCTGGCAGACGCCGCGAGTGTCGCAGACGCGGGCAAGGTCGGCCATCATGCCCGTCTCGACGCCCCAGTCCGATGGGAAGCGGAGGGAGGCTGCGACGCGGCGGGAGAGGCAGACCTCGCCGCTGATCGGATAGCGGAGAAAGCGCAGCGGGCCTGGGGATTTTTCGAAGCCCGGAAGGTGGTCCATGGCGTCGAGGAGCGGCGTGAGGAGGAGGCGCATGACTCGGCCGTCGAGTTTGCGGGAGAAACGGGCGCTGTAGCCTTTCGAGACCTCGAATCCCATGTCGGGATGCAGGACGGGAAACGCGAGGCGCACGAGGAGTTGGCGGCGGTAGTTGACGATGTCGCAGTCGTGGATGGCGATGGCGGCGGCTTGTGTGGCGGCGAGGGTGTGGGCGAGGCAGAGGCGCATGTTCCGGCCTTTGCCCATGGGGCCCGGCTCCAGGCCGGCGGCTTCCAGGTCCGCGAGGAGCGCCGAAATGCGCGGGCCGTCGTTCCACAGAATCGAAACGGGGAACGGAAGCGGGGAGAGGAGTTGGCGGGCGAAAGCGACATCGGTGGAGTCAGCACCGTCGAGGCCCATGACAAGGTGGTGGATGAAGCGTGCGCCGCAGAGTTCGGCGACGATGCCCGCGAGGGCTGGCGAGGAAAGGTCGCGGGCGTGGCAGGGCAGGATGAGTGCGAGGGGTTTTTGGAGGGAGTTCAACGCCTCCTCGAGCAGCGAGTAGTCTGGATTTCCCAACCGGTGGAGGGTGGCGATGGGTCCGTGTTGGTAAAAGTCGGCCATTGGGGTCGGGTCGGCACTTTCCGTGGCGCGGGGGAAATGATCAAGGCTCGGCGCGGGATGGCATTGGGCGCGGGGCTTGATAGGCTCGGGTGGTGAGCGGCGAGGCATTCGATCATTTGGTGGTGGTTCATTCCCACTGGCGGCCCGGCGGGGTGCGGCGGGTGGTGGAGCTTGCGCTGCCTGAGATCGTGCGGGCTTGGAATTGGCGGAAGGTGACGCTTTTGAGCGGAGGGGGCGGTCGGTTGGAGTTGCCGCCGCTTGGGGTCGAGGTGGTCGAGTGTGCTGAACCGGCGTTTGATTATTTTCCAGAGCAGGGCGCGGCGGTGGATGATCTGCGCGGGAGGATTCGGCGGGCCTTGGATCAGTTGGTGCCGGGTGGCGATGCGCGGCGGGTGTTGTTGTGGTTCCATAATCCGGCGTTGGCAAAAAACCCGCTGGTGTGCGCCGAGGTGGCGGGGTTCGCTGCGGCGAGTGGTGCGGCGGTGGTGATGCATCACCATGACTTCTGGTGCGCGGGGCGATGGGAGCGCCTGGAGACGCTCAGGGCCTGCGGGTTGGAGACGCTCGATGCCGCTGCGGAGGTGCTTTTTTCAAATGGAACAAGATGCCGGCAGGTGGCGATCAATCTCGCCGATTGCCGCACGATCGCGCCGTATTTTCAGGAGGGTGTGGATTACTTGCCGAATCCGGTGGTGCGGACATCGGCAGGTGGTGGCGGGGCGGAGGCCGGGAAGTGGCTCTGTGAGCGCACTGGCGATCGGCCGCTGTGGGTGTGTCCAACGCGGATGTTGAGGCGGAAGAACCTGCTTGAGGCAGTGCTGTTGGCGCGGTGGTTGAGGCCCGAGGCGGTGCTGGCGACGACCAGCGGGGCGTTTTCAGCGGATGAGGCGAGGTATGCGGCGGCGGTGCGCGGGGTTGCTGAAATGAGTGGCGGGCGGGTAGTGGTGGGGTTGCTGGATGCCCCCGGTGCGCCGGCGGTCTCGGAGGTGCTGGCGCATGCGGAGGCGGTGGTATTGACCTCGGTGAGGGAGGGATTCGGGATGGGGTTCGTCGAGGCGGCGGCGGCGGGAACGCCTGTTCTGGCGCGGCGGTTGCCGCAGGTGGAGCCGGATTTGGAGGCGTTGGGGTTTGTGTTTCCGCACCGTTACGATGAGGTCTGGATCAACCCGGGCTTGATCGATGTGGAGGCGGAGATGGCGCGGCGGCGGGCTTTGTTGCTGGGTGCGCGGGCGGGTTGGAGTGTGTTCGGGAGTGACGCGGCGCCGGTGTGCCTCGACCGAGTGGATGGAGCGATGGCGTTCAGTCGTCTGACGCTGGAGGGGCAATTGGAGGTGTTGCGGCATCCGGCGGAGGAGTCGCGGGAGAGGTGCAGGAATTGGAATGAGGAGTTGCTGGCGATGGAGGGGGCGGCGCTGCGGGCAACGGCGTGGCCTGTGGGCGGGCGGGGGCGTGTGGAGGAATACGCGAGGGCGTTTCTTGGGATCGCTGAATCGATGCCCGTAGAGGCGGTGGCGGGTGATGCCGCCGGTGCCCAGCGCGCGATCGCGAGGGTGGCATTGGAGCCCGGGGAGGTTTTCCCGCTGCTGCTGTGAGAAGATTATTTTAGAATTTGCGACAAGCGGCGGCCTTCGGTGTCGATCATCTCCACAACCATCCAGCGGCCTTTTTTGGATGCGAAAACCCAGTATTTTGTGGCTGGAGGTTCGTTGGCCCATTGTAACACCACGGGCACATACACACGGTAGGCGTCGGCATTTGCGGGCCCGACCTGCAATACCTCAGGCATCTCAAACTGCGTTTCATAAACGTAGTCGTAGTTCAGGTGCCGCGGCGTGCCGGGTTTGGCTGTCTGACCGCGTTGGATGCGGGAGGCCAAAGAAGGCTCATAAACCTCATGGATGAGGGCGGCGTCATTATCGGGACTATCGAGAATGCGGTGGGTGATCGCCTCGCATTTTTGGAGATCGGCCTGTGTTGGATTTGTGACGGGTTGGCGAGGCGGGGTGTTGCAAGATGCCAGCAAAAGAAGGGCGCAGAAAGCGAGATAGGAAATGTCGCGTTTCATAGGTGTGGAGTGATCGGGCGGGCTATTGCAGTTCGAAATTGATGTTCACCGTGTAGCCGTCGCCGGAGCCGAGGCCGGCGGGCGGTGAGTCGATGCGGGTGACGCGCTTGAGGGCGGCTTGGACGGATTGGTCCATGAGGGGATTGCCACTGGATTTGACGATTTCGGAGCTTTTGATCGTGCCGTCGCGGCCGATGTGGATTTTGACGGTGCAGACGTAGGATTTGTCCTGCTCGAAGATGGATGTTGGCTGTTCCCACTGACTGAAGAAGCGGTCGTGGATGAGGTCGTGATACCAGCCAAACTCGCTGGCGGTGCCGCCGCCGCCGGTTTTTGCGGCGCTGCCGGATGTCGAGGAGGCGGTGGATTTGGTGTCGCTGAAGGCTTTTTTCGCGGCGTCTTCGGAGGTCGTGTCGGCTTTCTTGGCTGGGGTGGCGCTGGGTTTTGGCGAGGCTTTGGGCGAGGCTTTGGGCGAGGCTTTGGGCGAGGCTTTGGGCGAGGCTTTGGGCGTGGGCTTTGGAGTGGGCTTTGGAGTGGGCTTTGGAGTGGGCTTTGGAGTGGGCTTTGGCGTGGGCTTTGGAGTGGGCTTTGGAGTGGGCTTTGGAGTGGGCTTTGGCGTGGGCTTTGGAGTGGGCTTTGGCGTGGGCTTTGGTGTGGGAGTTGGTGTGGGAGTTGGTGTGGGAGTTGGTGTGGATTCGACGATGTCGGATTCTTCGGGAGTTGGTTCTGGCGTGGGTTCTGGAGTTGGCTCCGGCGTCGGTTCGGGTGTGGGTTCTGGGGTTGGCTCGGGAGTTGGTGGTTGCGTTGGTTCCGGAGTTGGCGGTGGTGTGGGTTCGGGAGTGGATTCGATTTCGCTGGCTTCGGTGAAGGAGGCCGGGGCGACCCAGACGATTTCGCCTTCGGGTTTTTTCTCCTCGCGGAAGGCGAAGTAGGCGATGGCGGCGATGACGAGGAGGTGGAAGAGGGCGACGAGAATCAGGTTCCGCCGGAATTGCGGATTGTCCATGTCAGTTGGCGGAGGCTTTGTCCTCGCGGAGGGTCATCACGCCGACTTTGGCGATGCCTGCGCGTTTGAGGATGTCCATGACGGAGACGAACTCCTGAACGGGGAGTTGGAAGTGGGGTCGGACGACGACGGCAGTGTCGGGGTTTTCGAGTTTGGCGGCGAGGAGGCGGGCTTCGAGGTCCTCAGCGGAGATGGGGTCGTTGTTGAGCTTGTAGGTGTTGTTTTTGTCGATCGCAATGGTGAGGACCTCAGCTGGGTTCACTGCACCTTGGGCGGTGGTGCTTTTGGGAACGACGAGGTCGAGGCTGTTTTCGATCAGGGGGGTGGTGATCATGAAGATGATCAGGAGCACGAAGGCGAGGTCGAGCAGGGGGGTGACATTCAGCTCGGAGAGGGTCTGGAGGTTGTGCTTCGAGGAGTAGCGCCTCATGGGTCAGGGTTGGCTGCGGCGGGAGCCGAGTTCCACGAAGCGGTGTTCGATCTCGGAGGAGAATTCGGCGGCGAAGTTGTCGGCTTGGACGAGCATCGAGCGGACGGTGGTGACGAGGAAGTTGTAGCCGAACATGGCGGGGATGGCGACGAGGAGGCCGACGATGGTGGTGATGAGGGAGCCTGAAATGCCCGGAGCCATGGCAGCGAGGTTGGCGTTGCCCGCGACGGCGATACCGGAGAACGCGTCCATGACGCCCCAGACGGTGCCGAGAAGCCCGAGGAAGGGAGCGCCGCTGACGGCGGTGGAGAGGACGATCATCTGGGACTCGAGCTTGAGGGCGGCCTCGCCCACGGCGCGTTCCATGGCGGCCTGGACGGCGCGCATTTGCGCGGGGGTGATTTTTTCGGCGGTCTGGAGGCGGGAGGCGAAGGTTTCGTCGACATCGACGGCTCCGAGCATCTGGAAGGAGAGTTCCGTGGCGCCGGCTTCGTAGATTTCAAAAATATTCGAGCCTTCCCAGTGGTGGCCGTCCTCGTAAACGCGGAGGGGTTCGCGGTCCTGGTGGTAGACGGCAAGGAAGCGGCCGTTTTGGCGTTTGCAGAAGTTCAGGTAGCGGAACTTGGTGACCATGACCGACCAGCTGAAGATCGAGGCGAGGAAGAGGGCGACGAGGATGAGTTTGCCCTCGATGGTGCTTTCGAGGAAGGCGTAGACGAGACCCGAGGCGATCATTTTTTTTGTGGCGGGTGGATGGTGGTGCGGCGATCCATAGGGCGGGACCAAGAGACAGCCCTGCGCGGGGAAATGCAAAATGATTCTTTTGCAATGGCTGGCGGGGGATGCGTATGGTGCGGTCATGCGATTGGGGATCATTTTGATTTTGTGCCTCGCCGGGGCGTTTCATGGCAGGATTTGGGCCCAGGGGCAGCCGCCGCGCGAGAATCCCTACGATGTGATCGGAAAGATGTTCCAGCCGCTGTGGGGGGTGTTTTTATCGGAGTCGGTGGGGGCGAATCGGGCGATGGTTTTGACGATGGATTGGGGTGCTGAGGGCGCGGTGCCGGGTGTCGGCGAAACGGTGCGGCTGGATGTGCAGTTTCCCGACAAGGTGCGGCTCGAGGCTCCTGTGCTTGGGGAGAAGGTGGTGGTGTGCCGCGACGGGGACCGGGTGTGGGCTGTGCCGGGGGCGAAGATCGAGTATTTGATGAAAAAATTCGGCGTGGTGCCGCGGAGGGCGGCAAAGTCCGGAACGCCGATTCCGTTGCCGATCACTGCGCAGCAGGCGATCTTCCTACCGGCGTTGTTTACAGTGGAGCGGCCCGATGTGGCGGAGGTCGAGGAGATCGACGGGGTGCCGCACAGGGTGTTGACGGCGGGGTTGATGCCGGAATTGGCGCGGGTGGTGAATGCTGAGAATTTCCGTGCGCGGGTGTGGGTGGGGTCGAACTACTCGCCCCGCCGGATCGAACTGCAGGGCGGAAATTTCAACAGGGTGGTGAATGTCCGGGAGATGGTGTTCTCGCGGGATTTGCCTGCGTCGACTTGGGCGCCTCCCGGCGGGGAGGATGTCTACTCGACGAACTCCGACATGCTGGAGGGGCTCCTGTCTGCGGTGATGAACTCGGTGGGGGCGTTGCCTCCGCGGGTGAGCACGCGGTAGGCGGGGGGCGTCTATCGCGGGCCTTAGCTGCGGGCCAGTCTCGCGGTGTAAAGCGAGGTAAGGGCGGCTCCGATGGCTTGGGAAAGCTCGCCGAGTGTGGCGGGGATGATTTGGATGGTTTGGCGCTGGGCGGGAAAAAGCCATGGCAGGGCGGCGCTGCGGATGCCGTCGAGGTAGCGGGTGCGGAATTCTTCGGTGGTCGAGTGCGGATCGATCAAGCCACCGCCGATCACGACAAATTCGGCGTCGAAGGCGATCGAGAGATTGGCGACATGCAGGCCCATGGCTTTCGCTTGAAGATCGAAAATCTCCAGCGCGAGCGGGTCGCCTTTTTGGGCGAGGGAGCGGAGCGAAAGGGCTTTTTCCTTCGGAGGAATGGAATCGTTTTGGAGTTCGTGGCGGGGGTATTTTGGAAGGAGATGAGCCAAAAATTGTGGCAGGCCGGAGATGCTGGTGTAGGCCTCGAAGCAACCCCAGTCGCGCCCGCAACCGCAGGTGAAACGGGGCAGGCCGAGGATCTGGAGCGGCGCGGGCATGTGGCCGGCTTCCATGCCGTTGAGAGTATCGCCGGCGAGGGGAAGTCCGTCGACTCCTGTGTAAGCGGCACCCAAGCCCGAGCCCGGGGCGAGCATGATCACGCCGCTTTTTTTATCGCCTCGCACATGGGCGGCTTCGGCGACTCCGCCGTAGTTGCCGTCGTTGCCAGTCACGACGAGCAATTCGCGGCCGGCCTTTTGCGCGAGCGCGGCGGAGTAGTCGGCGAGAAAATTCCACCCGGCGAAGCTCTCGGGGAGATTCGGCGAGCGGTCGAGCACGCCGTAGGCTTGATAGGGGCCTGGCATGGCGAGGCCGACGCCCGCGACTTGCGGCCAGGAGAGATTGTTTTCAGCAAGGAATTTTTCAACCCCTTCGATCCAGCCAGTGATGACGGCGGATTTGCCCTTTTGTGAATTGGTCGAGCTTTGCGCAAGAGTAAGGCTGATCGGCGTGCCGTCTTCCCATACGCCGCACGTTTTCGATGTCGTGGCGCCGCTGTCTGTGCCGATGTGGATTTTTTTCATAGAGTGATTTGGGAGGTTGGGAGGCGTGGAGGGGGTGACGATGAGAGTTTCGCTACCCGAACGGGAGGGCCATGTCGAGCGCACAGGCGCGCGTTGACACCCCGAGGGCGTCTGTTAATGCTTGCGGCCCATTTTATGGCAAAACCCACCAAATCCGCTAAATCCACCGCCCCGAAGAAGGGCAAATTCGTTTACACATTCGGCGACAAAAAAGCCGACGGCGACGGCAAAATGAAGTCCCTCCTCGGAGGCAAAGGTGCCAACCTCGCCGAGATGACCCGCATCGGCCTCCCGGTGCCTCCCGGCTTCACCATCACCACCGAGGTCTGCACTTATTTCTACGACAACAAGCGCACCTACCCGAAGGAACTCCAGGCCCAGATGGAAGCCGGCGTGCGCAACATGGAAAAAATCATGGGCACGAAATTCGGTGACGCGAAGGGCTTCCCGCTCCTCGTCGCCGTCCGCTCCGGCGCCCGCGACTCCATGCCCGGCATGATGGACACGATCCTCAACCTTGGCCTCAACGACGAGACCGTGAAGTCCCTCGCCTCGGCCACCAAAAACGAACGCTTTGCGTGGGATTGCTACCGCCGCTTCGTTCAGATGTATGGCGATGTCGTGCTCGGCGTGCAGAAGCGCGAAGGCGAGGACCACGAGCCCTTCGAGACCGTCATTCACGAATACAAACACGCGAAATACCACGAGGACATCGTGGACAGCGAGTTGACCGCCGAGGACCAAAAGGAACTCGTCAAACTCTTCAAGGAGCTCGTCAAAACCCGCACCGGAAAAACCTTCCCCACGAATCCTTGGGATCAGCTCCGTGGCGCAGTGGGAGCCGTTTTCAGCTCGTGGATGAATGACCGCGCGATCGTCTATCGCCGCAAATACAACATCCCCGCCGCGTGGGGCACGGCCGTCAATGTGCAGGCCATGGTTTTCGGCAACACCGGTGAAACCTCCGGCTCCGGCGTGGCGTTCACCCGCAACCCAGCTAATGGCGAAAATGAATTCTACGGCGAGTTCCTCATCAACGCCCAGGGCGAGGATGTCGTCGCCGGCGTCCGCACGCCCGAGC
>CAZRLX010000101.1:6806-9327 GCA_964601115.1 uncultured Chthoniobacter sp. | reverse complement strand
GCGCCGAAGCTCACCGTCATCGGAGTCCACTTTTTGTCGATCGCGTAGAACGCTGGCGAGAGCACCTTGATGCACGAGTAGGCCACCAGGCCCGCCGCGTAGAATTGGAGGGCCAGCGCGGTTTGCCGTGTGTCGTGCTCCACGAAGTGGCCGTGCTGGTAGATCAGGCCGATGATCGGTTCCGCGAGGAACCACAGGCCGACCGCCGAGGGCAGCGTTAAAAACACCGCCAGCCTCAAGGCGCGCCCGAGCGTCGGCCCGAAGCGGCTTGTGTCGGTGTCCGCCGCGATGCGCGAGACGACAGGGAGGGTGATGGTCGCCACGGCGACGCCGAACACGCCGATCGGCAGTTGCATGAGGCGGAATGCGCTGTTCAGCCACGTCACGGCCTCGGCTCCGGCGTAGGAGGCGAAGCGCGAGTTCACCAGCACATTGATTTGCACCGCGCTGGCGGCGATCACCGAGGGCAGCATGATGGTGAGGATTTGCCCGATGCCACGGTCGTTCCAATGGAAATCGGGACGAAACCGGAAGCCCGCCTTGTGGAGGCTGGGAAGCTGGATCGCGAACTGCAGAAAACCGCCGACAAGCGTGCCGAGCGCGAGGCCGATCAACGCGTCGCGGCCGAAGCCGGGGTCGATCATCCACCCAAACACCACGCCGCCGGCGATCGATCCGATATTGAAGAAGCTCGAGGCCAGCGCCGGCGCGGTGAAGATCTGGCGCGAGTTGAGCGCGCCCATGACCATCGCCGCCAGCGAGACCAGCAGGATGAAGGGATACATGATGCGCGTGAGGAGAATGGTGAATGCCGAATCCGCCGCATCGAATCCCGGCGCGAGCAGGTGGACGAGGGGTTCGGCGAACACCACCCCGAGCAGGCTGACGGCGCTCATGAAGACCGCCACGAGAGTAAGCATCTTCGACGCCAGTGCCCACGCGGCTCCCGGGCCCTCCTGTTCGATTTTTTTTGAGAACACCGTGATGAACGCCGTCGACAACGCGCCCTCGGCGAAGAGGTCGCGCAGGAGATTCGGCAGTCGGAAGGCGATGAGAAACAGCCCCATCGCCTTGGTGCCGAAAAGGGCGTTGAACAAGACCTCCCGCACGAGGCCGAGGACACGGCTCAGCATCACCGCGGCGGCGATGACGCCGCTGGCGCGTGTGTTGAGGCGCTTGCCGTCGTTCATCGCGCGGAGGCCTTGCGGAGGCGGTCCATGATCGCCGCGCCGATGCCCGACTCCGGCACAGGTTCGGCGGAGATCAATTCCAAGCCCGCCGCATCCAGGCGGCGCATGGCGCCATAGAGGGTCGCCGCGGCTTCGCGGAGGTCGCCGGTGGTGCTGAGGCGCTCGACATGGGCGAACCCCTCGCCGGTGGATGTCCATGCGAGCAGGCCGTGTTTTTCGGAGGTGGGGCGGGGGTTTTCCTGAATGACGAGTCGTGTGCGCGGCGCATAGTGGCTTTTCATGCAGCCGGGCACTGCGGTGTTGCCACGGGTGTCATCAAGCGCAGCGAAGGCCTTGAGGTCGTCGGCGGTGATTGGCCCCTGGCGCAAAATCCGAAGCCTGTCGGCGAGCACTTCGACGATGGTGGATTCGATGCCGTGGGCGCATGGGCCGGCATCCACCACCAGCGGGATGCGCCCGTCGAGTTCCGCAAGCACATGGTCTGCCGTGGTTGGGCTGATGCGCCCGAAGCGATTGGCGCTGGGGGCCGCCAGCGGACGGCCGAATGTCTCGACGATCTCTTGGAACACCGGGTGCGCGCTCCGCCGCACGGCGACTGTATCTCGTCCGTCGGTGACGATGTCGGGAACGATGTCGGTGCGCGGCAGGACAAGCGTCAGCGGGCCGGGCCAGAAAGCGTCGGCGAGAGCCTGCGTAAGCGCGGATGGCGTGGCGATGCGGGCCAGCCAGGTATTGTCGGGAAGGTGGACAATGAGTGGATCGCTGAGCGGTCGCTCCTTCGCCTCGAAAATCTTGGCGCAAGCCACGGGCGAAAGGGCATCCGCTGCGAGCCCGTAGACGGTTTCCGTGGGGAGGGCAACGGGTTCGCCGGCGGAGAGAAGCGAAACCGCCTCCGCGATCCCATCTTTCGCCTGGCAAACGCGTGTCTTCAATCCAGGGAAATCGCAAGAACGTCCGCCGTCTGCCTCGCGCGGAAGGCGAGCAGCGCCTCGCGCACGGCGGGAATGTCCGAGGAGAGGAGCGCCGCGGCGAAAAGGGCGGCGTTTTTCGCTCCGGGAATGCCGATGGCAAAGGTCGCCACAGGGATGCCGGCCGGCATTTGCACGATGGAAAGGAGGGAATCCTGGCCCTTCAGCGCGTGGCTTTCGACAGGCACGCCGAGCACCGGCACATGCGTCTGGGCGGCGATCATGCCCGGCAGGTGGGCCGCGCCTCCGGCACCTGCGATGATGGCGCGGAGGCCCCGTGCGTCGGCCGATTTGGCATAGTCGGCCATGAGGTCTGGAGTGCGGTGGGCCGAGACGACGCGGCATTCGTGGGGCACGCCCAGC
>CAZRLX010000101.1:2466-6706 GCA_964601115.1 uncultured Chthoniobacter sp. | reverse complement strand
GTGCGGATGCTTGCCGATTTGTGGAATTCCCCTGAGGCCGCCGACACGATCGGGTGCTCGACCACCGGCTCCAGCGAGGCCGCGATGCTCGGCGGCATGGCGATGAAATGGCGTTGGCGGGCCAGGCAACGGGCAGCGGGAAAGCCCGTCGACAAGCCCAACATGGTCTGCGGACCGGTTCAGATTTGCTGGGAGAAATTCGCCCGCTACTGGGATGTGGAACTCCGCCAGATTCCGATGGAGCACGGCCGCCTGATCATGTCTCCGGAGGAGGTGCTCAAGCGCTGCGATGAAAACACGATCGGCGTGGTGCCGACGCTCGGCGTGACATTCACCGGCGACTTCGAGCCGGTCGAGGCGGTAGCCCGGGCGCTGGATGTCTTCCAGGAGAGGTCGGGGCTCGACATTCCCATGCATGTGGATGGTGCCAGCGGCGGATTTCTTGCGCCGTTTTGCGCCCCGGAGTTGCTGTGGGACTTCCGCCTGCCGAGGGTGAAATCCATCAACGCCTCCGGACACAAGTTCGGCCTGGCTCCGCTCGGGGCCGGCTGGATCGTGTGGCGGGAGAAGTCCGATCTGCCGGAAGACTTGGTGTTCAACGTGAATTACCTTGGCGGCAACATGCCCACCTTCGCGCTGAACTTTTCGCGTCCCGGCGGTCAAATCGTTGCACAATACTACAATTTCCTGCGTCTCGGGAGGGAGGGGTATCGGAAAATCCATCAGGCTTGTTATGACACCGCCCAAGTTTTTGCAGCCGAGTTGCCGAAGATCGGGCCCTTCGAGGTGATCTACGGCGGCAACCCGAACGCTGGAATCCCGTGTGTCAGCTGGAAGCTGAGGGACGGAGCGCAGACGAGCTACTCGCTTTACGACTTGGCCGACCGCTTAAGGGTGCGCGGGTGGCAGGTGCCCGCCTACAGCATGCCATCCAATCGCGAGGACCTCGTGGTGCAACGCATCCTCGTTCGCAACGGCGTGACCCGCGATTTGGTCACGCTCCTTCTGGAGGATTTCCGCAACGCGGTGGCGTATTTTGAAAGGCATCCGGTGACATCCCCCTTGGGCGCGGCGGAAGCCGGCGGGTATCACCATTGAGACTTTTGGCGCGGCGGCAGCCCGTGGAAACCAATCGGTAGCCAAGCGCTCAGAGCCGACCCTGCCAATTTGGAACGACGGGGGCGCCCAACGCGCAAGCTGCGCGGCAGCGCCCCCCTTATTCTCGCGCTCGGCGCGGCAGCGCCCATCGAAACTGAAAGTCCACCCGCCAAAAAAATGATTTTGCCGTCCATCATTTTGCCAATTTTTCTGTGCATCGAACCATAGGTAGGACTACCCGACAGTGAGTATTGCGGAGGAATCCAAAAATTGTGGAAATATGTTCACCGCCATGCCAACGAACCTCACAGCACCCAAACCGACTTCCGGCAAACCACGATGCTTGATCGTGGAGGACCACCGTATGTTCCGTGATTTACTCGGCGCCCTTCTTGAGGCGGAGGGACTCGTGGAGGTGGTCGCCGTGGCGCGCACCGCGCAGGAAGGCTCCAAGGCCTGCAAGCTGCATCGGCCGGACCTCCTCCTGTTGGACCTGGCGCTGCCGGGCGGCAACGGAGTGTCCGTGGCGCGGACCCTTGCAAAATGCAACCCGGCTGCCCGCACGATCATTGTCTCCGGCCAGGCCGACACCTTCCGCTGCCCGCCCTCGCTGAGATCCCAAGTCTACTCGGTTGTGGACAAGACGCGGGCCTTCTCGATCC
This sequence comes from uncultured Chthoniobacter sp., assembly GCA_964601115.1. GTDB lineage: Bacteria > Verrucomicrobiota > Verrucomicrobiia > Chthoniobacterales > Terrimicrobiaceae > UBA967. Next base: position 4,946 of record CAZRLX010000101.1, on the reverse strand, counting down.
TGCGCTCGGAGATCGACTGCCTCCTGCACCAGATCGAAGGGGGAGGCAAAGAAGTCCCGCCGCAGACTTCCTCACTAAGCCGCCGCGAAATGCAGGTCTTCGAACTCGTCGGGCACGGCCTCACCAGCAAGGAAATCGGAGACAGGCTGCAACTCTCCCACCAAACCGTGGAGACCCACCGCAGGCGCATCGGCGCCAAGCTTGGCATCGGCTCCTCGGTCCTCGTGAGCCGTGCGGCCATCCACAACCTCACAACCCGCATCGAGCGCCAAGACGCCTGACACGCAGTTGCCCTTCCGCCCCCGCATCCAGGCATTCCACCTCCTTTTAAAAAACACCTTTCGCCCAGGCCTGGCTTTGTTTTGGTATCAGGCGAACGCCTCCTGATATGCCTGCCGATTCCTCAGACCCCGCGCCGACAAATCCCTCCACCGGCAGCGAGTCTTGGCGACCGCTTGAACACCTTCCGTTGCCCGTGCTCGTCGCCTCCATGCACGAAAACGCGCGGGTGCTTTTCCTGAACAGGCAATTCACCGCCACCTTCGGCTACACCCAAGACGACATCCCCACCAAGGAAGACTGGGCGCGCCTCGCCTATCCCGACCTCACCTACCGCAGCGAGGTTTTTGCTAAATGGGACGATGCCGTGGCCCGCGCGATCAGTGTGCAAGGGACTGTCGAGGCGATGGAATTCCAGGTCGCCGCCAAAGACGGCACCCTGCGCGACACCCTCTTCCACGCCACCGTCCTCGGAGACACGCTTCAGGTCACACTCACCGATCTTACTGAGCGCCGCACCGCCGAGCGGGAACTGATGTCCGCGCGCAAGGAACTCGAGCGCACCGCCTACGAAGTCACCGAAAACATCCCCGTGGGCACCTACACCATGGTTCTCCCCCCGGGCGGCGCCATGGCGAAGTTTTCCTTCATGAGTTCCCGCTTTCTCGAACTGTGCGGGCTCGAGCGCCAGGCGGCCGAGGAAAATCCCCTCAACGCCTTCGCTTGCGTGCACCCCGAGGACCACGCCGAGTGGGTGCGCAAAAACGCAGAGTGTTTTGAGAAAAAAATTCCCTTTTCCGAGGAATGCCGCGTGGTCGCAAATGGCGTGACCCGCTGGATTCATGCGGAGTCCGTTCCACGCGACCTCCCCGACGGATCCATCGTGTGGGAGGGCGTGCTCACCGACATCACCCGCCGCAAAGTCGCCGAGGCCGAACTCGCGGCCAGTGAGGCCCGCTTGCGAAAAATCCTCAACAACATTCCCATTCCCATCGCACTCAATGATGCACGGGATGATGGCCCGATCACTTTTCTCAACGAGACATTCACCCGAGCCTTCGGCTACACGCTCAGTGACATCCCCACCGTGAAGGCATGGGCTCGGCGGGCCTACCCGGATGCGGAATACCGCGCCGGGGTCTTTGAAATCTGGGACGCCGCCGTGGCCGAGGCCGCACACACCGATGGGGTCGTGCCGCCCGTGGAAGTCCATGTCATAGCCAAAGACGGCTCCCGTCGCGATGTCATCATCAGCGCTGCCTTGTTTGACGACATGCTGCTTGTGGCCTTCGTAGACATCACCGCCCGCCGCCAGGCCGAGGAAAATCTTCGCCTCGCACGGGAAAAACTGCAGCGCACCGCCTACGAACTCACGGGAAACATCCCTGTGGGCACCTATGTGTTGGAATTCGACGCCGGAGGCACGCCCCGCTTCACCTTCCTCAGCGAACGCTGGCTGTCCATGCTCGACCTCCGCCGCGAGGAGGTGCTCGCAGACCCCTCCCTCGCCTTCAACGCCGTGCACCCCGACGAGCGCGCCGCCTTCAACAGGCTCAACGCCGAAGTTTTTGCTGAAAAAAAACCCTTCTTCTGGGAAGGCCGCATCGTGGTCCGGGGGCGCACCCGCTGGGTCTCGATCGAATCGATCCCCCGCGCCCACCCCGCCGGCGGAACCATCTGGGAAGGCGTTATGATCGACATCACCGTCCGCAAAACCGCCGAGGCCGACCTCGCCGCGCTCCGAGAGCAGGAGAGGGAAAACGAGGCCCGCCTGCGCGACGACCTCGAGCGCAAGCTCCGCATGAGCCTCGCCGCCGCGACGGCCGCCCACGAGATCAACCAGCCCCTCAGCCGCATCCTGCTCACCTCCGAACTTGTCCTCCAAAACCAGCAATCCTCGAGCATCAGCGACCCCAAACTCTCCGGCTTCCTCCGCGAACTCGCCGCCGAGGCCCGCGGCGTGGTCTCCACCATCGAGACCATGAAATCCCTCATCAGGAACACAGGGACAGCCCATTCACCCCTCGACCTCCGCCACATCGTGGACGCCGCTCTCCTCCACGCACGCCCCTTAGCCCGCCAGGTGGAGACCCTCATTTCCTTCCGCCGCCCCGCGCGCGCCGTTCGCATTGTGGGCGATGCCGATCAACTCCAGATCGCGCTCAACAACCTTCTGCGAAACGCCATGGAATCCCTCGCCG
>CAZRLX010000101.1:0-2366 GCA_964601115.1 uncultured Chthoniobacter sp. | reverse complement strand
GGTCGGCTCGCCGCAGCGGACCCAAACTTCAGGCGCGAAGCGCCGTCTCTGGAACGCGGAAAGCTTCGAAATTATGAGCGCCTGCCTCGTCAAAAACGGCGCGGGCGTCGTTGCCCCGGACGCTGACCTGCAAAAAAACGACGCTGGGGGAGTAAAAAACGAGGCTCGCGGAGAAAAACACACCGCCCGCCTCGTTAAAAACGAGGCCAGCCTCCAAAATTACGAGGCCATCCTCCAAAATCACCACGCTGTGCTGCAAAATCACGAGGCCACCCTCCAAATGAACGAGGCCGCCCGCGAAATAAACGCCGCTCGCCCATGCCGGCCCCAAATGGCATCTGCTCTTGGTGGCCTCGCTTTACTTTGCTCGGCGGCGGCGCGTCTTCCCTGCGTTGACACCTTTGCCTGCCGGGGGGCTCGGCACTGGTTCTGCCTGCGGGGCGGGCGAAAACCGCACCGGCTGGGGAGTGCCGGCGGGCTTGGTGGTGGTCAGCAGGCCGCCGGTGTCCAGATGATCCACTGGAATCACCAGCAGGGTGCCATCGGGAAGGGTGATCCGCCATACAGTGCGCTTGGAAAGTTCGAAGTCCGGCGCGAGGGTTTTCTTGTTTTCTATCGAGAAGCGGTCGCCATTTGGCCAGAAGTCGAAGGTCTCCTTGCGAATTTTCGTGCGTTCCAGAATCCCGAATCTCTCGGCGATCTTTTCGGAAATCCAGCGTGGCGATTCGGCGATTTCTCGCTCAGAGCAAAGCTCTCCGATGGTCCATTCCAATTCCTCGACCGTGGCACCCTGGGAGGCGAATTCGGCAAGGTCGGCTTCCGAGAGACCTGTGCTGCGGAGCAAATCCTCGAGGGTCTGGACAAGTTTGCGGTAGGCGATCCGAAAGAGATGCGGCTTGGCCGCCAAGGTTCCGAGCAGCAGGCGGCTTCTTGTATGGATGTCCAAGATGGACTTCTTGAGGTTGTCGCCGCCGATAATCCTGTTCCGGTATTTCTCGAATGTGTCCTCCCTGTAGGGGAATCCACCCATGCTCATCAGCTCCGCTGTGCTGTGCCTCCCGCCGGATTCGAGCCAGAGCTTGTTTTGCTCCAGAAGGTGCTCGGCACTGACGCCTCCGGCTGTCTCGAGGGCGAGCGCGAGTTCGCGGGGCAGCGGAGCAAACCCGCGCTCGTAGTTTTGGAGCGAGGCCACGCTCGTCCCGCAGTGCTTCGCGCACTCCTCGCGGGTCCAGCCGGCAAGGGTGCGGAATTTCTGCAAGGGGGAGCCGCTCAGGGGCCTTTTCGCTTTTGGAGAAGAGGATTTGGAAGCCATGCAGACAAGTAAATACTCAAAATACAAACAGGTCAATAAACACTATTGATAGTAAAATACTGATATGTTTTACTGATGGCCCAATGAATGCTGATCAAAGCATCGCGCCGGCCTCCACGGAATCCGTGGAGGGGAAACTCGAAGCCAACTATCCGTTTGAGGGCACAACCCTCACAGACGGGCAAGTGGCCTCGGCCATCGAAACAATCAACCAGTTGAAGGCTATCCTTCCTGCCCTGCCGGGATTGACCCCGCTTGAGCGCAAGCGGCTCTCAAAGCTTGGGCAGAAGTCGAGAGGGTTTGCCGATGCCGCCATTGAGGCGGTGAAGGCGGATCCCGGCCTCCTTCCGCGGAGCATCTCGCTGGAGTCGCTTATCCAGCAGGACGCGTTGCACCGGCAGTTGAGCCTTGTGGAAACGCATGTCTCCGAGCTGCAAGCCCGCTTGGAGGATGCGCTGTGCCTGATCGGCAACCACATCTTCGGAACATGCCGCACGGTCTACACCATCTGGGACAAGACCATCGTCGGCAAAGCGAAGATGCCAGAGCAAAAGGCGCTGCTCAAACAGCGATTCACCTCCAAAAAGGCGAGTCGGCCCGGAGCAAAAGCCAATAACAATCAGTAAACCCACCAACTGAAATCCCTCCAGAGCACGATGCGGGCATCCGGTTCCAGGCCGGGTGCCCGTTTTTTTGTTCGCGGGCCGACTCTTGACTTAGAGCATCGTGGAACCCTCCGTGATTTCAAGAAATCCCTCGAAGACAGCACATGGGGAGCGGTGTGATGTCTGACAGTGGCGTCTCCTTCTGGGCAAGGCCCAATACCCATCCGTGGGGATATCCTAACGACATACAAAAACCATACGCTTTGCGGCCGTATGCACTGTCTTGTTGTCGAGGACCACATTGTCTTCGCCGATCTTCTCGGCGCGATGCTTGGTTCGTTGAGCGGGATCAAGACAGTCTCCGTTTCCCATGATCTCAAATCGGCCCGCAAATCCTGCCGGACCACGCCTCCCGACCTTTTGCTGTTGAATCCCGAGATGCCCGGCGG
>CAZRLX010000100.1:0-9471 GCA_964601115.1 uncultured Chthoniobacter sp. | reverse complement strand
CCTCACCATCGGCGGCAAGCCGCTCCGGGATCATCAGGAGGTTTACGGTCACGCGCGGGCGATCGACTTGATTTACGAAATGGTCGGCCGTCCGATCACAAGGGAAGACCTCTTCGCGCTTCATAGGGCGGTCATGCCGCTCTCCGCCGTCGATGTTCTCAATCCCGTCGGCGACTGGAAAAAAGATTTCAACGGAACAACCGGCGTGGTGGACGGCAAGAGCGTTTATATGGAATACGCCGCCCCGGCCGATGTGCCGGGATTGATGGATCGCTGGTTAGCGGATTTCAACAAAACGCGACGCCTCGAACGCCCCGCACAGGCGGTTGCAGCCTCTGTGCGCGCTCATCAGATTTTTGTTCGCATCCATCCGTTTTTCGACGGCAACGGACGCATGGCTCGGCTTCTTGCAAATCTCCCGCTTCTCGCCGCAGGCTTTCCTCCGATCCTTATCCCGATGTCTCGCCGCGCTGAATACATCGACATCCTCTGGCGCTACCAGAATGCCGTCGGCCGGATTGGTCGCGGGAGTCGGCTCCTTCCATCGCACCCTGCTCTCCGCGAGTTCGAGGCTCTGCTTTTGAGCGAATGGAAAAAGACCACATTGCTTGTCGAAGAAGCCCGCCAACTCGCAAGGCCGCGTTGCTCCGGAGCGCATTGATTTTCACCGATCTGGGAGGCGAAGAGCTTGTGGCGTGGAACTTGACAAGAATAATACATTGTATAACATTCCGCTGTGACTTTCCGATTTATCGAGCTTCAGGCATTCACTGAGGAAGTGTTGCGAGTGGCCGATGAGGAAAGCCTTCGGGAGTTTCAGATGGAACTTGCCGCCAACCCTGAATCCGGTGCCCTCATTCAACACTCTGGTGGTCTTCGCAAGGCGAGATTTCGCGTTGCCGGTCGCGGAAAAAGCGGTGGTGCCCGCGTTATTTATCTCTGGCTGCCCAATCGCGGCATTTTCATCCTGTTCATGCTCTATACGAAATCATCACGCGCAAACATCAGCGCGTCTCAGCTGTCCCGATTACGAGCTGCCGTTGAAACAATCAAAACCCAATACAACCGATGAAAACCCAACCGAAAAATATCAGCCTGAACATCGACGATCTCATCTCGCGCGTCGAAGGTTTTGCCGCCGGGATGGAACCTGCAAAAGAAACCCGGATTACCATTCCGCAACCAATCAAAGCGATTTCACCAAAACAAATCCGCGCCACTCGGACATCGCTCGGATTTTCGCAGGCCCAGTTCGCAGCACTTCTCAATGTTCCAAAAATCACGGCTGTTTCCTGGGAAAATGGAACCCGCAAACCCAGCGGAGCCGCCCTGCGCTTGCTCGCTGTTGCAAAAAGCCATCCCGAAGCGCTGCAAACAGCGTAAGAAACTCCAGTTTATCCCTTCGCAAATCTGGAGAAGTTTTCTTAGGGGGAAATGCGGATTTTGGTAGATCGCATCATACAAATTGAGGCGGAGCTTCATGATCTCGAAGCTCGCAGGCAGCGACTGCTGTCGGAACTGCGCGAAATTCGAAGCTCGGAGAAATCCCCCGAGTTGCCGCTTGGTAAAGCAGTGCCTGAGACAAACGAGGAAAAGATCGCTTTGTTCCTCAGCCTTTTTGGTGCGCGCCGCGATGTTTACCCCAAGCTTTGGGTGAACCACAAAAAGCGAACGAAAGGGTGTTCCCCGGCCTGTGGCAATGAGTGGGTTCATGGTCTCTGTGAAAAGCCCCGAGTGAAATGCTCGGATTGTCCAAATCAAGCGTTCCCGCCACTCGATGATAAAGCGATCCACGCGCACCTCACCGGTCGCCACACGATTGGAACCTATGCGATCCGGCCGGATGACAGTTGCATTTTTCTGGCAGCCGATTTCGACGGCGAAGGTTGGGTGGACGACATTGCAGCATACCGGCGTGCGGCTGAGGAAATGGGAATCACGGTTGCCATCGAGCGCTCGCGTTCCGGCAACGGGGGCCATGCTTGGATTTTCTTTTTGCATTCTGTTCCAGCGGCTCTCGTGCGGAGACTTGGAACACTGATCGTCTCGCGCGCCTCGTCCTTTCACGCCGGGATGAAGCTGTCGACTTATGACCGCTTTTTTCCAAATCAGGACACCTGCCCCCAAGGAGGATTTGGAAATCTCATCGCGCTGCCGCTTCAGCAGGAGCCTCGAAAGTTGGGACACACTCTTTTTCTGGATGAACAGTTCGAGCCCTTGCCTGACCAGTGGGCCTATTTGGCGGGTCTGCAAAAGATCGATTTGGAGGACTTGGATCGAATTTTGAAATCCACATCCGGGGTTAAGAATGAAACGAGGGATGCCGAGTCAATTGCACTCGATTTCGACGAGAAAACCTTGGATGTCATCCCTCAATCTGTCAGGCGCGGGGATTTTCCAAACGCATTGAAGTTGCTCCGGAATTCACAACTGACAATTCCTCTCCACGGTCTGCCCTCAAGCGTCAAAGCGGGACTGAAACGCCTCGGCACACTTGCCAATCCGCTCTTTTACGAAAAACAACGCCTGCGGTTTCCGACAACAAACATCCCTCGCTTCATCTTTTGCGGAGAGGAGCACGATGACCAGTTGATCCTGCCACGAGGAACATTGCAGGACATCGAAAAGCTGATTTCCAAAGCCGGCGGGAGGGTTTCTTTCATCGATAAACGGCCTCAAGCAAAGCCGGTGGATTTTTCATTTTGCGGAACGCTCACGGCGACTCAAGACGCCGCCGTATCAGCGATGCTCTTGCACGATGAGGGAGTGCTTGTCGCTCCCCCAGGCGCAGGCAAAACGGTTATGGCGTGCGCGGCGATCGCGCGCAGAAGCGTGCCCGCATTGATTTTGGTCCACCGCAAGCAACTCTTGGATCAGTGGAGTGATCGGCTTCAAACATTTCTCGGTCTGTCTAAACGCGAAATTCACATCTTGGGAAAAGCGCGCTACCCGGATGCTCCCGTGGCGCTTGGCATGTTTCCCACGCTTGCCCGCTCGGAGTATCAAGAAGCGGTCTTCGCAACATATGGGCATGTGGTCATCGACGAGTGCCATCATGTGCCGGCAGCGTCCTTCGAGGCCGCCATGAAACACTGCACCTCCAGATTCATTCTGGGACTCACCGCCACCCCGAGGCGCAAGGATGGATTGCAAAAAATCCTGTTCCTTCAGTGCGGCCCTGTTCGACACACGATCGCTTCCGACCATTCGGAAAACCAGTCGAGAACAGTGTTCGTGCGGGAGTTTTCTCTACGGATACCTCCGGAAAAGAATCGCACTCCCATTCATAAGATTTGGGAGTGTCTCGTTCAATCCCGGGAGCGGAATCGTGCCATAGCATCGGATGTTGCCGCCGCTCTTGGAGAGGGGCGGTATTGCGCCTTGCTGAGTGATCGAAAAGAGCACCTCAGAACTCTGGAATCTTTGCTGAAAGAGAAAGAGCCCCTCGAAAATCTTTTCCTCATCGACGGATCCACCGGCCAAAAGGAAAGAGAGTCCATCCTGAACAAACTCCGTGTGAGGGCTGGCGAAGAACGTCCGTTTGTCCTTCTCGCCACAGCCTCCCTACTGGGCGAGGGGTTTGACATGCCCAAACTCGATACGCTTTTTCTGGCCATGCCGATCTCATTCAAAGGGCGGTTGATTCAATATGCAGGCCGCCTTCACAGAATCTCGGAAAAGAAGAAATCGGTGAGAATTTATGATTACACGGAGCCCGATCATCCTCTCACCGCGCAGATGTTTCGCAAGCGAAGCACCGCCTACCGGGAAATGGGCTACACGGTTCAAAAAGCAGGAGACGATTTCATGGGCTTCGGAGGTTCGCCACCAGAAGAAATCGATGCGTGACAGCACTGCTGGTGAAAGAAAAAATCCGCTCCATGACGACATCCTACCCTCATGTCGAAGAGTGCGATTCCGATGCAGCCTCGGTGGTGGTGCGCTGGATGGATTGTGTGAATGCCGGCGATGTGGCCGGGGTGACGAGCCTTTATGCCGAACACGCGGTTCTGCTGCCGACCTTCTCGCCACACACGATTCTCACGGCGGAGCAACGCTTGGAATACTTCAAATCCCTTGCTTCCAGAAAGGGCCTGGAGGTGACTCTCCACCCGAAGACGCTTCGCGTCACATCGCTCTCGGAAACGGTCAAAGTCGCGTGTGGCATTTACCGCTTCAGCTTCGAGGTCGATGACGAGCCGCTGACTTTCGAGGCGAGGTTTTCGTTTGCGATGAACATCACCAAGCCGCATCCGATCAAGCACCACCACTCCTCGCAGGTGCCCCGCACGCTGGGTTGAGCGGATTTCGGCAACCCAGCGCGATCCTCCCTCAACGGAAAACGCTGCCTCAGATCACTTCGATTGAAAATCGTCTACTCCGCAGGAGTGTCGGGATCGAACGGGATGGTTTCGCCTTTGGTGATGAATTGCACATTGAACCATGGCGGCGGGTTGGCGCATTCGCCTTCGATCCAGTATTCGGAAAAGCCTTTGTCCACCTCGTAGTTGGTCGCCACGACGGGGAGGTCGGTTTGGAGGTTCCAGTTTTTGTCGTAGACGCCGACTTTGTCGCCGCCTTGATACCAGAGGTAGTGGTCGCTTTTCACTTCGCCTTGGATGGCGAGGGTTCCTTCTCCGGCGTGGATGACGGGGTTGGTGATCGAGGAGGGTTTCTCGCCGAGAATCCGGAGGTTCTCGATGAGGACTTTGGCGTGGGTTTCGGCGGGAACCTGTCCGAAGCCGATGGAGTAGCCGAACATGGGGCCGTATTGTGCCCCTTTCGTGCCTTGGCGCATTCGCCAAGCGTTGAGCGCGTGCGTGGTCTCACTGACGGGAATGACGATGTCCTTCCGTCCGGTGAAGTCGATCGGAATGATATAGTCATTGGAGAGGCCGAGTGTGACCACGAGAAGCGCGCCGCTGCCGTCGCCGGTGACAGTGAGGGCGAGGCCGCGGGCGTTTTGCGTGTTGGCTTTGAACCTGCGGGAGGGCAGGCCGCTCTTTTGGATCAGGGGATCTTTGCCCGTGTTGTTCAAAGAGACGCTGAGTGCCGAGCCCTCGTCGGCGAAGACATGCTTGCCGGGATTCCCCATCTGCGCGGCCTTGGGCTGCAGGCTGTAGGGGTCCGCACCCGCTGCGGCGGGTGTGGGAGCGGGGGAAGGAGTGGCACTTTCCACCTCCACGCCGGCGGCGGCGAGGTATTCCTTCATGTCCTGGGTCATCTCTTTATTGGGAGCGGTGCTCAGGGTCTCCGACACCGAGCCGGTGTAGCCGTTCATCACGCGAATGATGAATTGGGGCGCCTGGCGCTCGAAGGGGTTGTCCAACGCCACGCGCATGCCGGGAGTGACATACTGGCGAGGCATGAGAACATTGTATTCCTGGTAGGTCGTCCAAGGCGCGTCCACCTCGCCGCGGGTCATGACGGTGAAGGGCTGGAGTTCGTAGCCGGTCCCCGCGCGGCGGGCCTCGTAGAGAACCTTGGTGTTGAAGTGGTGGGATGCGGGGTTCCTCAGGTAGGTCTGGCCGATTTTATTCCGCAATTCCGGAGTGAGCTTGCCTTTGAGTTCGCGCCAGACGGTGAACTGCTCGGCGATATACTCCTCGAGTCCGTGTTCTTCGATGACATGCGGGAAGATGCCAAACATCGGCTCGGGTTTTCCAAAAACGAATCCCGGCGTGTTGATCGACGCGGCGTGGCCCAAGGTGAAATGGTTCTCGATCGGGCTCGTGGCGAGGCGGTTGTCGCGCTCCAAATCCAAGGCGGCATTGCCAGTGCCGCACCCGTGGTTGCTGCCTTTGTTGCCGAGTTTTTGAGTCCCGTTCTTTTTGAACCGATACATCAAATCCCACGGGTTGATGCTGCCACTCGAGGTGTTGGTGGTGATGGGCATCTCCGTGTTTTGGTAAACAAACATCGACCACTTCGGGAACCCCCACAGGAAATCGTCGTGGAATTCCTTGCCATCGAATTCGTGGTGCACGACTCCGAGGCGATTGAAAAATTCCGCGTAGTCCTTGGCCGTAATTTCAGACAGGTCGGTCCTGCTGTCCGGGTAGAAATTTTGGCCGCGCTTGGTGAGTCCGATGATCTCGATGCCGGCCTCGTGCGCCGCCGGTTCCTCCCCGCGCTTGCAGTCCTTGAGCGTCCAAACGGGCTTGTCGGTGTCGGTGATCGTGCATTGGATGACCTCGTCGCCAATCAGCATATGGGAGCTTCCAGGGGGGCGACTTGAGGGTTTCCACGAGGAATCCGGTCGGAAGAGCATGGTGGTGTCGGTGGCGGAAACGGATTCCTCCAGCGTGCCCTTGCCCCAATTGGCGAGGCGGCGGTCGGTCTTTTTCCCCTTGCCCATATACTTCGAGCCCTCCGGCGGGATGCCGTAGCCGAGCGTGTGCATCATGGTGCCGATGCCGTGCTCCTTGAGCTTGTCGATGAAGATTTTCAGGTCCTCCTCGCCGCGCGGGAAGACCTTGGTGTTGACCCACAAGGCATCGTTGTCCTTGGGCCAGAACCCGCCGCGCCACGTGTCGCCGTGCATGTAGACGCGGCTGACCTTCAATTTTTTCGCGTATTCGATGAGCGGATCGAGGTCCTCGGGCTTCTCGGCGCTGATCACGAGGTGTGTGGTGTCCTCGGCGTTCTTATACCACTCCTCGGCCCACTCCTTCGCGCGCTCGTAGGTCCACTCGCCCTCGATTTTCGGATGCGGCACGTGTTCCTCGGTCCAGATGCGGAGCAGGGCTTCGTTGTGCTCCTCGTCGTTTCGCGGAACGAACAGGGCAAACCCGCCAAGAGGGTCGTGATCGCCGCGCTGCCAGAGGAAGGGCCAAGAGGCTTTGATGTAGGAACGCACGGTTTCCTGTCGCCCACCCGAGAGGCACATGTAGTCGAAAGGAACGGTTTCCGGGAAAATGCCGGATTTGAAATTCATCACGAAATTCAAGGTGGGTTCGGTGTCCTTCGGCACATCCTCGATTTTTTCGAGGCGGAACGAAATGAACCTGTCGCCGGCATTCACCGCGAGGGTCACGCGGGTCTTGTCCTCGGCGGTGAGGATCAGTTTCCCGTCTTGGGATTCGGAGGAAACGAACGGAGTGATTTTTTCCGCAGCTCCCGAGCCGGTGCTCAGGTAAAATCCAGGGCCTGCAGCATCAGGGCGGAGAAGATTCTCGCCGTCGCCGATGGTGTAGGAGATCGGTTTGGCGTCTGCCGACAGCAACAATGTCACATCGCCGCCCTTGATCGTCTGCGCGCCAGAGCCGCTCTCGCCGGTGTCGGTCGCGGTGATTTTCGGGGGAACGGAGGCTTTGCAGGCCGAGAGGAGGCTAACTGCGGCAGTGAGCAGGATGAGTGATCGTTTCATGGGTTGGTTTTTCGGATGGAATGGTGGGTGGTGCTGTGGGTGAAAGTTCTGCTTGTCAGAGCCGAATCGGCGGGATGGGGAAAACGTGGGACGGGCGGGCAACCGGAACGCAGCGAAGAAGGGGCTCCTTTGGCCTTTGTTTGGCTTGCGCCCAATCATCTGTCTTAACGAGGCGGCAATCCATCATAGTTCCTTGATGCGGAAATTCCGGAATTCGACTGGCCCAAGCCAGTCCTGAATGCCGATGCGGCCTTTCTTTGGGAGGTCGTTCAAAGCGATCGGGTAGACGTTTCTCGAGCCGTCGGGGTTCTGTCCCGGTTTGGTTCCCTTTGAGAGGTCGAGGTCGTAGAGTTTGCGCCCATCCAAGGTCACCGTGATCATGGAACCGACGGCCCTGATGTCGAAGGCATACCACTTGTCAGCCTCCAAGGCGACGGGCTTGGAGGGCTTGATGACGGTTAAAATGGCTCCGGGATCACCCTTGCCTTGAATGATCTCCACCTCCAGTGCGGCTCGCAGGTAGTGGAGATTTTTTTGTTTCAACTCCTGCGGACTCGGGCATCGCAGAAAAATGCCGCTATTGGCATTCGGGGCGGCGCGGATTTCAAAATGCAGTTCGAAATTTTCGTATTCCTTCCTGGTCCAGAGCACTTCGCTCTTGCCATTTCCCTGCATGATCCCGTCGGTGATGGTCCATGTGCCGGGAGGAAAATCGCCATTCGATAAGTCCGCACCGAAGAGCAAGTCGCCCTTCGGTGGCGTGCCTTGGGAAAGGAAAAAAACTCCACCGGCGATGAGAAGAACCGCTGCCGCCGCCAGCGGGATCCACAGCGGCACGGGAAATTTTTTGGCAGGCTCTGGAGTGTGCGGGCTGGATGGTGTGGAAACGGTGCGGGGTGCGATGGAGGTGGCCGGTTTCGCCACAGTGGCCACGGGCGTCGTCTTCACGGCTTTTGCTGCCGCCACGGCGATTGGCTTGGCAACGGCCACTGCAACCGCTGCTTTCGCCTTTGTCGGCGGCGCGAGCGGAATCTCCCGCAGACTCCGCAACGCCTCTTGCGCACTTGCGGGCCGGTCGTTTCGATCCAGCGAAAACATCCGCTCCACCCATGCTGTCAGCGATTGCGGCAGGTCCGGCCGGACCGAGGCCAGCGGCTGGAATTTGTGATTCAGATGCGCCGAGAGAACCTGCGTCATATTTTCTCCGGTGAAGGGACGCTGCAGTGTGAGGGCTTGGTAAAAGACACAGCCGAAGGAGTAAATATCCGTCCGAGAGTCGAGTTCCTCGTGCTTCAATTGCTCGGGAGACATCATGTAAACCGAGCCAACCACCGCGCCACTGTGGTCCATCGTTTGCAGCGAGGGAGCCTCCATCAAACGCGACTGCCCGAAGTCGAGCAGCTTCACTTGGCAACCGCCCTCGGGCAACGGGACCAGCATGATGTTTCCCGGCTTGATGTCACGGTGGACGATGTGTTTGGCGTGGGCCGCTCCGAGGCCCTCGAGGCATTGCTCCGCGAAATTCCGGAACGTCTCCCCGCTCATCGGTTCGGTGAGTTCCTCGAGCGTCTGGCCCTGCACGAATTCCATAACGATCAAAATCTGACCGCCCTCTTGCAACACATCGTAGACCGTGACGATGTTCGGATGCTGGAAATTCGCCAACACGCCGGCCTCCCGCACAATCCCGGCATCCGTGGCCGGAATCCGCTTGATCGCGACCCAACGGGTCAGCGAGAGGTCGTAGGCGAGCACAACCTCGCCAGCGCCTCCTTTTCCGAGCAATTGGTCCAAAGCATATCGGCCGTTGCCGACGAATTCGCGTTCAGGTTCAGTGCTCATGGTTTGATCTGGTTTGGGGAACAAGGGGGTTCGAGGTCACAGTCCGGCTCCGTCGATCGCGGCTTCGTTCTTTGGCTTTGCTTGCTTTTTGATGACTCCGGGAACGGCGGTGATCTGTGGTGTTTTTTTGTGAATGGGGGTCGCTTTCAACAGTTCCGCCGTTTCCTTCAGGATGGCATACGCTTCCGGTTGAACCACGCCATTCCCATCCGGCCCGACATTCAACAGGAGGTTTCCGCCCTTTTCGTTGATGTCCTTGA
>CAZRLX010000099.1:0-9575 GCA_964601115.1 uncultured Chthoniobacter sp. | reverse complement strand
TTAGTGGGTCTTAAAACTTACAAACATAAAATCTAAAACTCTTCACCCATGTCGAGGTGATCGGGGAGGGGGTGTGGGGAGACGAAGACGAGGGCGTTTTTTCCGACGGTGTCGAAGAGTTCGATGACATCCCTCGAGCGCATGCGGATGCAGCCGTAGCTCACTGGGAGGCCGATGTTGCGCTCCTCCGGTGTGCCGTGGATGTAGATGTAGCGGTCGAAGGTATTGCGGTTGCGGGGTTCGAGGCCCTCGAGCCAAAGGATACGCGTGACGATGGGATCGCGACCGGGGGCGTTCACCGGAAGGACTTCTCCGGTGGGAATCCGGCTTTTGAACACGGTGCCGTGGGGCATGTTGTGGCCGATTTTTTCTTTGATGCGCATTTTCCCGAGCGGAGTTCCATAGGAACCGGGTGTGTCGCCGAGGCCGAATTTGGAGGTCGAGACGGGGTAGGTTTTCACCGGCTTGTTGTCGCGGAGCAGGACCATGCGCTGGTCAGCGGCGCTGACGATGAGTTGGTGGCGGGTGTCCGAGGCGCATCCGGCGGCAAGGATGGCGGCGGCGGCGAGCGTGAGGCGTGAAATGCGGAGGAGGCTCATGGAGTGTCGGGAACACCCTGCACGAGGAAGTGGCGACGGGCAAACGCGGAGTCGATTCCGCGAGTTGCGGGATAAGCGCAAAGTTGGCATCCGACACTTGACCTGCGGGGTCCATTCCTCAAGGGTCGCCGCGTCGGGAATTTTCAACGGGAGAACACAATGGACAAAATCGCATCGAGCATTGGACTGTCCCCCGAGGGGGGGATCACGGGAGCGAAGCTCCAGACGTATTTGAACCTGAAACTGGCGGCGATCGGGTGCCCCACGGCGACATTGGCCGAGGACAATGGCTTCGCCGGTCTTGCCGAGTCGATGCTGGCCCACAGCCGGGAGACATCGCGCCTGCTGAGCGACTACCTGTGTCCGGCGGATTGGCGCATCCAGCGGTTTCTCGAGGAGTTTCTCTACGAAACGGGAAACATCCCGCGATTGCCCTCGCAGACCTTTGTGCTCGACCGTCACGGCTTGGCGCGCGCGTTGTCGCTGCCAAGCGGGTCCGATGAATTCGTGTCGGGAATCATCAGCAGCTATCGGGTCGCGCAGGGGGTGTTGCACAATCCTGCCAAGGACCGCCGCACGACGCAGGGGGTGTTCCATGTCGCGGAGGGGGGATTGCCGATCCCCGACGACAAGAAATCGGTGCCGCTGGCGACATTCAGCCGCATGCTCGAGGAGGCGTTGAAGCCGCCCGGGGAACTCATGCGCTTGCCCTTCACCGCTGGCCAGGAGTGCGAGGCCGAATGTTTTGTGTCGCTGCTCCTGCGTCCGCTCGTCTGCCCGGCGGTGGCGGGATTCACCAGCGAGAAGCGGATGGAGATTCGTTTTTTCGCGCCCGGGAATCTGGTGAGCAATTTGGACTTCGTGGAGAGCATTTTTGGAAACGCCGGCGACCCGTATCTGCCGCAGAACGACGCGGGGCTCGATCCCGAGCATTGGAGCGGCCACACGGGGTGCGTGATCCTGGCTCCGCACCTGACATCCGTGACCAAGGCGTCGGTGGGATTGCCGCACTGGGACCATGCCACCGAGCGCCAGCGGCGCGACGGCATGTGCTGGCGGGAGGTTGGCGAGCCCTACAACGACGGGTCGGCGTTCAAGCTCACCGCAAGAAGCGCCTCGGGAGCGATCGTCACACTCATCGCGGACAATTATTTCGGGTATTGCAAAAAAGAGGTGAAGACCCAGATCGGCTTCGCTGCGAATCTGCTCGGGCGTGCGGAGGAGGAGCATGCCGGCGGTGCTCTGGTGTTTCCGAGTTACGACCTCGGCGAGGAATTCAATTGCGAGACGCATGTCAAAAGCCGGGGCCACTCGATGCAGGAGGCACTTCGCCTTTTTCCCGAGATCATGGAACCGCGGCCTGGTGGCTACGCCGTCGACAAGAACCACCCGGGAATCACCTACGTGCCCGAGAACGTCGTGGCGAGCCTGCCGCGGCTGACCTTGTCGTGGAAGACGCCGGATGGATCGCCGGTCTCGATCAAATTGCTTCCCGGCCATGTCTACGTGCGTCCCTCGGGGTATCGCATCACGCTCGAGCGTTCCGCTGGGGGCGACCAGTGGCGGTTGGTCGGCACGCGCGCGGACGCGACGTTCTGCCACAAGCCTTGCACCGTTTCCGGCGGAGGAAAATCCGAAATCTCGAAATCAATCTCCGACGCGATCATCCGTGGGCCTGTGTTTGTCGCCGATTTCCAGCAGGATTTCGAGCGGGTGGGGGAGTTGATTGAAAAGGACTACTCCGACAGGTTCCGCGATGCCGCCAGGCACGGCAGCGATCGCCGAGCGGTTCTGGACCCCAACCGCTCGCTCGGTTCGGTGATCAAGCTGCTCACGCCGTCGCCCGTGGACTACTCGGACGCCTACAACGAGTGGCTCGCCGCGATTCCGCAGCATGTGAAGGAACTTGTCTTCGTGGTGAAGCGGTTTTACGACCCCTCGAACGGGGGCGATTGGCGGGAGGGATTCAGTGTCGATATTGTCAACGGATTCGCGGGCCACGAACTCAAATTCCACGACAGGCATGTCTCCGCGAACTTCCTCCGCGTGGGTTACGAGGCCGATGGATCCTGGCGCGTCTTCAGCCTGAGGCAGGATTTCCATCCGGCGGTGAAGCTTCAGATGGAGGACGACATCACCGCCTCGGTGATCGTGCCGCCGGATGCGATCGAAAACACGCCGGGTGGGGAGGCGTCGCTGAAGTTCGCGCAAAACTGCGAATACCGCCTGTTCCAAAGGCCCGATGACGCCATTCATCCCGGCTACGACAAGCAGACGGAGCAGGATTTCTCGCGGACCGGGAACTTTTTTTCCAACTACCAGCCGCTGGTCCGCGCCGATCTGCTCGATCTTGCGGAGGATGCCGTGCGTTTCTCGAAGTTCACCGAACCGATGCAGCGGACGATCCGAGCCGCGCTTGATGGGGATGCCGGTCCGGCGTTTTTCGTTTGCAACGCGTCTCCAAGGATCGTCGACGGAAAGCCTTCGAAAAACCCCCGCTACCTCCAGACGCGCCAGGATTTGGTCCACCCCCGCGATGCGTATCTGGCGGAAACGACGCGCCGCCTGCTGCTGCGCATTCCCATGGCCAAGCCCGTTCACACTCCGGTTACAGCGATTCTGCCTGGGCGGCGGAACAATCCGGCGGAGAAAGGCGTCCGCTCGCTCGCAGTGTTCAATCCGATTCACCATCTCGAATTGCCCGAGTTGTTCATGGAATACATCTGCTCGCTCACCGGGAAGTCCCCGTCGACCACCGGAGCGGGCAGCGAGGGGGCGCTCACGAAAGGGCCGTTCAACGCCCTCCCGCCGGTCTACGACCTGAACGCCGCGCTCGTCGGCTACGTGCTCACCGGACAGGGCGTTTTCATCACCGCCGCAGGCCATGTCGGTCCGCTGGCGAGGGTGGATCACGACATCAGTCTCCTTGTGCCCGAGGTCTGGTCCCGCATGACGCCTGAGGAACGTTCGCCGGAATTCCTGATCGCCAATGGATGCCTCGAGCGCGTGCCCGATCTCGAGCATGGCGGGCGGATGCTGGCCTCGAGCCGGTTGGGGTGGCGGATCAACGAGGTGTTCGTTCGCATGTTTTTCGGGCGTGTCTTCAACTACCCGCACCGTGTGTTCACTCCGGAAATGTTGCGTCCCGAATTGCAGGGAATGGATGCCTTCGCCGACGGGATGGACAATATCGCAACCACGCAAAAATCCGTGGCCGAGTCGTATTTCCGGGATGGGGGCGTCGAGATGGCGTGTCCTCCGATCCAGGCGCTTCTGCATATCATGCGCGACGGGGATTGGAATGGAAAGCCGCTCAGTGATCCTTCCGTGCGCGCCCTCTTTACCCGTGAAAGTGTGCTTGCGAGCGACTGGTATCGCCAGCGCCTCGAGTCCATGGCCGCAGCGGATAGAGTCCTCTGGCTCCGGCATGTGAAAACGCTGGGGACCTTCCTGCGCCGTCCCCGCAACGAGTCGCTCGCCGCCGAACTCGGGATTCCCGGGCGATTGGATGCGGCGATCGCCCAGCTTCAGCGCATCGAGCAACCTGACTACGCCGAGTCGCTGCGCGGGACAATCGGCCGGCAGCCGATTCCAGCATGAGGCAATCCGTCCACTTCCTGCTTGCCGTTCTTGCGGCGCTTGTCGCGGCGTGGAGTCTGGCGGATGCCGGCGGGTGTCCGCGGGAAGTCGCCGCGATGGGAGGTATCTTTGTGCTCGCGGCGATCCTTTGGTGCACGGAGGCGATTCCGCTGTTCGCCACGGCGATCCTGGTGTTCGGTCTGCAGGTGTTGTTGCTGGCGAACCCCGGCGGATGGTCTTTCCTCGGGTTCGAGTCCGGGAAGGCACCGAACTACATGGCGATCACAGCTGCCGCCGCCGATCCCGTGCTGTTTTTGTTTTTTGGAGGCTTTCTGCTGGCAAAGGCCGCGGAGAAGACAAGGGTCGACCGCACGCTGTCGGTGGTCCTTCTCCGTCCGTTTGGAAACCAACCCCGCACGGTGCTGTTCGGGGTCATGCTTGTGACAGCGGTCTTCTCGGCGTGGATGAGCAATACGGCGACCGCCGCGATGATGTTGGCGGTGCTCGGTCCCCTTCTTGTCACGCTCGACTATGCCAACCCGCTCCGCAAAGCCCTGCTCCTCGGTGTGGCCTTCGCCGCGAATCTCGGTGGCATGGCAACGCCGATCGGCAGTCCGCCGAATCTGGTGGCGATCGGGTATCTCGAACATGCGGGAACGCCTGTGGATTTTCTGGAGTGGATGTTTCTCGCGTTGCCGGTGGCCGCCCTGTTGCTCGGGTTCGCGTGGTGGTTTTTGGTGCGCTGGTTCCAGCCGGGCGCGACACCACTGGTTTTGTCGATCGACGGAGCGAGGCCCTCGCGGCAGGGATGGATGGTGATTTCCGTTTTTTTTCTGACGGTGGTGCTCTGGCTTTCGGACCGTGCGACCGGCTTGCCGGCGTCTGTCGTGGCGCTGCTGCCGGTAATTGTCTTCACCACGTCGGGGATTCTTGATTCCGAGGATTTGAAATCAATTGAATGGGACGTGCTGATTTTGATCGCCGGCGGGATATCGCTCGGAGCGGGAATGCAGATGAGCGGGCTCGACAAAGTGATCGCGGGTTGGCTGGGCGGGTTGCCCTTCGGAGGCATGGGACTGGTTGTGCTGATCGCCGTCTTCACCGCCGCGCTCAGCACATTCATGTCGAACACAGCCGCGGCGAACCTGCTGTTGCCGATCGGGGTTTCGGCCACGTCGCTCTCCGGCAATCTCGCGATCGACCAGGCCGCTGTGAGCCTCGCGTTGGCCGCCTGCCTGGGGTTCGCGTTGCCCATCAGCACGCCGCCGAACGCGCTCGCCTATGCGAAGGGAGGACTGACCGTGAGGGATGGCGCTGTGCCCGCGTTGGCGGTCGGGGCGGTCGGCTTGGTTCTTGTGTTCACCCTTCTGCCGCTGCTGATCAGGATCAAGGGATTGGTTCCTTGAGGGAAGGTGGGGTGATCGACGGGACTCGAACCCGCAACAGCCAGGACCACAACCTGGAGCTCTGCCATTGAGCTACGACCACCATTTGAAGCGCCGCCGAGGGGCTGCGCTCGGGGATGATACCATCCTTTTCCGGGGCGTTTTGTCAACGCCGTTCTCCGGCCTTTTTACAGTTCGGACTTTTGCGGGGGCTTGATAAAGACGCCGATCAACGGGCGCGGAGAGGGATCGGGCGAGGAGAAGTCGCTCACGAATCCTTGCTCGGTGCGAATCTCAACATGGCCCGCACCGCGCCCGCCGTAGACCAATACCGCGCCCACTGGAGCCTCGAAGGGGTTCTCCACGGGGATTTGCTTGAAACCGTATCGCTCCGGGAGTTCGACCGCCGCATGCTTGGCGAGTCGGGTGCGGGGGTAGCAATCGATGACATTCGCCAGTTGCAGCGCGCGCTTCACATAGCGCCAGCACCGCTTGATCGATCGTGAGCGGGCCGCGCTCTCGGCGATGCGGATCGCGTCGCCCATGCGCTCGTCGATCTCCACGCTTGGCTCAGGCGAGCGGGATTGTTTGACCAAGAGCGGGAAAAGACCGGATTTCTGTTTTTTTACAGTGGACTGGCTCGCAAACCCCGGTTCTGGAAGGTGCAATGTCGTGTTCCTCGACGCCATGGCGGATTCGCCGATCGCCAGAACTCCGCAAAAAACAATAAAACGCAACGCTTTTCTCATCAATAAAATACAATTTAAGTTATCGCCCTGTAGGACGCGCAAAGTCGCAGACATTAGGGGGATTTCCCCTGATGGCAATCTAATAAAGCGCCATATCGGAAAAACAGCCGTTTCCGCGCGGAGACACAATCACTTGTCCAAGAATGAACATGTTTTTTTCTGTTTTGCCCATGGCGTTGGAGAAGGGTTTATCGCTAATGCTTTTTATCTCATGAGCCCTCTCCCTGCATGGATTCCCGCAGTGATCCTGTCCGCCGCTTTTCTCTTTGCGGCTCCGCCAAAAAATCCCCTGACCGACCTTTCGTTTGCAGAGGAGAACTACAAGGCTTGGTTGAAGTCATTCGAGGACTGGCCCACGGACAATGTGAAGCTGGATTTCAACGGGCTCGATCTGGCGAGGTTCCGGCCACCGCCGCCCCCGGGGGTTCATCCGCGGGTGTTCATCAATCCGGAGGATGTCCCCCTTCTGCAGAAGAAGGCGGCGGAAACCAAACTTGGTCAAATTGTGATCGCCAAGATGCGGGAGGAGGTCGCCAAGTTGAAGGCGGACGCGGATTATCAGAAACTTCTCGCCGGTGACGAGTCCGGGGCGCGCAAGGGGATCATCCGCCAGATTGCCAGCGCCGCGCTGGTCAGCCTCATCGACAATGACGAGGCGCTCGCCAAGGAGCTCGCCAAGGCCTTGGAGACTTTCGCCTCCGACAAACAGAAGCAACTTTTCCGCAAGGGGGAGATCGAGCTGCACCAAGGGGCGGACAAGTGGAATCCCCGCATCAAGGAGGAATTCAGCGGGGTGCTTTCCTGGCAGCACTGGAGCATGGCGGTGATCGACCATCACCATATCGGCTATGCATATGACTTTCTCTACAACTGGATGACGCCCGGGCAGCGTGACACCGTCCGCAAGGCGATCGCCTCGGCCACGGCGAAGCACTACTCCTGGGCGATGGGTATCGCGGGACAGTCCACCCACAACTGGGACTTGATCCACGCGAACCTCGGCATCCTCTGCCTCGCGATCGAGGGCGAGGAGGGCTACGACCCGAAAGTCGCGGCTTGGACCAAGCAACTTCTCGCGAATTATTTCACCTACGCGATCTACGACTCCGGGACCTCCCACGAGCGGGAGGGGAAAAACGCGGTGAGTTCGTATTTCGCCCTGCCGTTTTCCCGGCGCGACCTCTCGGGGATCATCCCGGTGAAGTTTCCGGAGAACCTCATGGCGATCCCGAATATCCGGAAATATGTCACCGGCTACATCCTCAACCACATGGTGCCGTGGCGCGGACGGGTGCAGCTCTATGGCGCATGGGGTGGCAGCGATATTCCCATGAGCTATTGGCTCGGGGTGATCATGCCGGTGAAGTTCGCGTTCCCGGAGGATCCGGTGGTTGATTATGTCTGGCGTTGCTCCGTGGGGGAGAACTACGAGGAGATCGAGGCCCTCAAGGTCAGTGGCCACGAGTTCGGCGGGGACACGCTTCTGCAGTTGATGCTCTTCGGGGGGGATTATTCGTCCAAGGTCGGGCTCGAGGACCAGTTGAAGGAAATCAGTCCGCCCCTCGATTACTTTTGTCCGCAACGCCTGCTTGTCGAGAGCCGCAGCGACTGGAGCACGGAGGCGCTGCAATTTATGGTGCACGCGCAACAGATGTTTTCCGCGCATCCTCGGCACGGGCATGGCAAGTTCCTGCTCAACGGCCTCGGGCGTCCGTGGACCTACCACGCGAAAATCGCCGACTCGGCCGGCCCGCTCGGCCATGTCGCCGACTCCGAGCACTACAGCACGGTGCGCGTGGACGGCGTGGGCACGGGATACCAGAACAGCCGCGGGGTGGATTTTGTCTCCAAGCCCGAGGCCATGTTTGTGAGCGTGGACAACACCTTCACCTTTACTTGGGAAACAAATCCCAAACCCAAGACAGAACCGGTGTGGGAGAATTGGGGCGCGGAGATTCTTGTGTCGCAGATGCGGCCGCTTTACCAGCCCGACCGCCCGTTTCCGGGGAATTCCAAATCCCTCGACGACCTCCCCGACTGGGACTATCCGGGCCATGTGGGGACCGCCACGCGCACAACGCCGCCGCTGGTGCACCGCTTTCCTGTGGCGCACGCTTTCCGCACGGCGGGGTTGGTTCGCGGCAAGCACCCGTATGCGGTGATTGTGGATGACATCCGCAAAAGCCCGCGCGATGCCGGCGAGAAGGCCACCCAGCACAACTACGATTGGATTTTCATCCTGCAACCCGATCTCTCGATTGCCTCGCAAACCGATCGCGAGGTGGTGCTGAAGGAAAAGGACGGCCCCCGCCGACTGCTCATTCGCGCCTTGGAGATCGAGGGCGGCAGGCCAGTGCTGGGCAAAATCGAGGACTTCCCCGGTTACGGTTGGAGCGACCGTGTCTTCGAGCGCTTCCACGGCAAGCGCCTGCTTATCTCCAGCCGCTCCGTGGAACCCCGCTTCAAGTTCCTCCTCTATCCCTTCCGCGAGGGCGACCCGTTGCCCAAGACCGACTGGAAAAACGGCAAAGCAAGCATCGCGTGGGACGACCAGCAGGACACGCTCTCCTTCTCGCAACAATCCAACGGCCTGACCTCGATCCGCTTCGACCGCGGTGGCCAAAACATTCTCCAGATCAACGGAGGCCAGAAATGAAAAGCAATTTCTTCCGAATTCTTCCAATCCTCGCCATCGGTGTTTCGCTGGTTTCGGCGGCCATCGCCGAAGAGACACCGTCCGATGCCTCTCCGTTCGCCACCTATGTTTTGCCGGACGGTGGGAAAGGGGCGACCTTGTCGAAATACGACCTGCCCGTTCCCGTGGACCGCGAGCCCACCCGCTTTCAGGAGGGCGATCTGGCGGCCACGCGTTCCACGCTCAAGTCCGGCAGTTCCCCGCTGGGTTGGCAGACGACGGTCGTCTCCACCGCCCCGGGGGCAAGCTACCTCATGGACCGTTTCGAGTTTTCCGGTGACACCGAAGATCTGGAAGTCAGCTACCCGTTGGACGCCGGGATGCACCCGGTGACTTGGGAGTTCAGCAAAGACAGCGGGGATGCCAAATGCGACATCCTTCTTTATGACAGCTCGGCGGTTCCCGGCGTGTTCGAGGAGGCCTATGGCATCAACAAAATCCCCAAGGACATGGTGAAAATCCCCGACGGCGCTCCGGTCTTGCGGGTGCGCATATTGTTCGCCGGCACCGGGGCGAACGCCATCAAGGCTCACCACCCCTCGATCCGCACCGATTCCACGGGCCGCCG
>CAZRLX010000098.1:0-9681 GCA_964601115.1 uncultured Chthoniobacter sp. | reverse complement strand
TGGGGCCCTCGAAGGCGATCTTCGGGATGCCGGGGAAGTATTCGGTGCTCATGGTGTGATAGTTAGTTGGTGGAAGGATTGGGCTCGGAGGAACCGGGAACCAGGCCGAGGGCCCAGCGGATGCCTCCAAGGAGATGCTTGCGGAATTGGGAGGCGGTTTCAATCGGGTTGATGCGGTTCGGGAGGGCGGGGTCGATGCTCCACATGTCCTCGCGGTGACCGAGGGAGGTGTAGAAGACGCGTCCGTCGCCGAGGCTGCGCACCCAGGCGACGGGGAAGAAGCCTTTTTCCTCGGGCTTGTTCGGATGGTGGCGCATGAACCAGATCGAGCGCACTTTGTCGCGGTCTTGGTTTTTGATGAGATACATTTCCTCTTGGGAGAGGGTCCAGATATCGCCGATGTCGCCGTTGGCCGGGTGCTCCTTGTCTCCCGCGTGGAGAGTGGCGGAGACTTGCGGGCCGTGTCCGTCGAAGGTGCCGCAGAGCATGTCGGTGAAGGGAAGCGAGTCCTTCAGGGTGTCGCTGCCCGCGTGCATACCGATGAACGCACCTCCCGAGCGAACCCAGTCCGCAAAACCTTGAGCATCGGGCAGCGGGAGTGCGCCCGAGGTGTTGCAGAAAATGACGGCATCGATGCGGTTGTCGCGCAGCGCCTGTGGCGAGAGGGCCTCGAGGGTTTTGGCCATGGCGGCAAGGAACTGCGCCCGTTTGATGTCGGCTTCCGGCTTCACCTCGCGGTTCCATTTTTCCATGGCCTGTTCGTGTGCGGCGAGGGCGGTGTTGTATTTGTCGAGTTCGGCTTGTGGGGCGTCGTCCGCCGGCTTGCGGGGAGGGTTGGGTGCCTGGGGCACCTTGATGTCGGGTTGGCGGAGCCAGGTGACGATCTCGAAGTCCGGCGAAGCGGCGTCCAATGCGGCGAGGGCTTCCTCGCCGTGGGGGATCGAGGGGTGACGGAACCCCATCGTGGTGGTGCACACGAGGACGCGCTTGGGGTCGTCGGCGGCTTCGGCGAGGATGGTGGAGCCAAGAATCATTGCGAGGGCAAGGTGTTTGATGGTCATGCGGGGAGCGGGGTCCAGCGGGCGTTGTGTTGCGAACTGTCCACCGCCGCTTCGATGAAGGCCATGCCGCGGATGCCGTCCCCGATCTTCGGGTAGTCGAGAGCGGTGGCGTCGGGCGTGGTGCCGTCGATCACAGCGCGGAGGTGGTTGGCGAAATTGCGGTAGATATTGGCGAAGGCCTCGAGGTAGCCCTCGGGGTGGCCCGCCGGGATGCGCGTATGTGCGGCGGCGTTCGTGCCGAGGTAACCGAGGCCCGTGCGACGGATTTCCGTCGGGCGGTCGTTCCACTTCACGAGGAGGGTGTTCGGTTCCTGCTGGTGCCACTCGAGTCCGCCGAGTTCGCCGTAGACGCGGATGTTGAGGTTGTTCTCCTCGCCCACGGAAATTTGGGACGAGTGGAGGATGCCCTTCGCGCCATTGTCGAAGCGGAGGAGGACATTGCCGTCGTCATCCAGCGCGCGGCCTTCGACAAATGTGGTCAAGTCCGCGGCGAGTTCCTTGATGCGGAGGCCGGTGATGAACTCCGCGAGATTTTCGGCGTGGGTGCCGATGTCGCCGAGGCAACCGGCTGCGCCCGATTTGGTCGGATCGGTGCGCCAGGCGGCTTGCTTCTGGCCTGATTCCTCGAGGCGCGTGGACAGCCAGCCTTGCGGGTATTCGACCACGACCTTGCGGATTTTTCCGAGTTGGCCGGCACGCACCATGTCGCGGGCTTCTTTGACGAGCGGGTAGCCGGTGTAGTTGTGGGTGAGGCCGTAGAGGAGGCCGGTCTTGGCGACGAGGGCGCCGAGTTCCTTCGCCTCCGCGAGATTGAAGGTCGCGGGTTTGTCAGAGAGGACCGGAAAGCCGTGTTCCAGCGCGGCCTTGGCGGCGGGGAAGTGGACATGGTTCGGAGTGACGATGGTCACGAAATCCATGCGCTCGCCCAGAGGCAGAGTGGCCTCGGATTTCATCATTTCCTCGAAGGTTCCGTAGCAGCGGTCCGGCGGGAGGAAGAAGTCGGCTCCCGAGTCGCGCGAGCGTTGCGGGTCGCTGCTGAACGCGCCGCAGACGAGTTCGATCTGCCCATCGAGGGCCGCCGCCATGCGGTGGACCGCTCCGATAAAGGCCCCACGGCCGCCACCGACCATGCCCATGCGGATTTTGCGTTTGGCGGCGCTCATTTGGATTTGCCTTTCTTTTTGTCGAAGGCGGCGTCGAACGACACGGCGCTCGGCGAGAAGTCGAGATCGCGCACGAAGACGGCCGCCTCGGTGGCACCGTGGATGCGATCCATGCGAATGTCCTCCCACTCGACTGAGAGCGGGCCTTGGTAGCCGACATCGTTGAGGGCGACGATGACCTCCTCGAAGTTAATGTCGCCACGACCCGGCGAGCGGAAGTCCCACTGGCGGCGGGCGTCGCCAAAGGTCGTGTGGCCGCCGAAGACGCCGACCGAGCCGTCGCCGTGGCCCCACCAGGCGTCCTTGATGTGCGCGTGGAAAATGCGCGGGCCGAATTTGCGGATGAACGCGACGTAGTCCACGCCTTGGTAGCCGAGGTGTGAGGGGTCGTAGTTGAAGCCGAAGCGGCGGTGGTTTTTCACCGCGGCGAGGGCGCGCTCGGCGGTGGCGATGTCGAATGCGATCTCGGTGGGATGCACCTCGAGGGCGAAATCGACATCCGCCTTGTCGAAGGCATCGAGGATCGGGGTCCAGCGTTTCGCGAAGTCGGCGAACCCGGCGTCCCAGTATTCCTGCGAGGTCGGCGGGAAGGCGTAGATGGAATGCCAGATCGAGGAGCCGGTGAAGCCGTTGACGGCAATGCGGTGGGGGGCTTTCGAGAAGCCGGGTTTTGCATTGAAAAACGCGCGGGCGGCCTTCGCGGTGAGGGCCATCTTTTTGGCGGCGCGGCGGCGGACGCCTTCCGGTTCGCCGTCGCCCCAGACATCGGGCGGGAGGATGGATTTGTGGCGGGCGTCGATCGGGTCACAAACGGCCTGGCCGACGAGGTGGCTCGAGATCGAGAAGCAGGTGAGGCCGTGGTCGGCGAGGAGTTCCCACTTTTCGCGGATGTAGGATTTCGACGAGGCGGCCTGGTCGACATCGAAGTGGTCGCCCCAGCAGGCGAGTTCGACGCCGTCGTAGCCCATCTTTTTGACGAGCGGGGCGAGGTCGGCGAGCGGGAGGTCGGCCCATTGGCCGGTAAACAATGTCAGTGGTCTTGGCATGGTGTGGGTTGGTTGGGTGTTTAGTTTGGAAGGTTGGCTGCTGTGATCGCCTGTTGGACAGATTCGCGGATCGGGCCTTCAGGGGCGGCTGCGAGGACTTTTGCCGCATACTCTTTTTTAACGCGAGCAGAAGCGTTGATGTTCGGGTATAAAAGTTTGGTCGCGGCCTCGAAGAGTTTTTCTCGGCTGGGGTCGTCTAAATCGGAAATTTGCGCAGCGGCGAGCAGCGAGTCGGCAGCGGCGAAACTGGGCCATGACACCAGTTTATCGATCGCAATGTATCGCAAGTCGGCGTCGCTGCGAACCCACTCGACGAGGGTGGCGCCTGACTGGGGACAACGGAGTGCGGGAATGGTGTAAAGAAGTGCATTGCGGTTTTCCGGCGATGCGGATTGGAACGCCGGGAGAAACGCGGACTGCCAAAGGGCGTCCTCGGAGCGCAGTCTCGGAGCGATTTTACGGAATGCGGCAATGAAGGGCTTGGGGTCGGAGCCTTGCGGAGTTTCGGCGATCCAGCGGAGGAGTTGGGCGCCCGTTTCGAATTGGCCCATGGTTTCGAGACAGAAAAGCGCGGTTTGGCGCTGCCCGGCTGCGGAGTTTGGTGAGGCGAGATTGAGGAGGAGGGCTTCCGTGCCATCCGGGTTGCGGAAGGCGAGTAGCGTGATGACCTCAGGGCTTGGCGCGGCTTTAACCTGTTCCACGAGTCGTTGGTCGAGGCCGGGAATCTTCAGACGATTGATGGCGACTGAGGCGGCGGGCAGGGTTTGAGGGGATTTTTTGAGGATTTCGGCAACGAGAAAGTCCACGCTTTTTTCCGTGCCGCAGGCGCCGAGAAGTTCGATGGCAGTGGCTTTTTTGGTTCCATCCAGAGCTGCGGCGAGGGCGAGGAGCTCGTCTTCACGCGAGGAGTCCGATTTTTGCGCCAGCGCGGCGTGCACGGCGAGTTGTGCATCCTCGTTGAGGGTTGGCAGTGCGGCGAGGACGGGATTTTTCAACGAGGGTTTGTCGGAAAGAACGGCGAGGCGGAGGATTTCAAGGCTGCCCGGAGTGTCTTGTTTTGCGAGAAGTTCGGCGACAAGGGGTGTGGCTTGGGAGCCATCGCCAAGGTCGGCAAGGGCATTATAAATCTCGCACCGGACTGCGGCATTGGAGGCCTTGGGCCAGAGAGCGGCGATGGATTCCGCAGCTGTTGGCATTCCCAGAAATTTCTCGGTGGCTGCGACAAGGCGGTCCCAAATGCTCGTTGGGTCTTTTGTCATGGAAAGGGCACAGCGAACGAGCGCGCTTTGGGCGACAGGCAGGATGTTTGGCGGGCAGTTCGGCAGGAATTTGTTCAAGGCTTCGAAGGACTCTTTGCCGCCGAGCGAGCCGAGGGATTGGGCTGCCATCGAGGCGATTGCTTGGTCCGGCAAGGTCAAACTTGAGGCGAACGCCGGGATGGCGGCGGTATCGGCGCGCGTGGCGAGCGAGTCCATGAGACCGAGTGTCCACGCGGGTTGGCCGGCTTTTTCAAGAGCCTGCAGGAGCGGCGCGGATGCGGCGGGGTTTGGATTGTTCTGCAGGGCGCTGCGGGCGCCTTCCCGAATGAGGGGGTTGGGATCGGAGAGCAAGGCGGCGAGTCTGGGAACCAAGGCGGCGGAAGCCAGAAAGGGGAGTTGTTCCAAGGCGCTGAGTCTCGAAGGTTCGGGGGCCGCTGTGTCCGAGGCGAGTGCGAGGAGGTCATTTTCCAATGCAGCTGCCGCGACCAGATCTGCTCCGGGTTTGCCTGCTTCGAAGGCGAGTTGGCGGAGTTTCGTTTCCGCCTCGAAGCGCTTCGTCAAATCGGGCGAGGCGAGGTTTTCGAGGATATCCGCTGGAATGGCCGCGTGTGCGGCCAGGGCGGTGGCGAGGAAGAGAGTGGCAAAAAGGTGTCTCATGCGTGAGGTGGATAGAATTTTCAAACGGGAAGCGGATATCCCGCTCGGCGGGTGTAGTCGGCAAAGCGTGCGGCTTCGGGGTCTCCGGTGATTTGGCGTTTTTCAGGGTTCCAATGGAGCGGGCGTTCCAGACGCTCGGCGATTCCCGCGAGGGCGCAGATGTCAAGGGTGCTGGCGCCGACGGTGGCCGGACAGATCGGGGGCCGCCTTGAGATGATCGAGTCGAGCCAGTTTTGACGGTGGTTGTGCGACATGTAGGCGCGGTATTCGCTGGAGGAGGGGGATTTTGTGGCAAGACCAGCCGGGGTGGTCTCAATTTCGCCGCGTGAGACTTTGACCTCACCATTTTTTCCGACAAAGCGGATCATGGCCCCATTGGCCGGACCGCCGCCTTTCGAGGCCGTGACTTTCAAGCCATTGGCATACTGATGGTATTGATAGGGCTCCCCTTCGAATCCCTTCGGAACGAAGAGCACGGGGCCGTTGCCGTCCATGTCGAGGGCCCATTGCACGATATCGAAGTGGTGTGCGCCCCAGTCGCCGTTTTTGCGCGAGCCGTAGTCCCAGAAGATGCGCCAGCCTCCGCCGTAGGCCCCAAGGACCCGCACGTTGTTGTAGGGCCTCCAGGGGGCAGGGCCGAGCCAGCGGTCGTAGTCGATATCGGCAGGGACAGGTTCCTCGGGGAGCAATCTGTCGGGCGGAAAATCACCCTTTAAATCGATATGAATCTCGGTGATCTCTCCGATCCAGCCATTCCGCACGACCTCCACGGCCTGGCGGAATGCGGGGTCCGAGCGCTGCTGGCTGCCGACTTGCAGGATGCGGTTGTAGCGTTTTTCGGCCGCCACCATGGCAGCGGCTTCGACCAGCGTGAGGGCCATGGGTTTTTCGACATAGACATCTTTTCCGGTGCGCATGGCATCGATCGAGATCGCGGCGTGCCAGTGGTCGGGGGTGGCGATGATGACGGCATCGATATCGCTGCGTGCCATGATGTCGCCGTAATCGACATAGCCGATCGCGGTCGGGTCCTTTTGTTTGAGCTTGGCGAGCGCTGCCTCTCGATTCTTGGTTTTTACATCGCAGATGGCGACGAGATCGATTTCCGGGTGGGACTGCGCCCACCCGTGGTGGCCGCCCATGATGAGGCCACAGCCGATGAGGGCCATGCGAACGCGGTTGTTCGCGCCGATGGGGTTCGAACGGGCGATGTAGGGGAAGAAGATCGTGCCGGCGGCGGTGGCGAGGCCGGCCCTCAGGAATGACCGTCGGGAGAGGGAGGATTGGGCGGTTGGGGCTGCTTTCATGGTGTATTGAGGGATTTTTCGATGGATGAAATGATGGAAGCATCGCCGCGCTTGAGGGCGATGGAGAGGGCGGTGTCGCCGGTTTGCGAAACGGTGGCGGGATCGATGCCGTGTTTTAGGAGAAGGGCGATGATTTCGACGCCCCCGCTGGCGGCAGCCTCGTGGAGCGGGGTGTCGCCGCAGGCGCTGAGGGACTTGGTGTCCGAGCCGCCTTCGAACAGGGCATGCGCCACGGAGGCATCATTTTTAGAGGCACACAGGTGGATCGAGGCCGAGAGAACAGCGGGCACCAAGAGTATTTTCATTTGTTCATGCCGACCGGACCGGCGGGCGAGAGGACCTGGTCATCCGGCAGCGGCTGAATCCAGATGTTGCGAAACTCCACAACCTCGTTGTGGTTTTGGAGCATGAGCGGGAGGGCGTCCGCGTGTTTTTGGTAGGGGCGGCGTTTTTTGTGGGACGATGGGCCGTCGAACGGAACGTTGCTTTGGACGAGGACGCCATTCACCAAAACGGTGACGCAGGCGGGGGAGGTCATTTTTCCCGCATCATCGAAGAGTGGGCGCTTGAACCAGATGTCGTAGGACTGCCACTCGCCGGCGGGGCGGAGGGCATTGGCATCCGGCGGCTTCACTCCGTAAAGGGCGGCGGCCATGCCGTCGGCGTAGGTTTTGTTTTCGTGGCTGTCCAGAATTTGGATTTCGTAGGTGGACATGAGGAACACGCCGCTGTTGCCACGATGCTGGCCGGTTTTGGCGGGATTCCCCGGAGGGGTTTTCCATTCCAAGTGAAGGCGGCACGAGCCGAAGGATTGCTTGGTGGTCAGGGAGGGATTGACCGGGCGCACTTGGAGGACGCCATTGTCGAGAATCCAAGGCTGGGGAATATTCCAGGCGTCGAGAGACGATCCGTCGAAGAGAATTTGCGCACCGGAGGGCGGCTTTGCTTCCTGCTCGAGTTCAGCCCACGGCTTCGGCGTGGCCGTGGGTGGCCACGGTCGGTTTTTGTCATGCACTTCCCAAGCTCCATCCGCCGTGCGTTTGGCATCAGGATGCTTGTTAAGCACCGAGTATTCCGATGCTGGCGCGCTTCCGGCAGCCGCAAGAATAGCGATGGCGATGCGGAGGGCGATGGGAGGCATGCGCAGGAGCGTTACTGCGCCGGGGTTCCGAACACCTCGACTTCGATGTAGTGGTTCATGTCGTTCGAGGTGTTGCCCTGGCTGTAGAGGCGCACAAACCGGCCTTTGACGCCCGCGACGGGAACGAGAAGGCCGTATTGGGTTTCGATATAGGGGGCGTCGGAGCCGGTGCCGAGCGAGGCGGAGTTGTCAAAGTCGTTGTTGAAGACCGTGGTCACGCCCGTGGCGAATTCGGGATCGTTCGAGATTTGGATGACGACATCGTGGTAGGCACGGCGCTGGGAGTGGTAGTGCCAGACCCAGACGGCTTGGATGGTTGCATCCTGTTCGAGGTCGATCTGCACCCACTGGAGGCCGTTCGCGAGTTCGAGGAAGTAGCCCTCGCCGGCGTCCTTCTCGCCGTC
This sequence comes from uncultured Chthoniobacter sp., assembly GCA_964601115.1. GTDB lineage: Bacteria > Verrucomicrobiota > Verrucomicrobiia > Chthoniobacterales > Terrimicrobiaceae > UBA967. The sequence continues at coordinate 1,643 of CAZRLX010000098.1, read as the reverse complement.
GGTGATGTAGGGCAGTTCACCGATGATGGGGAAGTCGTCGCTGGCGGTGACCGGCTTGCCTTTCGAGAGAAGCGTGGTTCCAGCGGGAACTTGGATTTCCGGGGCTTTCGAGGCGGCGGGTTTGAGGTTCGGAACCTTGACCTCGATCGGGGTGCCTTCGATTTTTTCCGGCGGGATTGTGGTGGTGAGCGGAATCGTGTTGGCGGCTTGCGCAAGGGGAACGACGGCGGTGGCGAGCAGGCTCAAGAGTGTTGTTTTTTTCATGTGTGGAGGTGTTCTTCGGTGAAGTGGATGGTTTCGTTGCGCTCCGCGGCTGGATTGACCCAATAAATGGGAGCCTCGGATTCGAGGGCCTTCTCGGCGTCGCAGTTGAGCGTGGCGTCGCCTCGAATGGCGGCGAAAAAATTTGCCAAGTGGGGTTGGTGCGGGGGTTCGTTGAGGTCTCCAGGGAGGTCGAAGCCCTCGGGAGCGGCCGAGGCGTAGGAGGCGATGGCATCCGAGGAATCGGCGGGTCCTGCGGCTGCTACTGCTTTTTTGAGCCAGCCTTGTTGGACGAGGGGTTCCCAGCTCGGGGCGGATCCGGGTTCGCGGTAGATTTTCGTGTAAGCCGAGCGCTCCGAGATTTCGATGGTGCCGTCGGTGCCCATGAACGATTCGGCGTAGCCACCGCCCGCGCTGGTGGTGGTGAGGACTTGGTAGAACGCGCGGGCGCCGCCATCGGCCGTGTCGTAATCGAAAATGCACATGACATTGTCGAAATGCTCGCGGTCCTTGAAGTAGTCGCAGCCGCCCGAGGCGATGACGGATTTCGGGCTGGCCCCGAAGAACCAGTTGAAGATGTCGATTTGGTGTGCGCCGAGGTCGGAGATCGGGCCGCCGGAGAGGTCCTTGTAAAGGCGCCAGTTCAGAAAGCGGCGTTGGAGTTCCTCGACAGAGAGGTCCTCACCTGCGCGGCCGTAACCATATTTGAGGAGGGTTTCCTTGTTCGGGAGGATGCGTGCCGGCGCGGTAATGTCGCGCGAGGAACTGACCGCGCGGTTCCAGTGGGCGTTGGCATTGACGATGCGGCCGCAGATTTTGTGGCGGTGGATGAGTTCCTTGAGGGTGTAGATGTAGCGCGGGTTGCTGCGGCGCTGGTGGCCGATCTGGCAGAGTTTCCCGGTGTCCTTCATGGCCTTCACCATGGCGCGCGCGCCCTCGATGTTATGGGCCATCATTTTTTCGCAATAGACGTGCTTGCCCGCCTGGAGGGACATGACGGTGTGGGGCGAGTGCCAGAAATCCGGCGTGGAGACGATCACGGCATCGAGGTCCTTTTCCTTCTCCAGCATGTCGCCCGCGTCGATGTAGCGTTTCGGATCGTAGCCAAAGCGCGAGCGGATGCGGCCGTAGGCGCCCCCCACGCGGTCTTTCATGATGTCGCAGACGGCGGTGTAGCGGAGGCCGGGAATGTTGACCATCGCGTTGAAGAGGACCTCGTGCTGTTTGCCGCAGCCGATGAAGCCCACGTTGATCATGTTCGACGGAGCCGCCGGGCCTTCCACGGCCTTGAGGATCGCGGGGGCGCCGAGGACGAGTCCCGCGCCGGCGAGGGTTCCCTTGCGGAGGAAGTCGCGCCGGGTAAGGCCAGTCGCGTGGGAGGG
>CAZRLX010000097.1:0-9686 GCA_964601115.1 uncultured Chthoniobacter sp. | reverse complement strand
CGAAGAAGCCTTGAAGCACATCCCCGTGCTCATGCTGACCACCGAAGGGAGCCACCATTCCATCGTCACAGCCATCAAAGCGGGAGCCACTGCCTACATGACCAAGCCGTTTGTCGAAGAGGACCTCCAAACCCGCATGCTCGACTGCCTGGGCATGGGGTTCGATTGAGTCACCTGTTCAACCCGAAGTTCACCGGCACTTCAACGGTGCCGGGTGCGGGGATGCCGGCGATGGTGCGGGGTTTGAAGCGCCATTGTTTGACGGCGCGGAGGGCGGCCTGGTCGAGCACGCCGAAGCCCGAGCTGACGGCGATCGAGACCTTGGTCGCGCGGCCTTCGGGCGAGACCTCGACACGCACGATGGTGCGGCCCTCCCAGCCTTTTTGGCGGGCAATCTCGGGGTAGGTCGGCGGGGTGTTTTTGATGACGACCGGCACGGGGATGTTCGAGGCGCTTGCGGTGCGTGGGGTGGATGGCTTGACGGTTGGTTTTGGCGTGGGAGTCGCTGTTGGTTTCGGAGTGGGGACCGGAGTGGCGGGGGCGGGGATGTCGCCCTCTTCGGCGGTCAGGATTTTCTTCTCTGGTTCCGGTGTCGGTTCGGGGGTTGGCTCTGGAGTTGGTTCCGGGGTGGGTTCTGGAGTCGCTTCCGGCGTGGGAGCAGGGGTTGGCAGGGGTTCCTCAACCATCAGGATTTCGGTTGTGACCACAGCCGTTGAGGGAACGGCCGCCAACTTGAGTTCGGGAACGCTGTGGTGCATGGCCCAGAAGTGGAGGACCAGGGACACGACCAGCAGGGCCGGGAAGAGGTAGGAGGCTGCCTTTCGCATGCCGTGCGTCTCAGTCGGCGGGATCGTGGACCAAGTGGAACTGGGTCGCGCCAATGCCTCGGGCGCGGCTGATGAGTTCCAGGAAGAGGCCGTAGTCCACCGACTTGTCCCCGCGGAAGTGGACGGTGGTGGTGCCGTTCTGTTCCAGCGCCTGCCGTAGGGCGGATTCGAAGCCCTCATTGGCCACCGGCGTTTCGCCCAGAAAGATGCGGCCTTCGTTGTCGAGGGATACCAGGACCTTTGACGACTCTGTTGCCTCGGCCGACGCCGCCTTGGGGAGGCTCAATGGCACGGACGGCGGCACGAAGCTCGAGGTCAGCATGAAGAAAATCAGCAGCAGGAACACGACATCGATCAGCGGGGCCATGTCGATGGAGAGCGTGGGGCGTTTCGGACGGCTGAACATCTCAAGCCACGGAGTTGAAGTCCTCAGATTGATCCAGCCGCTGCGGCAGGGCGGGAGAGCCGATCGGGCAGGTGGTCGAGCAGGAGGGGTGCAGGACATCGTCCAGCGCGGTGATGGCGAGTTCCATGCGCCGGGCGATCTTGTCCGCCACGCTGTCGTAGGCGTGGTAGGCCGCCATGCACGGGATCGCCACCACGAGTCCGAAGACGGTGGTGAGAAGCGCCTCCCAGATGCCGCCGGCGAGGTCGGCTGGTCGTGGCGCACCCGCCAGCGTTTCGATCCGCGCGAAGGCCAGCACCATGCCGGTCACCGTGCCCAGCAAGCCGACCAGCGGAGCCAGATGTGAGATCGCCGCCAGCACGCGCAGGCGTTTCTCCACGCCCTCAAGCACCAGCGCTCCGGCCCGTTTGACATTGTCCACCCGCACTTTTGCCGGGCGGTTGAGATTTTCCAGATACACCTGCACCACCCGCGCAACCGGATGCCTGCAGCGCTGCGCCATCGCCATGGCCTCGTCGATTTTTCCTGCATCGACCTGCTTGAGCACCCGGTCGAGCCAGCGGTCGGGAGCGAATCCATACGAAAGATACACAATTCCGCGCTCCAGAATCACGGCCAGTCCCGCCACGGAAAACCCCAGCAAGACCCACATGAGCGGGCCGCCCTTCAGCACGTAGTTCATCAATGAATCCATGCCGGAATCCTATGTGCGGGAGGTCTGCTGTCAGCACGAAAATAAGACGCAGTCTCAAATAAATCTTGTTAGTGAGACTTATTCTCTTTAGTGAGTCCGGCCGCATGACTGCAAAAAACACAATGAAACGGGCCGCAGCCTCGTGTTTGCTGGCGGTGGTGGGTGGGGGAGCGGGTCTTCATGGGCAGGAGGTGGTGGAACAACTGCCGGAGGTGCAGGTGCGTGCAGACTACGACCGCGAGGTGGAAGGGGCGTTTTTGCCGGATGTGCAAGGGACCAAGATTCATTCCGGCAAGAAAACCTCGCATATCGATCTGGAGGATCTTCCCGAGATCAGCATGGACAATTACCGCCAGGCGATCGCGAAGACGCCGGGATTGGTGTTGGCCGAGGAAAGCACCCCGCTGGTGAGCATCGGCTACCGGGGGTTCGATCCGCACCGCATGATGTTCATGCAGGTGCTTGAGGACGGGATTCCGATCCACGCCGACATGTATGGCTACGCCGAATCGTATTACACGCCGCCATTGGATGCGGTGGAGAGCATCGAGTTTGTGCGTGGCGGGGCGGCGCTCATGTATGGGCCACAGCCGGCGGGGGCGATCAATTTTGTGATGAAGAAGCCGCCACTCGACACGCCGTTCGAGTTCCAGACGACGAATTTCATCGGCAGCTTCGGCATGTATTCGAACTTCACGTCCTTCGGCGGCACGGTCGGGCGGTTCGGGTATCTGGGCTACTACGACCACCAGCAAACCGACGGCTTCCGGGAGGCGAACAGCGATTTCTTTTTGAACGCCTGGGCGGGAACATTCGCGCTCGATGCCACGGGTCCATTCCGCACCTACCTGAACATCACGGCCTACGACGAGACCCACGGCGAGCCCGGCGGCGTGACCCTGGCGAAAGGGCCGAATGCCGTGAACTACGATACGGACCGTTTTGGAACATCCCGCTTCCATGACCGGATGCGGGTCAGCCGTTACGGGTTGGGGCTCATCAACGAGTGGGATGTGTCGGAAACCACGCTCGTCACCTTCCGCACCTGGTGGGATTATTACCAGCGGTTCAGCCGGAGGCAGAACGGAGGGGGATTCGGCACTTTGCCCACAGGCCCGAGTGCCCGAACCAACCAGATCGAGAACCAGCAGTTCTACAATTTCGGCTTCGAGCCGCGCATGAGCCACAGCTGGGAATGGCTGGACAACACCCACACGTTCGCGGGGGGCATGATGTTCTACTACAACTGGTCGCCGATGCTTCAGATGCAAGGCAACTCGCCGACCACCAATCATGGATCGATCGTGAACCAGAGCAACCGGGAGAGCGTTTCCTACAGCCTGTTCGCCGAGAATCTCTTTCAGTTCGGAAATCTGTCGATCACTCCCGGCTTTCGGCTGGAAAACATCTGGCAAAGCGTGAATGAACTGGTCAACCGCAGTTCGTTCCAGACCGGAGCGCCGTTGCAGGACGAAACGATTTACAATTTCGCGCCACTTTTCGGCCTCGGCGTCGAGTATGATTTCACGCCCGAGGTGTCTGTTTACGCCAATGTCTCGCAGGCCTACCGACCTCCGTTTTTCACGCAGGCCGTGCCGGTGAATCCGAACACCCGCGTCGCCGGGCCGCTGCAGGAGGCCACCACCGTGAATTATGAGATCGGCTTCAATGGCGAACCCGTGTCGTGGTTCACTTGGGACACGAGTTTCTTCCTCGTGGACACCTCGGACATGATCGGATCGCGTGCCGTGAATGAAGGGCAGATCACAACCGTCATCGAAAATGCCGGCCGCGCGGTGGTCTATGGCTGGGATCTTTTCACCGAGTTGGATTTCGTCGGGTTGGCCGATGCGATCTGGAACACAGACAGCCCTGCCCTGTCCGGCGGGAAAAACCCCATCACCGCCCCTCGCGGCAGCTGGGTGGACCGCTACGGATCCTTCTCCGCCTACACCGCCCTCACGCTTCAAACCGGGGATTTCCTCAGCGGCCCGAATGTCGGGAAAACCCCGCAATACATCTCCGATTACATCGTCCGCTTCGGGGTGACCTACAACTGGCGCGACCGCGTGAAGCTCGCCCTCATGAGCAACTTCAACGGCTCCACCTACGCCTCGGACAACAATGCCGAGAACCGCTTCATCCCGGCTTACAATGTCTGGGATTTGATCGGTGAGGTGAAGGTCTGGCGCGACAATGTCAGTGTTATCGCCGGAGTGAACAATCTCTTCAATGCCAACTACTACACCCGTATCCGCGCTGACGGTATCGATCCCTCGGCTCCCACGAACTGGTATGCCGGCGTCAAAATTGAATTCTAAGCCTTGGCAAAAGAGGGATTGAGATGCATTCTCATTCAAGGATGCGATTCTTGCTACTGAGTCTTATTGCGGTTCTCCTCGCGGGAACGGCTGTCTCTCGCGCGGGCAATCCGTTGCCCGGCACGGTGGTGGTCGCCTTGAAGCCCGACAAGAACCCCGACAAGATGCTCGAAGAGCGGGAGTCCTTGGCGGCATCCCTGTCGAAAATCCTCGGCCGGCCGGTGCGAGTGATCGTTCCCTTGTCGGCATCGGTGATCATCGAGGGGCTGGCAAACGGATCGATCGACCTCGGGTGGCTCAGCGCCACGGACATGGTCCACGCCCGCAAGGCCGGGGCCGCCGAATTGCTGCTTGTGGGCGAGATCGACGGAAAGCGCGAGTATTCGAGCCTGTGGCTTTGCCTGCAGGACAAGCCCTACGCCTCGATCGAGGACCTGCGCGGTAAACCCGTCGCCTTCGCCAGCCTCACCAGCACCTCGGGCCATCTCATCCCGCGCCTGGATTTGAAAAAGCGCGGACTGATCGAAACAAATCCCGTCGAGTTTTTCGGTGAGGGCAACGTGTCATTCGGCACCGGCTACATGAGCGGCGTCGAGCGTGTGCTGGCCGAAGAGGTCGAGGCGGCCGCCGTCAGCGACTATGTGTTCGAGAAGGACAAACACATGACACCGGATCAGAAGGCGCGCCTGCGGATTCTCTCCCGCCAGGGTCCAGTGCCCACGCATGTGCTCGCCGTCTCCGCGAGGCTCGATCCCGCCGCGCGGGAGGCCCTGAGGAACGCGCTGCTGGCGTTCGCCGCCACCGATCCCGCTCTCTGCGACACGGTCTTCACATCGCCTCTTGTGACAACCGATGCCGACGCCCACCTCCAGCCAATCGTGGACGCGCTGGCCAACCTTCCCGGCAACCAATGACACGTCTTCACATCGACAGCCTGAACGTGGAGCGCGAAGGAAGGCCGGTCCTGAGCGGTCTGGATATGAACCTCCCCCGCGGGACATTTCTCGCAGTCGAGGGGCGCTCCGGCTCCGGAAAAACCAGCCTGCTCACCTGCCTCGCCGGCATGCTCGAGCCCGCCGGGGGCCGGATTTCCTACCACTGCCGCGAGGGGTGCGAGCACTCGCCGGGACAATTCCGCAGCCGCATCGGTTGTGTCTTCCAGCATTTCGCCCTGTCGCCGAATGCCACGGTGAAAACAAACGTGCTCTGCGGGCTTCTCTCCAAGCGCTCGTGGTTGCGCACCCTGTTTGGATTTCCCCGTGCCGACCACCGGCTTGCCCTCGAGCTTCTTGAGAAACTCGGCATCGCGCACCTTGCCGACCAGCCCGTGTCGCGCATCTCAGGCGGGGAACGCCAGCGCGTCGCCGTCGCCCGCGCGCTGATTTCGCAGCCCGAGTGCCTCCTCGCCGACGAGCCTGTCTCGAATTTGAACCCCGAACTCGCCCGTCAGGTTCTCTCACTGTTGAAATCCCACTGCGCCGAGAGCGGATGCACCGTCATTTGCGCGCTGCACGATCCCGCGCTGTGCGAGGAGTTTTCCGACCAGCGCCTGCGTCTGCGCGGGGGCTGCGACTGGGAACTCACCACCCCCGTCACGTGAGGTTGCCGCGCCTCGATGCGCCGCGGGTGGCCTCCCTGCTACTCCTGCTGGCTGTGCTCTTCTCGCTCCCGGTGATCAAGCCCGCCGGCCGTGAACTCGACTACGCTGCGAACCTCACCCGCTTTCTATCGCGCTTTTGGCCGCCCGATTTTTCCATCCTGCCATCGATTTTCCCCTCGCTTGTCGAGACATTCCAGATCGCCGTTCTCGGCACGGTGGTCGCATGCGTGGCAGGCATTCCCATCGCCGCCGCAGCATCGAAAAATATCGCCCCCCGACCGATTGTTGCGGTTGTCCGGCTCGCACTGAATGCCATCCGCTCGATTCCCGGCCTCATCTGGGCGTTGATCGCCGTCGCCGTCCTCGGAGCCAATGCCGGAGCGGGAGTGGCCGCGCTCGCGATTTACTCGCTGGGGTATCTCGGGAAATTTTTCAGCGACGCCTTCGAGAGCGCCGATCCCGCTGTCAGCCAGGCCCTCCGCGCCGGCGGCGCCTCGCGCCTCCAAGCCTTCCAATACGGCATCTGGCCCCACGCCGCCCCGCTCGCTTGGAGCCATACTCTCTGGATGCTCGAATACAACATCCGCTCTGCCTCGATCGTCGGCTATGTCGGCGCGGGCGGCATCGGCGTGTGGTTGCACACCTACCAGGAGTTCTACCAATGGGACAAATTCGCCGCCGTCTTGGCCTGCATCCTCGCGGCGGTCGTCCTGCTCGACATAGGCGGCTCCCGCCTACGGCGCAGCCTCGCCCCGACCGCGCCTTGAGCGGTGGAAGCAAGGAAATGCAGTCTGGGGAATTTTTTTGAAAATAAACCTGCTCCCCCGGTCAATGTCCCTCCATCCTCGGGATGCTGAACCAATGTTTGAACAAGCATTCCGCAATATTGTGTAGTTGAATACTCACGCGGGATGCGGAGTGCGCGGAGATTTTGGAAAGGATCAAGGCGCTGCTGAAAGGACACTGAAACCATGGGCAAAAAAATCGAAGTTCTCTCACGCGAAGTGCGACTCGTCGGCATCAATGATCAGGATTACGTCTGCCTGACCGACATCGCCCGTTACAAGAACCCGGAAGCCAGCGACGACCTGATTCGCAACTGGCTACGCAACCGCAACACCCTCGAATTCCTCGGCATTTGGGAGCAGATTAACAACCCCGCTTTTAATCCCGTCGAATTCGACGGGATTAGAAAACAGGCAGGACTAAACAGCTTCACACTGACTCCGAAGCAGTGGATCGGGTTCACTGGTGCCGTGGGTATCCAGTCCAAGACCGGACGCTATGGCGGCACGTTTGCCCATCTGGACATCGCGCTGGAGTTTGCTTCGTGGATTTCTGTCGAGTTCAAACTATATCTCATCAAGGAATTCCAGCGCCTCAAGGAAACCGAGCGCCAGACCCTTGGCTGGGACATCCGGCGCAATCTCGCCAAGATCAACTATCGCATCCACACCGACGCCATCCTGACCCACCTCATCCCGCCGGAACTGGGCAAGGCACAAACGAACCTCGTCTATGCCAGCGAAGCCGATGTGCTGAACATGGCCCTTTTCGGTCAGACTGCGGCTCACTGGCGCGCGGCGAATCCTGGCGAGAAGGGAAACATCCGCGACCAAGCCACCAGCGCCCAGCTTATCTGCCTCTCCAATCTGGAAAACCTCAATGCGCTCTTCATTAGTCAGGGCCAACCCCAACCCGAACGCCTCACCCGCCTCAACCAGATTGCCATTCAACAAATGAAGTTGCTCACGGCGGAGAACCTCATGTCGGAATTGCCAAGCAGCGTAAAACGGAAATGAACAACCATAACAAACTAACCTCCAACGCCCTCGCTGGCGAAACCCAACGGATGGCGCGTCTCCACGAGCAAATGCAGGCGGCTGACGGCGTTGAAAAAGTCGCTTTCATACCCAGCCTTTAGTGGAGGATTGTTAACCAATGAATAGCATCAACAACGCCACTCCCTTTTCACTAAGAATTTTCGTTGCTGACGGCGACCCCGATGGGCTGCGCTTGGTTGAGCGCTCAAACTGGATCGGCAAGGCGGTCATGTTCCCGCGTGCGGTCTATCCACAGGTCCGCAAACGGAGGGAGTTCGAGGAAACTGGCGTCTATCTTCTGCTCGGCCCTCAGGACTCTGGCGAAGGGGAGCAACTTTACATCGGTGAAGGTGACCCAATCCGCCCTCGGATTGAACAGCATTACGCTAAAAAGGATTTCTGGACCAAGGCGGTCTTCTTCGTTGCAGGCCAAGGTCTTTTGAACAAGGCCCATGTCCAGTATTTGGAGTCGCAACTCATCAAACTCGCCTCGGAGGCTAAGCGTGTCCCGCTCGACAACGTTACGGCTCCGGCGGCCCCTACCTTGGCGGAAGCGGATGTGGCTGACATGGAGGTATTCCTCGGGAACATCCTTGGTATGCTGCCAGTGCTTGGCGTCCACGCTTTCGAGCAATCGCCAACAATTAAGAAAGGTGTCAACCCACCACTTCATTGCCGAGGGAAAGGGATTGTGGCGACGGCCCGCGACACTGCACAAGGTTTCGTGGTTCAATCTGGTTCGTTTGCCGCCAAAGATCACACGCCATCTCTTGAGCAATACTCTCCTTCCGTATGTGATTTGCGCGCCCGACTTCTGAAGAGCGGCGTGATCGGCCACGCAGGGGACAGATTGCGTTTCACACAGGATTACACTTTCAGTTCCCCCTCGCTGGCAGCTGCTGTGGTTCTGGGGCGCCAGTCGAACGGACGCACGGAGTGGAAGGACGCCAATGGTAAAACGCTGAAGGAACTCCAAGAATCCCAATCAGAGAAATAAAGTCTCTGCGGAGGACGTGCGTCTCCGAGTGAGCCCTTTCTCCTCTCTTTGTGAAAAGAAAAAACAGTTTTCTTTACATGAAAAAACTCACGCGATAAGAAAATGCCACTTTTCTTTCCATGAGCAAGCTTCCACCACTCCCTTTGGTTGACATTAGCTCGTTGGACAGCCGCGAGATTTGGGCGGCATTGACGGAGGCGCACCGTCACTTGGGTGAGTTGAAAGGGCTTTGCGAATCGCTTCCAAATCAAGGCATCCTGCTGGATACGCTGAGCATTCAGGAGGCGAAGGACAGCTCGGAGATCGAAAACATCATTACCACGCATGACGAGCTATACGCCGTTCAAGGCGATTCAGCGAGTCCGGCGGCAAAAGAGGTGCGGCATTATGTCGCCGCTCTGCGCACCGGCTATGAAGCGGTGCGGACTTCGGGCCTGATTCGGTTGGATACGGTGTTGGCCGTGCAGGCGGAATTGGAACAGAACCGCGCGGGATTGCGGAAGTTGCCGGGAACCGTTTTGAAAAATGAAGCCACCGGTGCCGTGATCTATGAACCACCGCAGGACGCGGCGGAGGTCGAATCGCTGATGGGCAACCTCATCGACTTCATTCATGCGGACGATGGTCTCGACCCCCTGCTTCGGATGGCGATCACGCACCACCAGTTCGAGAGCATTCATCCATTTTACGACGGAAATGGAAGGACAGGCCGCATCCTGAATCTGCTCATGTTGCAGCGCGATGGCCTGCTGGATTTGCCTGTGCTTTACCTGAGCCGCTACATCACGACAACGAAACGCGACTACTACCGCCTGCTGCAAACAGTGCGGGAGGAAAACCTCTGGGCAGACTGGTGCGTGTATCTCCTCCGTGGTGTGGCTGTCACATCGCGAAGCGCGATTGCATTGGTGAAAGCTTTTCGCGATCTCATGTTGAAGACTAAGCACGACCTGCGCGAGCGGCTGCCCAAGCTCTACAGCCAGGATTTGCTGAACAATCTTTTCCGCTACCCCTACAC
>CAZRLX010000096.1:6809-9708 GCA_964601115.1 uncultured Chthoniobacter sp. | reverse complement strand
ACGATCCCGAGCGCACTAGGCTTGAGCTACAGAACGCCGAAGCCAAGAAGGTGGCAGCAAGGGTGAGGGGCGAGCTAGAACAAACTGTTGGTCTTACACCCGTAGAAACCGAGCAAGCCCGACTCGCTAGGGAGATTGCCGAGCCTGCCGCTATCACTCCTGCGCCCACAGCAGAAGCTCCCACAGTGACTCCCGCGCCAGTATCGGAAACGATAACGCCCGCTGAAGAGGCCGCACCCGTAACGACTCCAGCCACCGCCGCAGCCGTTACGCCCGCACCCGCCGCGCCAACTACAGAGGCAGCAGCGCAGCCATCACCAACAATTTCGCAGGGTAGTTTAACAACTGGGAAAACCGGGGCTTTATTGGAGCCGCCAGCAATGGCAACCGATGCGGGTTCAAGGTCCGCCCCTGCGAGCCAAATTTATCAAGGAGAAGATGCGATTGACAAAGCAGTTGAAGGAACTCCTCATATTGCAATTGGATATCATGGAGGGAAAAAAGAAATTGATGTTGTTGATCCAAAAAAATTTAGCGGAAGAAGCGGCGAAGGGTGGCTAGGAATTGGATTCTATTCTGCGCCAGCAGAAGATACGGCGGCAGCGTATGGACCGAAAGTAACAAAAGTTAAAATAACTCTTAATAATCCATTTGTTTTCCCTGAAAATACAAACCCAATCAAATATGTAAATGAGCAAGGCGGACCTGCTAAATTTACAGAAAAATTAAAAGAACAAGGATACGATGGTGTTATTTCAAAAAATGTTCTAAGACAAATTGTTGCATTCTATCCAGAGAGTGTTTCAACTAAATTAGAAACTACCACTCCAGCGGCACCCGCCGCAGAACCAGCAGGCATCGCTATAGGCAACCGCGTCAAAACCAAGACCACGCCACAGAGCTTCGTAGTAGAAGAAGTGCTGCCACAGAGCGAGAGGGAGGCAGAGCTAGGCGAGCAATACTACCGCATCAAGAACGAACGCACGGGCGAGATGCAGACTGTGGAGGCGAATGACATCAAGCCAATTAAAATCTCCACCGCCACGAAGAAGATGGCACCCGTCCGCGTAGAGGAGAAAGTTCAACCAGTCCCAGAGGCAGACCGCTACACCTTTGACGAATCAAGCAGGCGGGCGATCACATTCTTCGGCGGGGAATTGCCGGACGGATTGATTATCGTTAACGATACCACGAACCCGAACTACGAGATGAAGGCCGGGTATGACCCAGAGACGGGCGACATTATACTGAACCGCGCCTACATTAAGAAAGGTGAGAGCATCGAGGATATCTTAACCCACGAACTCGGGCACTACATCTTCAGCGACCCCAAGTTCCAAGCCGACTTCAAGAACTTCCTAGAGAGTATGCCGGACGATACTCGGGCAGAGATCGAGGCAATCATCAACCAGAGCTACAACAAGGATACGAACCAAACCCAGATCGAGGAGCGGCAGGTTATGGCATTCACCTCTCTGGTCAAGGCGAGCAAGGATACTCTGTCCAAGTGGGAGACTATCAAGAACACGATCAAGCGGTGGATCAACAAGGTTTTCGGGACGAACATCAAGCTCTCTGATGAAGGGGCGATGGCTGTGTTCAACGTCGGATTTAAACGGTTCAAAAGCGGCGAGAGGATCATCCGTGCGATGGAGGAGGGAACGCTCCGCACGGCACCCGAAGGCATGACCCAGATGGACCGCGACTACCTCGCAGCAGTAGAGAGCGGGGATATGGAGACTGCCCAGAGGATGGTAGATGAGGCGGCGAAGGCTGCGGGATATAATGTCCGCGCTTATCATGGGACTACAGCGGCTGAATTGCGCGGAAATCAGTTTGATGATCAAGACATTCCATATCGCGGCGGCTTGCTTGCTTTTTTTGCCGACCAGAAAAAATTTGCACAAGATTATGCATCCGATGGGGGGCGAGTTTTTGATGTGTTGCTTCGATTTAAACAATTGTTCGACTATCGTGATAAGCAACTTGTTCGGTCCATTGTTTCTGACTTCTACAATGCAACTGGCGGCATTACGATTAGTGAGGACATTCATCGTCTTGAAATCGGAGATGGCAAAGATGCCGACTCTGGAAACATTAGCGATATTTATCCGAAAGACCTCTTTGTTGACGCAATACTACAAGGGCGGTGGGACGCTTTTGAGGCAACACAGTTTGCTTCGTGGCTACAAAGCGACGGTTTTGATGGTGTAGCAATGCTGGAGAACGGGTCGATTACCTACGGCATATACGAACCAAATCAAGTTAAATCCGCCGACCCAGTAACCTACGATGACGCAGGCAATGTAATCCCTCTCTCGCAGAGGTTCCGCGCCACCTCGCCGGACATAAGGAGGATGGCCGCAGAGCCAAGTAAGCCAGCGGCGGAAGAGCAGCCTACTGGGCCTGCGCCAGAATCACCCGAAGGACAGAGTGTGCCGCAAGCATTAGGCAACGGCATCGACATTGGGCCAGAAGACAACATGCCGATCAACCGCAAGATCGACAGCCACCTTAAAAACTTCCTTTTCCTTCGCGGGTTCTTTGAGTCTGCCAGCGATAGGCTTCGCAGGAATGGGTTCACTCGACTCGGCAACGCTATCGACGCCTATTTCGACGGAGCAAGGCGCAGGCTTGGCGATGCGAACAAGATCATGCTAGCCCCGCTGGAAGCCTACGAGGCCGCTCCTGCTGCTCGGAAGAAGCAGATCGATGAAGACTTCCAGACATTCTTTGCGGCGCAGGAGAACAAGCGTGACACAGAAGCGATCCTCAAGCAGATGGACCCGATTGCCCGCAGGATTGTGAAGGCATGGCAGAAGTTCGGCGAAGAGTCCGGCAAGGAGAACCAGCGTGTCGGTGTAAAAGTGTTCGATCCGAAGAGCCAATCGTGGCGCAA
>CAZRLX010000096.1:3679-6709 GCA_964601115.1 uncultured Chthoniobacter sp. | reverse complement strand
TACTCCATGCCCGTAATGACCGACTATATCGCTCGCTGGGCACAGCATGTCTCCCGCATTGAGCAGTTCGGTCAGAAGACAACCGAGCAATCACAGACTCTGTGGGACAGAGAGATGGCGACCACACGCGATCCTCGCACCCGTGACTATATCCAAGCTGCCCGTGAGCGAGTCGAAGGATACTTCCCGAACGATCCGTTCCTTAAAGGAACATCCGCACTTAACATATGGGCGACCGCACTCCAGCTTGGCAACCCCGCATCTGCCTTCCTTAACCTAATTGGTGGTTCTACACTTAACGCAATGGTTGGTCAGCCGGGTGCGCTTGGCAGCTATATTTCATCATTCGCTGAACTTCGCAATCTTGGGCAACAAGTTAGAGACGCAAAGGAAAAGGGCATGATTGGCCGTGATCTGATGAACATCGTGGGAGATCACCAAGCCATCCTTGAGACAAATAAGGTAGCCCAAGCGGGGCAGAAGGCAGCAGACATCTTGCTTAAGTGGTCTGGCTTTACACCAGCAGAGCAGATGATCAGAACGCAGTCGCTTATAATTGGTAAATCCTTTGTAAGGAATGCTCTTAATGCATTCACAACCGATCCGCGCAGTTCATTCGCCCGTAGAGCTTCCGTCTGGATGACTCGCAACGGATTCGATTTGGACAAATTGATCGTTGAAAACGGTAGCGGTCCGGAAACAGATCGCATCCTTCGCTATTTCGCCAACATCTCACAAGGCAGCTACACGATTGATCAAGTTCCTATCTTCATAGACACGCCGATTGGAAGGTTCTTGTTCAAGTATCAGAAGTTCTCCACGCAAGTCATGCGAATGAGTTGGAAGAATACTTTTGAACCTCTGTTAAAGGCGATGACTGGGAAGGGTGAGACGATGCAGGTTCCAGACAAAACCCGCCAACTCATCTACCGATTGCTCCAAGAAGAGGCACGCAGCCTCGGAGACAACCGCCGCATTGATATTGCAACCATCCCCAAAACTGTGCCGAAAGCACAAGGCAGGGCATTGGCATTAATCCCGGCGATGATGTGGCTTGGCGCTGCCTATGTCGGTGGAGAGGTATTGCTCCGCGCCCGTGATATTCTTTTCGGGGTTCTCATGAAGGGTCCGGAATACGAGGATATCCTCAAGGAGCTTGAAGATGATGAGAAAGCCGCCGCGCTCTACCTCGCATCCGAGCGGGCATGGTATAACCTGATTGGCATCGGTGCGCTTGGACTCATTGGAAACTATGCACAGTTCTTCTTGGATTGGCAGGATCGCGAGCGAGTCAAGAACCCTCTGGAGCCGCCAGCCCTTGGCATAGTAAAAGACACGGCGCAGTTTATTCAGAACATCGTAGACCAAGGCGAGATTACCGCTGGAGACATCGACAACTACACGCGCAGCACACTCTCTGCCTACCGCACAACGCAGAAGCTCGCCCAATCCACAGCAGGATTTCTCGGGCTTGAGGACATCCCCGGCGTGAAGCAAGAGATGTTCCGGCGTGAGGTAAACAACATCAACAAATATGCCCGCCGATGGGCAGAGGAATCCGGAATCGAATATCGGATGCGCCGACCGACCGACATCACGGCTAGCCCAAGGACGCCAGTCAACCGTAAGATTGCTAGCTACCTTCAAACTGGCAATCCTGATGGTGCCGCTGTATACGCCAAGGCATATCTCAATTCCTTGCCCAAAGCAGATCGTTTGAATGCCATTCAATCTATCTCGACTGGAGCTAGGAACAGACAGCCTCTCCGACTCGGCAGCGGGCCTATGGACGAGGCCGAAAGGAAGGCATTCTTGAGGTGGCTTAAGGACAAGGTGAGCGAGGAGCGGTATGCGCGAATTGCTGAAATGGACAAGCAATACCAGCGCGACTACAAGAAATTTTTGAGGATGCTTCCGAACCGCTAGACCCGCATGAATCCTAGCTCTGCGGGCTACCCGTTATCGGTAACGATAGTCAATCGAAAAAAAAGTATTGACGGAGGTAACAAAAATGTTATCTCTCGTCCCGCATGAACAACGCAAAGAAATACGAGGTCCGCGAGTATCGTGGAGATCGCCCATGTCAATTACCGGAGGTCATGCAATACTTGCAACTGAAGCTCCGGCCAACCCAACAACAGAAAGGAAAACAGAAATGAACGCAGCACAGAAAATGGTAAGGAATAAAATGCAGGATGAGGTATTCCTGCGACTCGTCAGCGCAGCAGCCGCCGAAGGTATCTTCAACCTCGGCCAACTCAAGAGTGGCAAGGAAGCACAGAGCCACGCCAAGCACCTTAAGGGTGTGGCAGAGATCATCGCCACCACCTATCAAGGAGAAGCGGAATGAGTGCCACCTACGATGGAGGCTACGCCTTTCCAACAGATCCAAGATTCCCGGTGGAATTATACGGAATGACACTCCGCGACTGGTTTGCGGGGCAGGCATTGGCTGGGATGTTGGCGGCAGAGTCGCAGCATCTCACATTCAAAGGCAATTGGCCAGATGCCGCAGAACAAGCCTACCAGATTGCCGATGCAATGGTTGATCAAAAGGCGGCTGATGAAGTCCTAACTGAAAGGGAAACCGAATGACACCCGAAGAACTGGAGTTGCAATACTACCGCCGCTTGCTGGTAGCCATGGTGGCAAAGACTGTGGAAGACCTGACGAACGAGCGGAAGATGAAGACCAAAGAGAACCAAGTGGCGCAACGGCTCAACCAAGAGGGTGCCCTTGCATTTCTGCGCTCACGGGCGTTTGAAGTGATCTGCGATGCCATCGAGCTTCCGGCCTGCCGGGTTAGAAGGAGATGCCTAGCATGAAAGAGTCCGGACATTGGTATGACTTCGATGGGGATGCTCGCCACACGATCCTCTCCGCGAAAGGTGAACCCCGCCCAACCACACTACGGGACGCGAAGAAGTTTAACTGGCTTCCCAGCGTGACCACCGTGATGAAGGTCATGGCAGCACCGGAGCTTGACCGCTGGAAACAGCAGCAGGTTCTCATGGCTAGCCTCACCTTGCC
>CAZRLX010000096.1:0-3579 GCA_964601115.1 uncultured Chthoniobacter sp. | reverse complement strand
GCTACGATTGCCGGGGCTACCAGAGGGGTGAACCTATACATTTCCACGACTGAACCGGGCAGAATCGGCGAGGCGTGGTATGACGAAGAGACAATCGCTAGAGAATACGAGGCATTCAAACATGTCTGTGCGCTCTGGCAACACATTAACAACTACAAACCAAAGCAATGAAACAACTAGAAAACATAGAACAGAAAGACATCATCAAGAAAGTCACAGGCAAGATCACTCGTCTGTGGGAACCAAAAACATTCAAAGGGCCGAAAGGCGAGTTCACCATACAAGGTGGAGAGATTGAGATCGACGGAGACATCTACGGACTCAAGTTCTTCGACCGCACGGAGGATGTGGCCAAGCTGGAGAAGCAAATGGTCACGCTTGTTAGCACCCGCAGCAAGCATGGTCTGCACGGCGTCAGCTTGGAGCATGAGAGCTACAGCAAGAAGGATGGGACCAAAGTAGACCGTGACCTCATCAAGGTTACCAAGTCTGCAAACATCGTGCCAATGATCGACGGGGAACCCGCAAACACGCCCGTATCTACCCAAACCAACACCACATTCACTCAGGTAGTCCAGATGGTGAAAGACCCTGTGGAAGCTATCGAGAAGATCGTGGAGTTGCACATGCTCTGTAACAAGCTAGTCCGGTTGGGCTACACCTCGCTCGCATACAACGAAGAGACCCTTCGCAGCTATGTGTCCTCTGTCTTCATCGAAGCCAACAAGAAGGGCATTACTATCCTGCCCAAGAAGGAAGAGACACCCGATCCTAAAGACTGGGCATCCGCCATCGTGCCGAGTGGTAGCAACAAAGGTAAGAAACTTGGAGAGGTGGGCAAGCCAGCATTGACCAAACTCTATGAGCATTACCTTGCCAAAGGCTTTGATACGCCATTCGCGAAGTGCGTAGAGCAGGCCGGAAACGACCTCCAACTTGGAGGTGATCCCGAAGACCTTGAGAACCAACCAGAGATTCCTTGGGATGAATGAACTACTTAACGCGGTGTTAGACTCGATGGTCAGGAATGACATCATGGTCAAAGACATGCCGCAACATCTTAACAAGTATCTTCCCAAGGAAGAATGGATATCCCAAGACAAAGCTGGCGCGGTGCAAGTATCTCGCTGGCTCTCGGGGGAAGTGGAACCTAGAGGGAGTATCGCCCTCGCATTACAAAACTTCGCAGAACTAAACAAATGAAAGAACTAATGTTAATGAGTCCGCTTGATGATCGGGCGGGCGAGATAGTATCAGCCAAAGTCTACCAGCAGGAGTTGGTGGAGTGGGCCAAACAAGAATACCGAGGCATCAGTTGGACTCTCGACAAGATCAAGAAGCTCTTCCTCATGGCCATGAACGACGAGTATCCCGGTGACGATGTGCCGGACGAGATAGTCATGGTCTTTGAGCGCATCCTTTCCGATCTGGAGTATGCCAATGAGTTGGAAGCTGACTTGGAAGACGAGCCAGATGATGAGGAGCTAGAGGAGATCGAAGACGATGAGCCTTTAGTGGAGTGTGAGAAGGCACAATTAGTCCAGTCCGCTCAAGGCATCGAGCTTGGCATGTTCTCGCAGAAGTTCGACCTTGGCGCAGGCATGACTCAATGCGTCCCTCGTGGAGATGTCACCATGCAGGACTGGGTGGGAGCCTTTGGCTTCGGCCTAGCCCTAGAGAGTGGCGCACAATGGATCATCGGAGACTCGGTGGTAGCCCTTGAGAACGCAGGGCACGAAGATGTGGTCAACCAACTCTGTGCCCAGTTCAAGAAGAGCTACAGCACGGTTAGCGGATACGCACGGGCTTGTAGGGCATTCCCTGCCGCCAAGCGCGACCCGATGCTTCCATTCACCGTCTACCGCGAGATTGGCAACGCCGACCTCACAGAGACTAAGAAGCTCGACCTACTGGAGAAGGCCAAGGAGGAAAAGCTATCCTCCAGCGAGGTGCGAGAACGAGTGAAGGCCGAGCAAGGCAGAGGTCAAGCTCCATTAGGACATCGCTACCTTTGTCTTAATGTTGGCAACGCGACCAACTCGGAGGTGCTTCGGCATGTTCCGGCTAAGTTGGAGCCGCACCATCTTCTGATTGACCTCACCCAGAAGTCTTGGTATGACCCCGCTGAAGATCAATGGGTGCCATTCTTGAAGGAGAAATAATATGAAAGAAGAACTGCCAGAAAGCTGGGACGAAGCACGCCGAGCAATGAAGGATGTGATCTCCAGCTACCAAACTTTCATCTACAATGTCACCGAACTTTGCGATTTGCTGGACTGGGAATACGATTACATGTTTTCCCGGCTCATGCCGTGCAAAAAGTGGGATAGGTCAAAGACTACTCACTTCAAAGATGTATTCGCAAACCTAGAAGTGTTTATGATAGAATCAATGTTCGCCAAAGATAAGAAACGCAAAGCTGTTGAGAAGAAGCGCGAACTCATGGAGAAGTTCAACCTCACCGAGGAAGACATAGACGCAATGATTGAATCATTGGCAAACTAAACCTAACAAACAAACCAAATAGAAACCAATATGGAAACTAAAAATAATATAATCGAAATGACAGAAGAGATGAAGCAAGAACAAGCCGTGAAGGACTGGCTGCGAGACACATTCTCCTTCCCGCGCATTGCTAATGACAAAACCAACGAGCTTGTGACCGGGATGGCTAGCCTGCTCCACGCCGCCGCCACCATGGTGGTGAAGAGTGAGAGCCGCCAGCGTGAGGGCATGGAGGCTATCTCCCACCTTCAGCAAGCCTTGCTCTACTACATTAGCGCACAGGCTGTGCCCCGTGAAGAGAAGAAAGAAGAGGTTGCAGAGGAGCAGCCCGCGAGCTAACCTTCGGTGGGGATTGCGGCGGCTAGGTTGTGGCTGGTTATTCATTCGCCCCATAGTGGAGGAACCGCATAGTTAACTCCACACTTTCTTCTTGAGTATCGTTACCGATAACGATAAATTGTCAGCCCCTAGAAACGCTGAGAGCCACGGGGGAGAGTGAGTCCTCCGTGGCCCTCGGTCATGTTAGGCTAGCCTCCGCTACATAGCACAGCCTAATGTGTTGTCAAACTTTTTCTGTATCCAAATAAACTGCGGTGTCGAGATCGCCGTCCATGATCGATGATAGATTTGCCATCTTTTCGTTGAGCTTCTTGCATATTCTCTCCTCGACTGGGACACCAGAGCAATAGGCAATATACTGAATACTCTTTGTCTTCCCTCCTGCACGGTGGACACGACCCAATACTTGGATCAGGTCTAGGGCAGAGTAGGTAGGGCTAATCAGAGCCACTCGGGGATACTCCCCCTTGGTATCGTGCAAGCTAATGCCTTCACGACAAGCCTGTAAGATACCAATGAGGACGCGGGAATCGTCACGCTGGAACGAGTCGA
This sequence comes from uncultured Chthoniobacter sp., assembly GCA_964601115.1. Lineage (GTDB taxonomy): Bacteria > Verrucomicrobiota > Verrucomicrobiia > Chthoniobacterales > Terrimicrobiaceae > UBA967. The sequence goes on along the minus strand of CAZRLX010000096.1, from coordinate 183 downwards.
TGGCACCCCGGCGATCCATGTCCTTCTGCCCTCCGTAGATCGCGCATTTGGTTTTCAACTCTTCCATTAGGAACTCACGGGTCTCGGTAAAGTTCACCGCAATGAACACAGAGTTGCCCTCCTCGATTAGGTCTTTGGCTAGACTAGCTAAGGATGGAGCTTTCAGCAACTCGATCCGCATTC
>CAZRLX010000095.1:7129-9772 GCA_964601115.1 uncultured Chthoniobacter sp. | reverse complement strand
CGCGTGCCGATTTGCGTTCCTCCGGTGATTGTCGGCCTCTGGGGATCTCCAAGATAACTGGTGATGCTTCCGTTGATGTAGAAGTCGAGTTCGTTGTCCCCGGCGCCTTTGAAATTGAAATCATACCACCCGGACTGCTCGACATTGAAATCCTGCGCCACGATCCAGTTGTAGTGGCCGGGTGCGATCGAAGAGTGTGATGACTGTGGCCCGATCCAGTAGTTCGTGATGCCATCGAATTCATACCCGGTCTGATTCCCTCCGCCGAACCACGGCGCGGGACTCCCGCCGATGAACACCCATGGTGTTGTCGGCATGATGTAGGAATCGTAGGGCATGGTTTGGGAATCCGGAGGAGTGAATGTTCCGGGAACCGCCACGATCTCCCAACGCGAATCACGCCCTCCGGGCGCGCCGCCCTGGCCGGTGCCATAAATAATGCCCGCGCTTGCAAGCGGGATGCCCTGAAGGGCGGCAATGATTCCGAGAGCAACAATTGTGATTTTCATTTTGTGTCTTGGTTGAGTGGATTGGTTTTCAGCACGGCATACTCACCGCGTTTGAGCGATATGGCCCACCAGCGATGAGCCACCAACCGTTTTTTCCCGAAACGGGAACGAATCGGCCAAAAAAGGAGTGAATCGACCAAAGACCGCTTTGTGGCCGATGGCGCAGAAGTCGAACGCGGCGCGGCAGCGCCGTCGAAAACCCAACTGGAGCGATGACCGCCGTGTCGTTCCATTTTTGGTGCGCATCCGCCCCTGTCCCGTTCCGGCAATCGCAAGTGGCCCGTGGGACGGGCGTCCCGCCCGTCGGCAGTTGGCTTTTCACTCGCAGGCGGGACGCCCGCGCTACGATCCCAGCCGGCTCCTTTGCGCCAAGAAAAAGAGGGGCATGGCCGTCTTTCCGAGGCTTAGGCTCTAAGATCCTAAGATACCGAGCATGCCCGCTACACCAGTTGGGAGAGCAAGGTCCGAAGTGGCACGACCACTGGCGTGGTATAGGCGAAGCAGTTGATCGACTCGTTCGGGAGGTTGAGCACGGCTTGGAATGCGTGGCGGGCTCCGGTTTGTAATCCTGTAAATCCTGTCCTCCTGTCCAAAAATCCGTTTTCGGGTTCAAGCCATTTGCAGCCCCCTCTCCCGCATCAACCCATCGAGGCCAGCACTTCAAGGTGCGGCTTCTTCCAAGCGTCCGGAACCAAAGCCACCGCGAACCCGTTCCGGGCAACACGCGCGAGGTCCCGCCTCGAAAACCCCATCTTTTCGGCCAACATCCGGTAATCGTCGACGAGCGTGTTTCCGAAACTCACCGGATCGTCGGTGCTCACCGTGCACACGATCTCGGCGTCCAGGAGGGCACGGATCGGATGCGACGCCGCGTCGGGAACCACAGCGAGTTTCACATTGCTGATCGGACACATGTCCAAGGCCACCCCTTCGTCCCTCAACATCGCAACCACCTCGGGATTCTCGACCGACCGGACGCCGTGCTGGATGCGTCGCACCCCCAGTTCCTCGACGCACCGCCTTACAAACTCCGGCCCCTGAAACTCTCCAGCATGGGCCTTGGTGAATTTGCCCGCATCCCGCGCCCTCCTCCAATACGGAGCGGCCCAGTCCCCAAGCGGAATATCCTCGGCCCCGTGCAGGTCGATCCCGTCAAGATTCCCCCACCGCAATGCGTCCTCAAGCACAGGGGCCATTTTTGCGGTCCACCCGTCGTGGTGAATGCCCAGAAAAATCCTGACCTCGAGCCCCTCTGGCACCGCCGCGCGGATCGCATCGCAGACCTCACGCCCGTCGAGGCCCATGAAATCAATGCAACCGGACGCGTAACTCGTTTCCACATACTTCACGTTCGCCGCCACCCGCGATGCGAAGACCGCCTTGGCGCACTCGTGATACCTGTCGGCACTCTTGAAGTAATCCCCCGCATACCCCAGCAACTCGCCCTCGAAATGCGTAAAATCCCGGAACCGGAACCCGGCATCCCACGAGGCGGGCGGCTGTTCGTATTTCCCGGGATTCGCCTCGGAGAGCAACTCCCAAGGCAGGGCTCCCTCCAGATGCAAATGCGTTTCGGTTTTGGGAAGGCGTTGGACAAACGCGTCAGTCGTTTCGTCACCAGTGCTCATTCCAGTGATTCAAGCATCTCCATGAACGCGCGAACAGCCACATCCGGCGTCGCCTCCGCACCGGCTTCGAGGGCGTTTCGGCACGCCACCGCATGCGAGCCTGGGTTCTCCATCCACTCGAGAATCGCCGCCGCCAATTCCTTGCCATCGCCCGGCGCAACCACCCGACCGGCCCCGGATTCGCGAATCACCCGCGCGATCTCGGACTCCTCCGGCCCGACAAAAAGACAGGGCCGTCCGGCGGCAAGCACACCGTAGAACTTGCTGGGAACGACCAACCCGCAAAGATTCGAGCGCATCGTGACAAGATGTGCGTCCGCCGCGGACAGGCTCCCGGCCAACGCCTCGCGCGGCTGGGGTGAAAGAAATCGCATTTTGTCGAGGCCCCGCCGCTTGGCTTCGGCCTCGACCTCCACGCGCCTCGGCCCGCCGCCAATCATCAAAAACACCACCCGCCGGTCCCGGAGCATCGCGGCGGCATCGAGAATCGCGTCGAACTCGTGCGC
>CAZRLX010000095.1:2277-7029 GCA_964601115.1 uncultured Chthoniobacter sp. | reverse complement strand
AGCACCCCGAGTTCCTCGGCGACCTCCGGATACAAATCCTGCGCCCAGTGGACCACACGGTTGCGCTTGAAAAAGGAAATCATCGGCCCCACGACCGCCAACATCGGCGGATCGGTCATCGTGACCACACAGTCCGTCCGCCGCAGCAACAACGCCCGGACAAGAAGGGACGGGATCATCAGCCCATACGCGGCGGCCCGCAGGATCGTGTTTCTCCGCGAAAACATCCCGCCGACTCGCACGACCCGCACCCCATCGATCCGCTCGTCGGAGCCACCCCGGTCCGCCATGCACACCACGGTCACCTCCACCCCACGGGCGGCCAACCCCGTTGCCAGATCGCGCAGCATGTCGCCGGTCGCACCCGAAGATGGCGGGTAAACACGGTTGATAAAAAGAACGGACCTCACCCTTCAGCCCTCCCCAGCAGCGATCCAGGGACGAATCCCGTGCACAACCCAATAGTAGCCGAGTTTGACGAATTCCTTCGCAGCCCAATTGTCCTCCTGTGGACGTCCCTGCGGGGTGTCCCACCATCCGATGCGCGAGGTGGAAACGCCGAATGCAACACCGGGAATCCGTTGCTGAAATGTCGCAAGGGCGCGTCTGGCATGGAACGAGGAGGTGACCAGAAGCACCCGCCGAATGCCAGCCCGCTCGAGCATCGGCCGAACAAATGTCGCGTTTTCAAGGGTCGAGGAGGACGAAGGTTCGATCAGGATCGCTTCCGACGGCACGCCCGCACGGCTCAGAATCCTCCGGTTCGACGCGTTGTCGCCCGTGCCGACCACCACCACACGCGAAGCCACGCCCAGATGATACAAGCGCGCTGCCTCCACCGGACGCCCCTGCGGCTCGCCGCCAAGAAGCACGATCGCATCGGCGGTTGCCATGGGCGCGTCGACCACAAGCACTCCCCGCCACACCTTGGGGAACCACCACGGAGACGCCAATACACAGGCCACCACGCCAAGAGCCAGCAGCAACACCACCCCACCCGCCGTTCTTCGAACTCGTCGCATGACAACATCACGATGGAACGGCTCCGCTCCACTGCAAGCCGAATCCCGCGTCAACTGCGGAACGGCACATCACACGCCCTGCTTTTCCTCGCTCTGCACCGAGCGCAACGCGACATCGCCGATCTCGAGATCGAGCGCCTGCGCGGCGACGCGCAGGAACCCCTCGGTGGCGTCGGTCAGCGCGACATTCAGAGAACCCAACCGGCGCGGCGGTGCGGACAGGCCGGCGTCGGCCAATAACCGCTTCACCGCAAGGGCGCAATTCTCCGCCGAGTCGACAAGCGTCACCCCGGGCCCCGCCACCTCCCCGATTGCCTTCTTCAGAAGTGGATAATGCGTGCATCCCAGCACCAGCGTGTCGATCCCGACCTCGAGCATGGGGCCGAGATACCGGCTAAGCATCGTGCGCGTCACCTCGTCGTCGAACATCGCCTCCTCGATCAAGGGAACAAGCAACGGGCAGGCCGCGCTCAGCACCTCGATGCCGGGATTGATCCCTTGAATCGCGTGCTCGTAGGCGCCACTTGAGATTGTGGCCCGCGTGCCGACAACACCCACCTTGCCGGTGCGGGTCGTTTTCGCCGCGGCTTCCGCACCTGGAGCGACCACCCCTTGCACCGGGACATTGAAAATTTCCTTCATGCGCGGCACCGCGAGAGCCGAAGCCGTGTTGCACGCCACGACGATCACCTTCGCCCGCTCGGCGAGAAGCAAGCCTCCGATCTCAATGCTGTAACGCTCGACCGTGCGCCGGCTCTTGCCGCCGTAGGGAACCCGCGCGGTGTCCCCGAGGTAAAAGATGTTCTCGGACGGGAGAAGCCGCTGAAGCGCGGCGACCACCGTCAGCCCGCCAATGCCGGAGTCGAACACCCCGATCGGCTCGTTGGATTGCTCAGTTGCCATTCGTTTCGATCTCTTTTTTGAAGGTTTCCGAGGCGCGTTGCACGGCTTCATTCAATGTCGTGCTCATCCGGATCGGAGAAAATTCGCGCCGGATGTCCGGCACACTGGTCGCGTCTGTCGCGGTGGCGACCGCTGATGGCGCCGGGGAGGACGAAGCGCGCCCCGAGACGGCGCTACTGTAGCGGTTCACCCCCTCCAGAATCGCCTTGGCAAACGAGTCGCGGAAACTCGAACTCGCGATCAACTGGCTATCGACCGGATGGTTCATGAACCCTCCCTCGAGGAGCACTCCGGGAATCTTGATGTTCCGGATCACAGCAAACCGCGCCCGTTTGATGCCGCGGTCGTAAAGCCGCATCTTGCGCAGCATCGAGGAGTGGAGGGCTGTCGCGAGGGCGATATTCTCGGGGTCGCGTGCGTGGCCTGGATGCTGCTTCAAGTCGCTGTAACTGAAATTCTGCTCGTCCATCGAGGGCACCCCGCGCGGCGCGAGGGCGAACGTCTCGATGCCCGATGCCGTGCCTTTCGAGCTTTTGTTGAAATGGACACTCACAAAAATGGCGTCGGGAAACCGGTTCGCATAGGCCGCGCGCTGTTCGAGCGGCACGAACACGTCGCGCGATCGGGTCAACTGCACCGTGTATCCCTGCGCCTCAAGCAACCGCTTGGCGCGGAGCACAACATCCAACGCCGCCTCCTTTTCCATGCCCCGCCTGCCCGTGGCCCCGCTGTCATGCCCGCCATGCCCGGCATCGAGCACCACGGTCCGCACCGGCCCGGCGTTCTTGATCTTCCCGGGCCGCAGCACGGGCTCGAGAATCTTCGTCACATCCATTGCTGAAATCAGGATCGATCCGCCTTTTTTCACGATGGGAAAACAAAGGATGTATTTGACGTTGTTGATGAACACCTCGCGCGTCCCGACCTTGCCTCGGATGCTCCTGCCGGGACTCTCGATCCGGAACTCCTTCTCGCCCTTGACCGGCGTGCCGAGCTTGTAAAAGCGGGCCACATCCTCGATCGGCACATGCCGCCGGTTGCCATGCATGACGACATTCCACGCGGAGGCGATGCCCTCCACGGGGATCAGGAGCACGCACAGGAAAATCAGCGCCGGAAATCGCACAGCGGGGTAACCTGCTTATGCCCCGGTGGGCGCGCAAGGCGATTTTCCCGGCGATCGCTCAGGTCCGGCCGGGGACCCCTTCAAGCGTGGCGCGGGCGGAGGTGCGGGAAAAGGATCACGTCGCGGATGCTTTCCGCGCCGGTCAACATCATGACCAATCGGTCGATGCCTATCCCGATCCCCCCGGCGGGCGGCATGCCGTGCTCGAGCGCGGTGAGGAAATCATCGTCGAGCTTCTGGGTCTCCCCGCCGCTCTGGTGCTCGAGGCGCTCGCGCTGAACAACCGGATCGTTCAACTCGGAGTAGCCGGGCGAGATTTCCTGGCCGTTGATGACGAGTTCGTAGACGTCGACCACGGAGGGGTCGGCTGCGTTCTGCTTGGCGAGCGGCACCAGTTCCTTCGGGCAATGCGTGACAAAAAGCGGGTTCATCGTCTTTTCCTCGACGAGCTTCTCGAACACGTGCTGCGTGACCTCGAAATCCTCGACGCAATGCGAGACATCGATTTTGTTGTCGATACACCACTGGCGGCGTCCCTCCGGCGTGCGTTCATACCAACCGGGATCAACCTCGCGAATCAGATCGGCATAGGCCGCGCGGCGCCACGGGCGGGACAGGTCGATCACCTTGTCGACATTTCCCTCGGCATCCTTGTGCTCGATGCGCAACGTGCCGCACACCGTCTCCGCGACATGGCAGACCATCTCCTCGACGAGGGTCGCCATCTTTTCAAAGTCCGCATACGCCCAGTAGGCCTCGAGCATCGTGAACTCCGGATTGTGCCGGCGCGAGATGCCCTCGTTCCGGAAATTGCGGTTCAACTCGAAAATCTTCGTGAACCCGCCGACCAAGAGCCGCTTCAGGTAAAGCTCGGGCGCGATGCGCAAATACAAGTCGAGTCCGAGCGCGTTGTGGTGCGTCTGGAACGGTTGGGCCGCCGCTCCACCGGGGATCGCCTGCATCATCGGCGTCTCGACCTCGATGAATCCCCGGTCCTCGAGGAACCGCCGGATTTCACGCACAATCGCGATGCGTTTTTGAAAGACCTCCATCGACCCCCGGTTCGAGACGAGATCGAGATAGCGCTGGCGGTATTTGATCTCGGTGTCCTGCACCCCGTGCCACTTGTCGGGTAGCGGCCGGAGGGACTTCGACAGCACCCGGAAAGTGCCAGCTTTGATGCTTGGCTCGCCGGTTTTTGTCACAAACGTCGTTCCCTCAACCCCCAAAAAGTCGCCGATATCCACTTGGTCGAATGCCGCCATCTGCTCTGCGGGAATCTCCTTGGCGTTCAGGTAAACCTGCATCCGGCCGGTGTGGTCGGAGAGGTCGATGAAATGGCTCTTGCCCATGTTGCGGTGGGCGGTGACGCGTCCGGCGGTCCGCACCTCCAGGCCCTCGGCGAAGGCGGCGCGGATTTCCCCCGGCGACCCGGTGGTGTCGAATGCCGATCCAAACGGATCGATCCCCCCCGCCCGGAGGGCGTCGAGTTTCTGCCTGCGGATTGCCAAAAGGTCGTTGTGGGAATGGTCGTCCATGCGTTGGGAAATCACCCGGGTTCCGAAGTCGGGCCGGTTATTGGTTGAGAATTGAGGAGATCGTGTAAACGACCGCTCCGACGGAGACAAAGCCGACGACGCCGGCGGCGATGAGCGGGGTGGTCGAGTGGTTGTTCGCGGAGACGCGCTCAAGCGGCGAGAT
>CAZRLX010000095.1:0-2177 GCA_964601115.1 uncultured Chthoniobacter sp. | reverse complement strand
ACACAGCCGCCAATTCGCCGAATTGCAACTGGTCGCCATGCGAGAGTTGGATGCGGTCGATCTGCGTTCCATTCACAAACGTGCCGTTCGTCGACTGAAGGTCCTCCAACTCGCAAATCCCGTTGCTCAATACAAACCGCGCATGCCTCCCGCTCAACGATTCATCCTCGATCGCGATGTCGTTCTCCGGCAGGCGGCCGATGATTGTTTCCTCATTTACAAGATCGAAAGGAACTTGTGTTCCATCCGCGAGGGAAATCAAAAGGGTGGGCATGGCGCGGATTATTAGGCTCCCGCCTTCGATGCGGCAACCACTTTGGCGAACTCGGAGAAAAAGTAATCCGCATCGTGGGGCCCCGGGGCGGCTTCCGGATGGTATTGCACGCTGAAGGCGCGCCGCGCTTCGTCGCGCAGACCGGCACAGGTGCCGTCGTTCAGGTTCACATGCGTCACCTCGACCCCTTTGGGGAGCGTCTTGGGATCGACCGCATAGCCGTGGTTTTGGGAAGTGATCGCGACCTTGCCGGAGCGGAGGTCCTTCACGGGCTGATTGGCCCCGCGATGCCCGAATTTCAGCTTGAATGTGCTCGCACCGAGGGCGAGGGCGAGAATCTGGTGGCCGAGGCAGATGCCGAAGATCGGTTTTTTTCCGACAAGCTCCCGCACCGTGTCCCGGGCGTAATCAAGCGCCTCGGGGTCTCCGGGACCGTTTGAAAGGAAAATGCCGTCCGTCCCGAGGGCAAGAATCTCGGATGCACTGGCCGTGGCAGGCACGACCGTGACCTCGAATCCATTCCGCCGCAACGAGCGCAGGATATTTTTTTTCATCCCGAAATCGATCGCCGCCAAGGTGTGCACGGGCGCGGGAAGATTTTCGAAAAGATTGCCCTTCCCATCGGGTTCGCCGAGCGAGTTCTCACCGCCGAGTTTTTGAATCCACCGCCTGCTGAAACGGCTCTCCGGGTCCCAAGCGAATTTCCCGCCGGTGGACACCTCCTTCACAAAATCCACCCCCTCGTAGCTCGCCTTGCGGGCGAGTTCGACAGCCTCGGCATCCACCTGCGTGTCGGTCGTGATGCATGCGCGCATCGCTCCACGCGTGCGGAGATGGCGTGTCAAGGCGCGGGTGTCGATCCCTTGGATGCCTTGGATGCCGTGGGTTTTCAAATACGTGGCCAGATCCGAATCCGCCCTCCAGTTGCTCACCACGGGGCTGAGTTCCTCGATCACAAATCCGCGGACCTGCGGCGTGTCGCTCTCGAGATCGACCGTGTTCACCCCGTAGTTGCCGATCTCGGGATACGTCATCGCCACAATCTGGCCGCGGTAGGAGGGATCGGTGAGAATCTCCTGGTAGCCGGTCATGGAGGTGTTGAAACAAATCTCCCCGGTTGTCGTCCCGGTGGCGCCAAACGCCTCGCCGCGAAACACCCGTCCGTCCTCCAAAGCCAGAAGTGCAATCATGGCGCGTCTTCTACCATGCCCGCGCGCGGCATGAAATCGATTTTCCCGAGCGCCTCGATTTCCTCGCGGGTGTGGTTGGCGGACAGCGTGATCCGCAGGCGGGCGCCACCCCTCGGCACGGTGGGATAGCGGATCGCGGGCACAAGAAACCCCGCATCCAAGAGACGTTGCGAAGCCTCCATGGCCGAGGATTCGCTCCCGAGCACCACGGGCAGGATCGCGGAGGCGGGCGCGGGAACCCCCAACACGGCGGCCATCGTCCGGAGGTTGTCCCAAAGCACCCGGCGGCGATCGTCTCCCTCGGCGGACTGGATCAACTCGAGTCCCTTCGTCGCGGCGGCGGCGAGCGGCGGCGGCGGGGCGGTGGAAAACACAAAACTCCGGGCGCGGTGGATCAGATAATCCCTCAACAAGGCGCTCCCGGCGATGAACCCGCCATGCGCTCCCGCCGCCTTTCCAAGCGTGCCCATGCGAATCTCGACACGCTCCCCAAGCCCCAGGTCGTGCGCGAGCCCCCGCCCGCCTTCGCCGATCACCCCGGTGGCATGGGCCTCGTCGAGCAACAGCCACGCGCCGTGGCGCTCCTTGAGCGCGACGATCTCCTCAAGGGGACAGGTGTCGCCATCCATGCTGTAAACCGCCTCGGCAATCACCAAAATCTTCGCCCCGGGCCGCTTCTCGCGCGCCCACTTCAAATGGCTCTCCAGGCGCCC
>CAZRLX010000094.1:0-9818 GCA_964601115.1 uncultured Chthoniobacter sp. | reverse complement strand
GCGCTCCCCGGGACCTGGCGCTACCGCGCCACTTTCCAAAAGTCCAAACGCAAAGGGACTGTGGTCGTATTCGCGACCCAGCCCGCAATGGGACCGAAAAAACCGTGGATGTCCCAGTCCGCTTTCAAAAACCCACGGATACCCGCGAACGGCCTGGAAGGAAGACGTCCGAAGGCAGCCTGCTTCCGGCGGCAGTCCCAGCGTCAACAAAATCCGTTTAGGAATGGCCGCCCCGGGGCGTTCTCTAACTGTCACCCTTCCTTGAAAAGAATGTTCCCTTTTTTTCCAGCCCCACCGTTGGTTTCGCGACCAGCGGCTCCTTCCAAGCCGAAAAAACAACCTTACTATATGAAAACAAATAACATATTATCGATCGCAATCGTTGCCCTGTTGTCGTGCGTTCTCCATTCCTCGGGACAGCCGCCGAATATCATCTACATCCTTGCCGACGACCTCGGCTATGGCGACGTCGGGTTCAACGGACAGAAAAAATTGGCGACCCCAAACATCGATCGACTCGCCGCCAAAGGGATGGTTTTTCAACAGCACTATGCGGGCGCTCCGGTGTGCGCCCCATCGCGCTGCGCCCTGCTGACCGGCAGGCATACAGGCCACGCTCCGGTGCGAGGCAATGCCGAAGTCGAACCCGAGGGCCAGCAACCCATGCCGGCCGACACATTCACCCTGGCCCATCTGCTGAAAAACGCGGGTTATACGACCGGTCTTTTTGGCAAATGGGGACTTGGCGCTCCCGGATCCGCAAGCGAGCCCCTGAAAATGGGGTTCGACACATTCTACGGGTTCAACTGCCAGCGACTTGCGCACCATTACTACCCTTACTTCCTCTGGAACAACAACCACCGGGAGATTCTCTGGGGTAACTTCGGCTTGGAGACCGAGGACTACGCGCCAACGCTGATCCACAAGGAGGCCATGAAATTTATCGAAACGAACAAGGATCGTCCGTTTTTTCTGAACTATTCGATCATTCAGCCCCACGCCGAGATGTTTGCTCCTGAAGAAGACATGGAGAAATACAGGGGCAAATTCCTCCCCGAGAGTTCGTTTGAGGGATGTGATGGCGGACCGGATTTTCGGAAATTCGCCTACGGCTCCCAGCCCGAGTCGCACGCGGCCTTTGCCGCCATGGTCGAAGCGATCGATGGCTATGTGGGGGATATCATGAGCAAGCTCGAGGAGTTGGGAATCGCCGACAACACGCTCGTCATCTTCTCCTCCGACAACGGACCGCACCAGGAAGCCGGACATAATCCCGACTTCTTTGACTCCAACGGACCGCTTCGCGGATACAAGCGCGATCTCTACGAGGGCGGGATTCGTGTGCCAATGGTTGCCACATGGCCAGGCACGATCCCGGCTGGCACGAAGACGCAGCATGTCTCCGCATTTTGGGATGTGTTGCCAACCATTGCCGAGATGATCGATGTCAAGCCACCCGGGTCGGTCGACGGAATCTCATTCCTTCCCACGCTTATGGGACGCGAGGGGCAGAAATCCCACGATTATCTCTACTGGGAATTCCACGAGCAGAAGGGTCGCGTGGCCATCCGCAAGGGCGACTGGAAAGGCGTGCGCTACGATGTGGCGGTCAAGAAGGATTCCCCGCTGGAACTCTACGATCTGTCGAAAGACCCCGGCGAAACTCAAAATGTCGCCGCCGAGCATCCCGAGGTGGTTGCCGAATTGGACGCCTTGGTTCGAAATGCCCGGACGGTGTCGCCGATCAGCGAATTCAACTTTCCCCTCCAGAACCGTTCGTCGCGTTCCGCCAGGGCCCATGAAAAAAAATGAGTGATCACATCCCAACCTTCGACACCACGCCTTCACTGATGAAACCCCTCTTTCTCGCCGCGATGCTCGGTGGGTTGAGTCTTGCCCCGGCCTGGGCGGCAACCCCTGATTCACAAGACACCCTCGCTCCCACGCCGCCGATGGGATGGAACAGCTTCGACAGCTATGGCGTTTACCTCCACGAACAGGCCGCACTCGCCAACGTGGAAGCCATGGCGGAAAAGTTGAAGCCGCACGGATATGAATATTTCGTGGTCGATAATGGATGGTTCGGCGAATACACGCTCCAAGAAGGCACCCTCTATCCATCGGAGAAGCACGCGGGCGACATCCGCCTCAATGAATACGGCCATTTTCTTCCCTCCAAGGTCTACTTCCCCAACGGGCTGAAGCCGATCTCCGACCGCTGCCATGAACTCGGGCTGAAATTCGGCGTGCACCTGATGCGCGGCATCCCGCGCAAGGCATACGAACTGAATCTGCCGATCAAGGGAACCCCCTACAGGGCCCGCGACATCGCCAACACCGACCCGGCGGAAAATTGCGACTGGTGCGATTATTGTTACGCCGTGGACATGTCGAAGCCGGGGGCACAGGAATGGTATGACGGCCTCATCCAGCACATTGCCGACATGGGGGTGGATTTCATCAAGTATGACGACATCGTCCCGCACCCCGACGAGGTCGAAGCCGTCGCGAAGGCAATCCGCAAAACCGGGAAGCCCATCCTCCTGAGCCTCTCGCCGGGGAATACGGTGGATCCAAATGCGATCGACCAGTTCAAACTGGCGAACATGCTCCGGGTGACCGAGGACGTTTGGGACGAGCAGCATTATATCGATGTCTGTTTTGCAGCTTGGCGGAAATGGCAGGGCAAAGAGGAACCCGGCTTCTGGATCGACATGGACATGATTCCCTTCGGCCAACTTCAGTTGATGTCGCCACCGAGCCAGAACAAAAACAAAACAGTGATGGACAAGGGGGATATCGCATTGGCGGGCAAAGGAGTCACCAGGTGGAGCCAACTGACCAAACCCCAAATGGAAACATTTATCACGATGCGCGCCCTTGCGGCATCTCCCCTCATGATGGGAGGCGATCTGCCCACGCTGGACGATTTCTCGCTTCGTCTCATCACCGATCCGGAAATGATCGCCTGCAACCAGAACGGGGTAATGGGTTCGCTGGTGTTCGATGAAGACGGCGTGGAAACCTGGAAAGTCGACAACAAGGGGGGCGGCGGCGGGGGCTGGATCGGTGTGTTCAATCGCATGAATAAAAAAATGGAGGTCGATCTCACCCCGCGGCGCCTCGGCCTTCCCGACGGGAACTTCCAACTTCTCGACATCTGGGGCTCGAAGCCGGCGCATTTCGGGGACCAGGTTACTCTTCCCCCCCATGGCGTTCTCTTTGTCAAATTCTCAAAATGACCGCTTGGATCCTCATTTCGTTTCTTGGCTTCACTGTCTTTGCCGGTCTTCTCACGTGGTGGATCACCCGGCGTGACGAGCGAGCCAGCTCGGACGGGTTTTTTCTCGGCGGCAGGTCCCTCACCTTTCCAATCATCGCGGGCTCCCTCTTGCTGACCAACCTCTCCACCGAGCAAATGGTCGGGCTGAACGGGGCGGCCTTCAACGACGGCCTGAGCGTGATGGCTTGGGAGGTCGTCGCGGTGATTGCGCTCGTTGTGATGACGCTTTTCTTCCTGCCCAGATTCCTCAAAGGGGGGATCACAACGGTCCCGCAGTTTCTTGAAATGCGCTATGACCGAGCGACCCAGTCGCTGGGGAACTTTATCTTTCTCTTTGCCTACGCGTTTTTGCTTCTCCCCATTATTCTCTACAGCGGGGCGGTCGGCCTGTCGCACATGATGGACCTGCAGACGCTCACCGGGATCAACAAACCGGTGGAGTTGTTCGGACAAGTGATCCCGCCTGGCACGTTGATCCTTTGGCTCACGGTCGTTGTCATTGGTGTGCTGGGCTTGCTGTATTCACGGTTTGGCGGGCTCCGGACACTCGCGGTGCTGGACACGATCAACGGCGTCGGTCTGTTGGTGGGAGGGTTCACGATCGTCTTTTTCGCCCTGAACAAAGTCAGCGGCGGGGAAGGCATCTTCGAAGGCTGGAGGGTGTTGAAACAAGCAGCGCCGGACCGTCTCAGCTCGATCGGTCAAGCCGGCCAGAGCGTGCCTTTCTCGACACTCTTCACCGGCGTGGCTCTGCTGAATCTCTTCTACTGGTGCACCAACCAGCAGATCATCCAGCGAACCCTGGGTGCCAGCAGCCTCGCCGAGGGACAAAAAGGCGTCCTGCTGACCGCTGCATTGAAGCTCCTCGGCCCGATGTATCTCGTGCTGCCTGGAATCATCGCCTACCACCTCTATCAGGGCACGGATATCACAGCGGACCTTGCCTACGGGAAGCTCGTCTTCGATGTCCTGCCAGCCCCGCTCACCGGTTTTTTCGCCGCCGTCATGGTGGGAGCGATCCTCAGCTCGTTCAACGCCGGTCTCAACAGCACCTCCGCCCTCTTCAGCATCGGATTCTACAAACACATCATCAACCCCAAGGGAACGGAAGCCCAGGTGGTCAGGGCCGCAAAAGTGTTTGTCGTGTCGGTGGCATTGATGTCCATGCTCATCGCTCCGGTGCTGGCCGGGCAGGAAAGCATCTTCAAATACCTGCAGAAAATGAACGGGATCTACTTCATCCCTATTTTCGCCGTGGTGGTGGTCGGCCTGCTCAATCGCCGGGTGCCTGCCATGGCGGGCCGTGCCGGCCTGATTGTTGGAATCCTGCTCATTGCCGCGGGCTATTTCATCCCCGCGTGTTCGGAGGCACTCGTCAGTGCCGGCATCCATGAATTCCACTTTTTGGGCATCGTTTTTGCCCTCATCGTCGGAATGATGCTCGTCATCGGTTTGCTCAGCCCGCGCGCCGAGGCTTGGCATTTGACCGACACCAAGGAGGTCGACCTGACCCCATGGAAGGGAGCGAAATGGGCCAGCCTGATATTGATCTTTCTGGTGATTGGGATTTACGTGGCCTTCGCACATTGAAAATTCCAGCCGTCACTTGTGCAGAACGGCGATATCTATTAAGTAAAACATCATTCCCTTCACGATCGCAATGCCTTGAACCCGGCGTGCCCCCACTTCACCGGTGCATAAAATTCAATCCCGCATGACTACTTCCCGCTGCGTTCCCGGTCGTCCGGAGTGCCGATGAGCATGGATTGGACCACCAGCTACACCTTGCTGCAGCGAGCGGCAGACCAGTCCGACGAAGCCGCGTGGAACGAATTTTTCAGATACTACGACCGCTTCATTTACCATCTCCTCCACCGGATGACGCTCAAGCCGGAAGACATCGAGGACCTCCACCAAATCATTCTGGTCCGCTTGTGGGAGAACCTGAAAACCTATCAGCGAACCGACAAAAAATTCCGCTCTTGGCTTGCCTTGATCGTCCGCAACATCGCCTACGACTACTTCCGTTCGGAGAAGCGGCGCAGGAAGATTTTCAACGATGAGGTGGAGATCGACCATGCCGCCGTTTCGAACCTGGCCATGTCGATTGAGCAGAATGTCGAGACGGAATGGGAGGCCTACATGGTCAACTTTGCGATGAACAGGCTGCGCGGGCTGTTTTCCGAGAATGCGATCAAGGTGTTCGAGTTGAGCCTGGAGGGGCAGTCCGCAACGGAAATTGCAGACAAACTCAATATCGGGGTCGACTCTGTTTACACGTTGAAGAACCGGGTGAAAGCGCGCCTGATCAAGGAAGTCCACGCTGTCATGAACGAAGTGGAGGGACAATGAACATGGATGAATCGGACAGTTTGGGCACAGGGGCGGCACGGGAATTTTACCGGCTCGCCGAGCAATACGACGCCCTCGACTGGGAGGAGATCAATCCGTCGCTTCACGAGCTGTCCACGCTGAAGGACAGATATTCCTCCTTTGAATTGATCGCGGAGGGCGGAATGAAGCGCATCTTCAAGGTCTACGACGCCGTGCTCAAGCGACACCTTGCGATGGCCATGCTGCGCGAGGATGCGCCGGACGAGCTTGCCGAGCTGTTGATTCACGAAGCGTGGCTCACCTCGCAGCTCGACCACCCGAACATTGTGGCCGTCCACGATGTGGGAATTCTCGACCAAAACCGCCCCTATTTCACGATGGACCTGAAGCAGGGTGTGACGCTGAACGACTGGAAACAATCGGAGGCGCACCAGGGCCCTTCTGTCACCGACGCCGGGTTTCTCACGGAGGCCCTCCGCGTTTACCTGAAAATCTGCGAGGCCATGTCCTACGCGCACTCGGTCAACGTGATCCACTTGGACCTCAAGCCGGCCAACATCCAGATCGGACAGCACGGAAGGGTTGTGATTTGCGACTGGGGCCTTGGGATGGTCCAGGGCCACTGCGACAACCTCCAGCTCGACCGCATGCTCTTCAATCCCGACCTTCTGGGAAGCCAGTCCCTCTACGGCCAGCTCAAAGGAACGCCGGGATACATGGCTCCCGAGCAACTCAACAACGAAAGACACGTCGACAAGCGAACCGACATTTACGGACTTGGCGGCATCCTTTACAAAATCCTGACCGGCTCGCCGCCATTGGAGGGCTCAGCGGAGGTGATCGCGGCCCGCACGCGTGCGGGAGACATCGTGCCCCCGCATCGAAGACTGGGGCGTGGCGCGGTGCCCGAGGCGCTGAGCGCCGTGGCCATGAAGGCACTTTCGGCGGATCCCTCCGACCGCTACCAATCGGTGAGCGAAATCCACAGCGAGATCACCCGCTACCTGCAGGGCTTTGCCACCAAGGCTGAAAACGCAGGCATCCTCAAGGAACTCGGGTTGTTTTATATCAGGAACAAGCGGTTTTGCATCCTGGCGGCGAGTTTTCTGTTCATTCTCGCCACGGGAAGCATCTGGTTTTCCCGCCAGTTGATCGAGAAAGAGCAGGCCGCTCTGGAAGCAAAAGCACGCGCCGAGCGGAACTTGATGCTGTATGAGGCCGGACAGGACGAATTGCAAAACGTCACTTTGCAGAATGTGAATTCCATCATCGAGCTATCGAAGAGGTATTCTCTTCAGGGGCAGCATGACCGCGGATTGGCTGTGCTCAGAACCGCGATCGAGGCCCGGCCGGACAGTCCCGAACTCGCCCGCGCGCTTGGATTGGAGCTTTTCAAACGACAGGAATTCCAAGCGGCCATTCCGTGGCTGGAGAAGGGAACCAACAAGAACGACATCATTTACCATCTGAGCATGGAATACAGCCCCCGCAAAGCGGATGGGGCGCTGCTCCCGGCGGACGACCTTATAGAACTCATCTCCCAACTGGGAAACCAATCCCCGACCGCCCACGCGCTCCTCCTCTTTGATCAGGAACACAGATTCAACCTCACCGAGCGCGCAAGGATCATCGAGGCTTTCCTTCGCCTGATCAATCCGGAGTGGACAGCCGGATGGTTCGAATACGATCCAAAGCGCAGCTACCTCCGGGTCGGTGGGCCGGGCCTCAAGAAGTTGTCATACATCACCAGCGTGATCGGTGGGCTGAGGTTGAGAGAACTCGATTTCAGCAACTCGGAAGTCTCCAGCCTCTGGGTTGAGGACAAGCTGGCAGTGGAAAAACTCGACATCAGCCACACTGAGATTTCAGAAGTCTGGTCCCTCAAAAAAATGCTTCACTTGCAGGAGCTGACTGTTTCGGAAGGCCAATTGCCCGACAGGGAACTCCGCAAGCTTCCGCCCGAAGTGAAAGTCATCATTCGACAGTGACGCATGCGCCGGGCTGGGCGCCTTTGACGAGGCGGAGTGCCTCAGCGCAGGCCGACCGCTGACGCATTCCTGGAGTTGGGGCCCTTCGCGTTCTCAATTTCCACCATGTGGAACACCGTGTCGTCTCCGCTCTTGTGGTTGATCACCAACGCGGAATCCTTCAGCGCAGCCCTGGGGATTTCAAACGTGGTGGTGGTCCATTGACCGCTATCATTATTTTTTATGGTCTTCATGGGCCGTTTGTCCGAAACACCCACCGACCAGGATCCATTTCCCTTGTCGAGATAGGTGACGTGAACTTTGATTTGCTTGGCGCTGAAGGCCTCGTCGAGACGGAACCGCATTTGCTTTTTCCCGCTCGCATGCTCGAAGGAACGGGCAAACTGCCCATAAATCGAGTCGTCGATGTGCCACCGCCCCACATCGCCGGATCCGGGGTCGACCTGTGTCAGGAAGCGGCTGTAGTTCCCTGCGTGAATGCCCCAGCCCACATCGTTGTATCCGTTCCGCTTCCTGTTGACCATCCCGCCGCCTGTGGCTTTCTCGGGATCTTCCATCCTCGCCCCGTATTTTTCATACGCCTTGGCGATGTTGAGATAGCGATCCAGATCTCTTCGAAAGCCCTCGCTGCCTCCAAATCGGGAAGCGGGGAAGCGGGTGAAATCGGAGGCATCCAGCCCATCCTGCAAGGCGCAAAATGCCCGCGGTGAGGTGGAGGCGTCATCGAGCCCGGCATACCGGTTGAAAAAGGCCAGGGCCGGCTGATTTTCCTTCACGCTCAATTCACTCCAGGGGATATTCCAGACATCGAGTCCGCAGTGCACTGCAAAGAGTGAGGACCAATAAAGCGCTTGTGGGATGTTTTTGGTGGACCACCCATAGACTTGCATTTCCCTGTCCATCTCCCCGCGGGTTACCACCGGAACACCTCGTTTCTTCGCTTCCGCTTCGAGTTGGCGAAATTGCTCCAAGCGTATGTTGGTGTCACTGATATGGTATCCATGGCTGAACATGCCCTGCTTGAGGGCGATCACGTCCATGTTGTTGAAGAGCCACTCGGTTTCTTCATCACCGTTGGCATCTGAATTCACCAGGATGGGGATGCCCGGAAAGGCTTTTTTATAGCGCAACCAGGTTTCCCGGCGGAAGGACTGCCAATCCTGATCCGAAATATTATATTGGGAATCAATAGGATTTCCCTTGTATGGTTGGCCGTCCCCAGTGGAACCTTCTGCGCTTTGGAAAAATAGGATGTGATCCCGCAGATCCTTGGGCAACCCACTGACATACCGGCCGAGTTCGTCGATGAGCTTGAAGAAACGCTCTTTGTAAAGAGGGGAAAAGTAGTAGGGATGCAGGTTGTCTTTCCTCGTCATGGCCTTGCCAAGCGGATTGACGGCACGGTCCGTAAAGACTTTTGGAACCCCTTGTCTATAAAGCCAACCCGGCGTCGTGGGGCGGACCCAAACCTTCAGGCTGACAGCAAGGCCGTCCGCCACGGCGGCCCGGATGGGGTTTCCCACCAGTTCTTCAAACGCATATTTTCCAGGGGCCTGCTCCAAGGCGTTCCAGCCAATGATCAGCGGAACGCTGCGCAGTTCGGGACACTCGGCCCGTGAGATTTGACCCGGCTTCCACCCGGCCCAGCTTGAAATTCCCAAGCCATTGCCATGTGCCGCGGGCATCGCCAGCAATGCGCAAATCGCAGCTGTTTTGAAAAATTCCACTGATTTCTTTTTTCTGTTCATGGTTAATTTGTTCTGCGAAATGATTGTTTTTTTAGGAGGCATCCTTGCCGACGTTGCCGAAGAGTCATTCGCTAAGGTTGTTTAGGATTTGATTCATGTTCTCAATGGGTTCCCCCTATGGTCGATACACTCGAAATGTTCCATTCACAGGATTGATCTGAAATACGGCGAAGTCTGGGATGGTATCGAGGGAAGCTTGTTCCTGTTCCGTGCCTGCCGGGGTCCTATGGATCGCCAAAAAATTGTCACCGTCCCTGAGATTGGCCGAACCGTCGGCCCGGAATTGAATCGCTTTGGCTGTATAGTTCAGGTCGATATTGGGTAGCCGAATCTGGGGGTCCCCGGTGTTGAAGACCTTGTCCAAGGAAGAATCATTCAAAAGCGGGGAAAGCTGCGCCGAGGAATTCATGACCACGCTACCCGGCAGATAGGCGATTCTTTCCAAGGGTTCGGCGGTGTTGTCGT
>CAZRLX010000093.1:7435-10015 GCA_964601115.1 uncultured Chthoniobacter sp. | reverse complement strand
TAATACCAACCACAAGCCGGTTGCTTTTGGACTTCTGGAATGTAGCGCGGACGTCCCGCTTGCGAGCGCGTTGGTATTCTACAAATTGACTCACCCAGCCACTGCCGCCCGGAGTCTTCGGAGAGCGGCCCGGCCGAGTGGAAGCGGCACCTGGATTCCCTTGAGGCAGACGACACCGGTGCCGCTGGGGTGGGAGTGGATCGACTCGACTCGGGAGGTGTTCAGCATGAGGGAACGGTCGATCCGCAAAAACGGTGGCTTCGGCAGGGTGGCCTCGTAGGAGCCGAGGGGCTGGCAGATCAGAATCGCCGGTTCACCTTCGACACACACCCTTGTGAAATCCCCTTCGGCTTCGAGAAGAAGGACTTTTTCAAGCGGCGCGACGAGCGTTCGCCCCGGCGTGCGCAGGCAAAGACGATCCCCCTCGCCATACGGCACGGCGGCGTCGCGGAGACGCTCGAGTGCGATGCGGAGGCGTTCCCGGCGGACCGGCTTGAGCAAATAATCCACCGCCTGCACATCGAACGCCCGGGCGGCAAATTCGCTATGCGCCGTGAAAAACACAACCGGTGGCGGATTTTCCAGCCGGGCCAACAGTTCGAATCCACCGCCACCCGGCATTTCAATATCGAGGAACAATCCGTCGGGCCGAAGCGCTGGAATCGCCACGACCGCTTGATCAAGACCCTCCGCCTCGCCGCAGACCTCGACACCGCCGAGCACTTCGAGCATTTGGCGCAGCCCCTGGCGTGCCAGCGGCTCGTCATCGATGATCATCACGCGGAGCATGGCTCTCCCCTCAACATCAACACAGCGACAACCGCGCCCGGCGTTTCCTCGAGGCGGAACTCATGCCGGTCCGGGTAATGAATCTCCAATCGGCGGCGCAGCGTTTCGAGTCCAACGCCGGTGCGTCCGGGATCGGCCGGTCGGAGCATTCCCGAATTCCGCACGCGGATTTCCAACGCCCCGCCAAACTCCCTCGCTCCGAGCGAGATTTCCAAAACGCCCCCGCGGTGGTGGTCGAGGCCGTGTTTGACAGCGTTCTCCACAAGCGGTTGCAGGAGAAAACACGGAACCAACCGGGCAACCGCCGCGGGCACGAGATCGATTGCGAATTTCAACCGCTCACCGAAGCGCGCATGCTGGATTTTCAAATACGCCTCCATCGCCCGGACTTCGGCGGAGAGCGCCACAAACGGGTCCTTGCGGTGGTCGAGCGAGTAGCGGAGGTAGTCGGAAAGCTCGTTCACCATTTCGGTGGCGGCATTTGGATGGGAGGGAATCTCGGCCGCGATCGCGTTGAGGGAATTGAACAAAAAATGCGGATCCAACTGCGCGCGGAGCATGAGGAGTTCCATACGCTGCGCCTCGCGCTGCGCGTCCTCCCGCCGGTCGGACTCGCGCGACCGCTCGGTGTCGGCCCACAGCCAGTAATACCCCAGGCTCCAAGCCATGAAGGTGATCCACATCACAAAAAGGCGGATGGCTGTCGTGACGAAAAAATCGAACATCGGATTGTGCCACCCCGTCCAGACCGTGAAGACGGATGCCACTGCGCCTTGAGCCAAGGCGGCGGCGAGGCTCAGAAAGATCAACAACACGGCTGGAACGATCCCGAAGACGCGGTTTGCACCCCGGTAGAAGAAACGCAACGTCAACGAAAGCAGCAGGCAGGTTCCCTCGAGCAACAGGGTGAATGCCAAAGCGCGCCCTGGCGGTTGGCCGAGCGCCAACCGCATGCCCAACGCCAACGCCCCGTAGAATCCCCAGAAAAAAAGATTCATCTGCCAAAACGCCCACCCGCGGGCGAAAAACCCGCGCAGACCGGCCGGAGGCAGATGCGAAGTGCTCATGGATGCCTCTCGATTCTGCAGGTTCGGCCAGCACCCGCCAGCGCGATTTTTTCACCGGTGGACGGTTCAACGAGTTTTCCGGCTGGTTCGTCGACTCCCGTGAGCGGCTTCGACGGGGAGATGTCTTCAACGTCAGGGCCAGTTCCGCATCCCTGTGACACGGCACCCAAAAATTCAAACAATAATGAAAACAAAACAACTCCTCCTCGCGGGAGCCACTCTGTTGGCCACCGCCTTCCAAGGTTTCGGCCATGGCACCATGGCCAATCCCGTCAGCCGCGTTTACCAGGTCTTCCTGGAAAATCCGCAGAATCCCTCCAGCGCCGCCGCCAAGGCGGCCGTTGCCCTGTCGGGTCCGACGCCGTTCTACGATTGGAACGAGGTCGCCCGCCTCGTGCCGCAACGAAACTACCGCGATCTTATCCCCGATGGCCGCTTGGCCAGTGCCGGGTTGTCCAAGTTTGAAGGTCTCGACCTCGCCCGCACTGACTGGCCTGCCACGCCGGTGCAATCCGGCTCCTACGACTGCGTCTTCGCTGCGACCACTCCGCATGACCCAAGCTCGTTCGCCGCGTTCATCACGAAACAGGGCTACGACCCCGCTCAACCGCTGCGTTGGGACGACCTCGAGCCGGTTTCATACGCCGTGCCCCCATATCTCGACGGAAAAAACTACCGGTTCACCGTCAAACTCCCACCCCGCACCGGACGCCATGTCCTCTAC
>CAZRLX010000093.1:0-7335 GCA_964601115.1 uncultured Chthoniobacter sp. | reverse complement strand
AAACTACCGGTTCACCGTCAAACTCCCACCCCGCACCGGACGCCATGTCCTCTACGTGATCTGGCAGCGCGACGATCCCGCAGGCGAGGCGTTCTTCTCCACAAGCGACATCGATTTCGGTGGCGTGAACGAGGCGGCGGCTCCGCTCCCGGAGAAAGCTCCGATCGACGGCTACTGCGGCACCGGGTGCACCTGTGACCACGAAGCACCAATGCCTCCCACCGCTCAACCCACTCCCGCGCCCGAAGCTCCCGCCGCCCCGTCCGAACAACAAGCCGCCTCCACCGGATCGCTGGTGATTGAACACACCGTCACCTCAAGCTGGGGCGCTGGCGGCGAGGTTCTCGTCACACTCAAAAATCCCGGATCAACCGCCGTCTCGGATTGGAGTGTCGCGTTCGATTATCCCGCGAACATTTCGAGCCTGTGGAATGCCAACCTGTCAACCAACTCCAGTTCCCCACGCTACAGGGTGACCCCTCCCTCATGGAGCAAAAGCATCGGGGCCGGACAAAGCGTCACCTTCGGCTTCATTTACAGCGGAGCCACCGGCTCGCCCGCTCTTCAACAACTCGCCGTGCTTCCTGACGGAACGAGCAACACCGTTGACCCCACTCCAACGCCAGCACCAACGCCAGCACCAACGCCAGCACCAACGCCAGCACCAACGCCAGCTCCAACGCCAACCCCAGTCAGCGTTTCACCGAATGCCGACTTCACCGTAAACGGCGTGCACGTTGAATTCCGCGTTGTCTCCGACTGGGGCAGCGGCCTCACAGGCAGCGTGCGCCTGGTCAACACGAACTCCGCTCCGGTTCAAAACTGGTCCCTCTCCATGGACCTCCCCACAACTCCCGAAAGCGTCTGGGACTCAACACACACACGCACCGGCGGCCGCTCGGAATTCCGTCCTGCAGGCTGGAATTCGTCGATTCCCGCCGGCGGCAGCGTGACCTTCGGCTTCAGCGCCACACCCGGCAACCTGACCACGCCGCCAACCAATGTCATGGTTTCCGGAGCCCCAGCCACGCAGCCAGACCAACCCGCGCCGCAGCCCTCGCCCACACCGGAGCCTGCCGCAACGCCAACACCCACGGAAGTCAACCCAACACCCACGCCCGCTCCAGTGATTCCCGTCGCGCCAATCGCCCCGGGCACAGGCTCCAACAATCCCCCCGCGCTCGAGGACACGAAAATCGTCGGGTATTTCGTCGAGTGGGGCATCTACGGCCGCAACTACAACGTGACCGACATCCCCGCGGAGAAGCTCAATGTCATCAACTACGCATTCGCCGACATCAGCCCGGCGGGGGAGGTGGTGATCTACGACCGCTGGGCCGCTGTGGAAAAAGCCTTCCCCGGAGATTCCTGGGAAACGATGCCGCGTGGAAACTACAACCAGCTCCGCAAGCTGAAGGAGAAACACCCGCACCTGGTCACCATGATCTCGGTCGGCGGCTGGACCCTCTCCGCGCGGTTCTCCGACGCCGCACTCACGAGCGCCTCCCGCGAGCGCTTTGCCCGCTCCGCGGTGGACTTCATCGTCGAGCACGGCTTCGACGGGGTGGATATCGACTGGGAGTATCCCGTCGGCGGCGGATTGGAATCCAATGTCTACCGTCCGGAGGACAAACAAAACTACACCCTCCTTCTGCGCGAACTCCGCCGTCAACTCGATGCGCGCGGCGCGTTGGACGGCCGTAAATACTACCTCAGTATCGCATCCCCTGCCGGAGACGACAAAATCAGGAACATCGAACCCGCCGGCATCGCTGACGCCTGCGATTGGGTCAACATCATGACCTACGACTTCGCTGGCGGATGGGAGAAACGCACCGGCCACCAAGCTCCGATGTTCAGCCCCGAAGGCCGGGGCGCGGCAAATCCCTCCACGCTCTGGAGCGTCGACGGGGCCGTGCGCCAATTCCTGGACGACGGGGTCGATCCGAAGAAAATCGTCGTAGGAGTTCCCTTCTACGGGCGCGGCTGGAGCGGCGTGCCACTCGCCAACAACGGCATCGGCCAGCTCTCCACCGGACTGCCGCAGGGTTCCTACGAGCCAGGAATCTTCGACTACAAGGATCTCGTCGCAAAAATCCAAGCGAACCCCGCGCTCTACGAGGTCTTCGAGGACACCCAGGCCGAGGCCAGCTTCCTGTTCGCCCCCGGCGATAACGGCCTCTGGGTCTCCTTCGACGATGCCGCGATCGTGCATCGCAAGGTCGACTACATCAAGGAACTCGGCCTCGGCGGTGCGATGTTCTGGGAATTGAGCGGCGACACCACCGACCCCTCCACCTCGCTCCTCGAGGTGCTGCACAGGGGACTGGCGGAATAACGCCACCTCAAGCACAAGCAAGAAGGTCCCGGCCGGGCGACCGGCCGGGACCTTCTTCCCAAGGAAGCCTCACGTCGAAACTGCCTTGGGAATCTGGGATTTTAACCGAGTGAGGCGATTGATTTGCGGATCTCCTCGACTGGCAGGAATGGCCCAATGAAGAGACCGGTTGGTTCCTTCAGGTATGGATGCTGTCCGATCGGGAAAAATTGCACCACTCCACCATTTCCGACTTTCTGGAAAATATGAAATTCGCCAGGGTCTTCCGGGAAGATAACTAACCCTTTGGCCCGCAGGACCTCCTCGGGGAGGGAATTCAGGAACGCCTCGAAAGCCCGCTTTTCAACCAACGCAGGGAGTGGAATTTCACAAGAGGCGAAGTGGTGTTTCGCGTGGTGGTGATGGTGCTCCTCTCCATGGTGGTGGTGATCTTCAGTTTCCTGGCCGTGGGAATGCCCTTTGTGGTTGTGGGGTGATTCGGGCTGTTCGGGAAGCGAGGCGATTTCTCTGGCGAAGGATGCCAGATCGGTCACGGGAGCGTGGATGCCAAGGGCATCGAGTGATTTTTCCACGGATGCGAGGCGTTCCGGAGCGATGATGTCGGCGCGCGAGATGAAGAGGTGGGTGGCGGTGCGGACTTGGTCGCGTTCGAGGGCGTTGTGCCAGAAGCGGCGTTGCCAGCGCTGGCCGTCGATGATCGAAAGTTGAATGGGCGGAGTGAAGCGTTTGAGATTCTTGTTGAAAGCGAGGGTCTCGAGGAGTTGCTCGGAATCCGTGGTTCCGTTGGTCTCGACAAGAAGCACGCGGCCGGTCTGGTGCTCGAATTGCTCCAGCGCCGCGAGAAGTTCGTCCCGCGACCCGCAGCAAACACAATCGCCGTTCACCGTGGTGACTTCGTCGATGACCCCGCGGAACCGCTCGGCGTCGATGCGGGCGTTTTGGTAGTCGTTCATCAGAAGCGATGGCTTTAACCCCTCGGCTTGGATGGCTGGAACGAGCTTTTGTAGGAAGGTGGTTTTCCCGGCTCCGAGAAAGCCAACGATGACGATGAGTGGGGTGCGGGTCATTGCTGGGAGTCCACATGATCCACAACCCACTCCGGAAAGGGATCTCGAAATTTCGCCCACTTCTCTTCGCCCATGGCGATTTCGCGGTCGTTGAGCAGGCAGGCTTCCAGTTCGGCGAGGAGTTTTTCCTTTTCGAGATCCTGGCCGATGTAAACCAGCATCTGCCGCCGGTCGCCGTAGGGTTCGTCCCAATCTTTCATGATCGAGCGCCAAATGTCGTCGTCATCGGGCCAGCTGGATTTCGGCGCGGCGGCCCACCAGAAGCCTGCGGGACGGTATTCGGCACTGCCGCCTGCCTGCGACCAGAGGCCGATCATGGTGTTGCGGCTGGCGAGCCAGAAATAGCCTTTCGAGCGCAGGAGCCCTGGGCGCTCAGTGTGGATAAAGTCCCAGAAGCGTTTCGGATGAAATGGCCGCCGAGCGCGAAAAACAAAGCTGCCGATCCCGTATTCCGCGGTCTCGGGCGTGTGCTGGTTGTTCAGCTGGTGGAGCCAACCGGCGGAGGCTTGGGCTTTTTCCATGTCGAAGCGGCGGGTGTTGAGAATGCGTTCCAGTGGCACACGCCCACGCTGCGACTCGATGATTTCGGCAACAGGATTCAAACGGTGGAGGATGGCTCGGAGCTCTTCTAACTCTGCTGCGGGCACGAGGTCGGTTTTGTTGATCAAAATCACATCCGCGAACTCAACCTGATCCACAAAAAGGTCCGAGATCGTGCGCTCGTCCTCTTCGCCAAGGGCGAGGTTTTTTTCCTTCAAGGAATCACCCGCCTCGTAGTGCTCGAGAAAATTCGCGGCGTCCACAACCGTGACCATTGTGTCGAGGCGCGTGAGGTCTTGGAGGCTTTTTCCGTTCTCGTCGGCGAAGGTGAAGGTTTGCGCCACAGGGAGCCGCTCGGAAATGCCAGTGGACTCTATCAAGAGGTAGTCGAAGCGACCTTCCTTTGCGAGGCGGCCGACCTCTTTCAATAAATCATCGCGCAGCGTGCAGCAGATGCAGCCATTGCTCATTTCGACGAGCTTCTCTTCCGTGCGACTGAGCTGCGCCCCACCTCCGCGAACAAGTTCGGCGTCAATATTGACTTCGCTCATGTCGTTCACGATGACAGCCACACGAAGCCCTTCACGGTTATTGAGCACATGGTTGAGAAGTGTGGTCTTTCCTGCTCCGAGAAAGCCGGAGAGGACGGTGACGGGGAGGCGTTTCGGGTTGGCGGGTTGGTCGGTGACGGTCATGGCGCTTTTGGAATCGAGCCACAGCAAAGCACGCCTCAATATAAATGCAAGTAGCTTGCATTTTAAAAATTTCACACATGTTTTCCCATCGCCAGCTGGAACAAACGGCAAGGGAGCCGCGATGTGAAAACCCACCAAGCGGACTGCTTCAGGGGTTGGTTTGCCAGAAATCCCAATTCACTGATTCGTCAGGAAGCGTTCAGCAGCGAGGCTCGCCCCATTGTTGCCCTGCCCCTTCTGTTTCCGTAGCATCGCGTCGTGGATGCATTCATTTCGATCTTCCGCGAACCTGCCGCGCGCGAGATGCTCCTCTGGCTCGCCGCCGCCTCGGGGGCGTGCTTCGTCGCCTCGCTGATCGCCATCCCGATTGTTCTCGTCCGCCTTCCTGCCGATTATTTCGACACCCGTGTGCCGCGCACATGGATGAAACACAACCACCCTGTGTTCAAAGTCCTCGGCCATATCCTGAAAAACACCTTCGGCACCGTGTTTCTCATCGCAGGCATCCTCATGCTCTTCCTCCCCGGCCAAGGCCTCCTCACCATGCTGATCGGCATCTCACTCCTCGATTTCCCGGGCAAACGCCGCCTCGAGGCCAACCTCATCGGCCGCCCCGCGATTCTCACCCCCATCAACCGCATCCGCTCGCGTTTCCACAAACCCCCGCTCGTCCTGGCTCCCGCCAAAAAACGCTCCGGCATTACCTTATGACTCCAAACAAAACCCAGGTTCTCATCGTGGGAGGCGGGCCATGCGGTCTGATGGCCGCCCTCCTGCTCGGCAAACGCAACATCCGCACCGTGGTGTTGGAAAAACACCCGGGGATTTCCCGCCACCCCAAAGCGATGGGCGTGACGCGCCGCACCGCTGAAATCTACCGCCAACTCGGACTACTCGACAAGATGCTCGAGGGCGGCTTGCGAAATCCCTGCGATGCCGTGTCCACCTGGTCCCGCGGCGGACTCGCCGGCGAGCTTCTGGGCAGCGCGCCAATGCTTGCGGACGATCTGCGTTTCAGCCCGTGCACCCATTTTCATTGCGCCCAGCCCCACAACGAGGCGGTCCTGCTGGAGGCCGCCCGCGCTGAGTCATCCGTGGAGATTCGCTTTCAAACCCGCGCGTTGGAATTCTCGCAGGATGCCGAGGGCGTCTCCGTCGTATGCGAAAATCCCGATGGATCGACTGAAACAATCAGAGCCGATTACTTGATCGCCGCCGACGGCGATCGCAGCCCGATCCGCGAAAAACTCGGCATCCACCGCGAGGGACCGGGCGAAATGGGACGTTTTGTGAGCGTTTATTTCCGCGCCGACTACAGCCGTCAGCTCGCCGGCCGCCGCGCACTCATCGCCAATACCATCGGCGAGGATTTCTTCGAGGTGTTCGTGACCGTGAACGGCGACGACCTCTGGCTCATGCACCACTTTCTGGATGAAGGCGAGACCCCTGCGGATTGGCCCCTGGAGCGCCTCCATGCGCAAGTAATCAAGGCCTCGGGCATGCCGGAAACACCGGTCGAAATCCTCAGTATCAGCCCCTGGGTCATGTCTCCAAGCATCGCCCCGGAGTGGCGGCGCGGCAGGATTCTTCTCGTGGGCGACGCCGCCGCACGCGTCTCCCCCTCGGGCGGCCTCGGCCTCAACAATGGCATCCAAGGCGTCCACAACCTCGCTTGGAAACTCGCCGCAGTCATTCGCGGCGAGGAAAACGAAACGCTTCTCGACACCTTCCAGACCGAGCGACTCGCAGCCTCGCTCTTCACGTTCGAGAACAGCGGAAACAACGCCGGCGAAATTTTCGACATCGTCACAGCGGCATTCTCCGGAGACTGGGAAAAAGCACGCGCGCTCATTGCCTCAACCCGCCGCGCCGGAGCAGGCTATGGTCAGGATTTCGGCTTCGTTTATGAAAGTGCCGACATCATCCCTGATGCCACCCTGCCGCTCGTCCCCGCGGACCGCTTCAATGATTACATCCCCCAGGCGCGCCCGGGCCACCGCGCCCCGCATTGCTGGGTCCAACGCGGCGCACAGCGCATCTCTATTTTGGATTTCTTTGGGGATGGATTCACGCTCCTCTGCGGACCCGAGGCCGAGGCATTCCCCCTCCCCGCACGCAATGCCCGCTCAGTCCGCGAACAAATCGACTTTCAAGATTCCGACGGCCACTGGCGCACCCTTTACGGAATCGGTCGCAAGGGATTCGTGCTCGTGCGACCGGATGGATATGTCTGCGCCAGGGTTGCCTGACCGGTTTCCCTACGGATTCGAGCCGAAGCGCTCGGCGGCGAGCTGGGGGCGGATTGTTTCGAACCGCGGCGCGGTGCCTTTGCCCAAGTCCCGGGTCCAAGGGGCTGGCACGGCATGGAGGTATTCGGCAAGGAACGTGGCAGGGGCGGCGTAGAGCGAGCGCAGAAGGCAGAAGTTCCGCCAGGCAGCATCGCGGTCGGGGTTTGTTTCGACGCCGTTCGCCTCAAGGAACTTCATGGCCCAGTCCCATTCCTGCCGCGAAATGCCGGGATCGGGAGTGGATGTCGAATCGGCGGGGCCGTCGAGAATGCTCCGTTCCAGCCGCCAGGAGGTCATCGATGGCGCGTCCGCCTGGCGATGGATGCGACCGAGTTCGCTGTCGCGGAGGAGGTGGAAGGTTTCCGAGCCCTCGGCGATCAGGCGGACAAGGTGGAGGTTGCGCGGCT
>CAZRLX010000092.1:8352-10036 GCA_964601115.1 uncultured Chthoniobacter sp. | reverse complement strand
TCGGCGCTCCGCCGCGCGTCGTGGAACTTCAGCGGCAGCGCCTGCAACGCGCCATACAACTCCGTGCGCAACCTCAGCAGCGCCTGCAACCCGACATTCACAAAAAGGTAGTTCGACAACAGGTTCACCAATCCCGCGAGCAGGCTGATCACCACCATCGCGCCGCAGAGCCAGAGGATCGTCGTCGTCGCGGAGCCCCCTCCAAACCACCGCTCCACAAAGGCCCGCGCGTCGGCCGTTCCCCCCGCCGTGTCGAGGATGCCGTCGACGATGAATTTGAACGGCCAGGGCTTGAGCAGATTCAGCAGGATCGACAGCAACGTGAGAACAACGCCGCCGACAGTGGGCCAAAAAAACGGCCGAAAGTATCGGAACGACCTCGCGTAGATATTCACGTGCGCTCTTGCTATTCCAGAGCCGGGTGCCACGCAAGCGGATAGGCTGCGCGCCGCCCCGCCCGCTCAACCGCCGATGAGTTCGCGCAGGTTGCCGGTGATGCGCCCGTCGTAGAGCGCCTTGCCGATGATCGCTCCATGCAGACCGGGCATCGCCGCGAGTCGCCGCAGGTCCTTGGCGCAGGACACGCCACCACTGGCGATCAGGTTGCAATCAAGCAGCCCGAGCATGTTCCCGAGTTCGCTGAAGTTCGGCCCCTCGAGCATGCCGTCGGTGGCGATATCGGTGTAGATGATCGTCCCCACCCCGGCCTTCTGCGCGATCAACGCAAGATCGGCGGCGCTTGTCTCCGTGGTCTCCGTCCAGCCTTTCACAGCGACCTTGCCGCCATTCGCATCGATCCCCACCGCCAACCTCTCGCCGCCGAAGCGCGCGCAGAATTCCGCCAGCAATTCGGGCGACTGCCACGCCTTGGTCCCGAGAATGACACGGCTCACACCGGCATCGAACGCCGCTTGGATCGTTTCCACGCTCCGCATGCCGCCGCCCAACTCGCAAGGCACACCGACCGCCGCGCAGATCGCGGCAACCGCCTCGAGATTCGACGGAACCCCGGTGAACGCGGCATCCAGATCGACCAAATGCAACCAATCGGCCCCGGAATCCTCCCACTTTTTGGCGAAGGCGACGGGGTCGGACGAGTAAACGACTTTCTCGGTGGCAAGCCCGCGCCGCAGGCGCACGACTTCGCCGCCCATGAGATCGATGGC
The DNA here is from genome assembly GCA_964601115.1 of uncultured Chthoniobacter sp. GTDB lineage: Bacteria > Verrucomicrobiota > Verrucomicrobiia > Chthoniobacterales > Terrimicrobiaceae > UBA967. The sequence goes on along the minus strand of CAZRLX010000092.1, from coordinate 8,870 downwards.
GGGTAGAAGGATCATAAAGTGGATAGAAAATTTCGCAGCAGCGCGAGGCCGGCGGCCTGGCTTTTTTCCGGATGGAACTGCACCGCATGCAGCGCGCCGGAAGAGACACCGGCGGCAAAATCAACGCCATAGTCGCAGGTCGCGCACACCAACGAGGAATCCTCGGGCACCGGATAAAACGAATGCACAAAATACATGGACACCGGCGCGTCAAAGCCCGCGAACAGTGGCCCGCGCTGGTTCGAGAGCGTGTTCCACCCCATGTGCGGAACCTTCAGCTCCCCGCCTGCAAAGCGCCTCACACTGCCCTTCAACACCCCGAGCCCCTCGACCCCCGGCGACTCCTCGCTGGACTCGAACAACAATTGATAGCCCAGACAAATTCCCAGATACGGTCTCCCGCAGGCGGCCCACTCGCGCACAGGCTCCCACAGGCCGGAGGCCCGCAGATTCGCCGCACAGTGCTCGAACGCGCCAACACCCGGCACCACCAGCGCGTCGACCGACTCCATTTCCCC
>CAZRLX010000092.1:0-8252 GCA_964601115.1 uncultured Chthoniobacter sp. | reverse complement strand
GCCTGCGTCGAAAACGCACGCAGGAATTCCTCGACCAACTGGAACGGAAACGCCACCCCGGCATCCGCCACGCCCGCCGGCGCGTTGTAGGCCAGAAACGGCCTCCCGCTCAGATCGACCACCACCCGCACCAGCGCCTCGTCCATCGGCACGTAGAAAAATCCATACCGGCAAATCCCGCTCTTGTCCCCCAGCGCCTTTGCAAACGCCTGCCCGAGCAAAATCCCCGTGTCCTCGACCGTGTGGTGCGAGTCGACCTGCAAATCCCCCTTCGCCTCCAACTCGAGATCGAACAGCCCATGGCGGCTGAACAACGTCAACATGTGATCAAAAAATCCGATGCCAGTATCGATGCGGGAGGTTCCACTCCCGTCGACCTCCAGCCCGAGCCGAATGGCCGTTTCCGAAGTGGTGCGTTCAAGTGCCGCTGCGCGTGACATGCCCGGGACTCTACTCAGATCCCCTCCCCCTTGAAAAGCCTCGCCCTCCGCCTCGGTGAACTAACCCGAGAGATTGGAGCCGGGGAAGCGCATCCACCCAATGGCTCATCGGGTGTGCCCAGCGCCCGACGCCGTGTCTCTCCACCTGCCTTCGGCAACTGGTTGCTTCCATGCCATCCCAAAAAAAACGCGCCCGCCCCATCGACAACCAAATCCGCAAACTTTTTGGCCGATCGGCCATTTTTTTGCCGGTCTGGTTCGGCGAACGACAACTGATCCGAATCTCGACAGCAACGTGGGCGTTACGCCTGCGATCGTAACCACCTCGATGTCAGGGGGCACCCTACACTTGCACTTCGAACGCTTTACCTGTGGCCGCCGCCATGCCCGCCGCCACCATGATCACCTCCGTGGCCGCCTCCGCCATGCCCGCCGCCTCCATGGTGCTCGCCACGATCTCCCCGATCGCCGCCACCGTTGTGACGCTCACCCCCGCCGGAATGGTTCCAGTCGTTGCCGCGATTGTCTCGATTCCAGTTGTTGTCATTTCCATTCCACCGCCGGTTGTTGTCGTTCCAGTCGTCGCCGTTCCACCAATTTGACCAACCATTCCAAACATTCGCTCCCCACCACCCGTAATCTGGCCCGCGATACCATCCAGGTCCACCCCAAGCCCAGCCAAGCGCCCAATTGAACAGCCCACCCAAGCCGCCAAGGCCGATATTGATTGTCTCGTCCGATTCGCCGTCGTCGGATCCTCCTCCATCGCCGCCACCCGATCCGCCACCGGATTCAGAGGCCATTTGCCGCTCTTGCATGTCCTCCATGCGGTCCATGTCCTGATAAAGCGGGGCCAAGGCGAGACGAAGAATGAACACAAACACCAGCAGGATGCCTGCGATTCCTGCGACGTTTTTGAGGAGGCTGTTGTCTGATTTTTTGGACATACGGAGATCGTTGAACCGCCTGTAAAACTCACGCCGCCACACTCGGGTCAAGGCTTTTCACTTCACCGCCAAGACGCGCCATCTCCAGCAGAGCGGCCTCCCCCCCGCGAAACGCCCTCGGTTCACAAGCGTTGGTTTTGCGTTGGCAATGTTTATCCTTCGGATATACCCTTGGATCATGACAACCACACTGCAAGCATGGGGCAACAGCCAAGGGGTCCGCTTGCCAAAGGCTCTCCTCACCGCCCTCAACCTCAAATGCGGATCAAGGCTCGAGATCGAACTGACCCCGAAAAAGGACGCGATCATCGTCAAAGCCGCCTCCCACAGCAACAGGGTTCGCGGTCGTCACAAGATCGAGGATCTGGCCGCAGCGATGCCTAAAAACTACAAAACTGCGGAGTTCGACTTCAAAGCCGAAGGGCGGGAGGTCTGGTGATGCGCTCCTACATTCCTCGCCAGGGGGATTTGGTCGCATTGGATTTCGACCCTCAATCAGGGCACGAGCAAAAGGGCCGCAGGCCCGCGATCGTGGTCAGCAAGGACGTTTTCAACAAAGCCACCGGCCTGGCAATTTGCTGCCCGATCACGAACACAGACCGCCATGTGCCTTTTCATGTCGCTTTGGAGGGCCGCTCGTCACTGACTGGCTTTGTGATGTGCGAGCAGGTCAAGTCTCTGGATTTCCGCTCCAGACAAATCAAACGCATCGAGAGCGCTCCGGCTGATTTGCTGGATGATGTGCTGGCTCTCATCGATGCGGCGATTTTTTAGATCCAGCGACGAAACCCAATTCCGAAGGAATCCGCGCAGCCACCCGCATTCACTTCGCCGCCAACCCGCCAAGGCGCGCCATCTCCAGCAGGGCCGCCTCGAACTCGCGCGCGAAGTTTTTTTGATCCATCAGCGGGGACGCTTGCAGCCTCTCGCGCATGCCGCCCCTCAGGCCTTCCAAGCGGGCGGTGTCACCCGCAAGCGCCACCGCCTTGGCGATATAGGCATCCCCGGTTTCGCCGATGAACTCCTCCAACCCCACGGCTGTCAGCAGGCTCACGCCCACCCGCGACACATGGGCCGCACCGGCGCGTGTGACCACCGGGCACCCCATCCAGAACGCCTCGCAGGTCGTCGTTGTGCCGTGATAGGGGAAGCTGTCGAGCGCGATATCGACCTGGTGGTAGTGGTCGAGGTGCTCATGGATTTTCCGTGTGTGACCAAAGAAATCGAGCCTCTCGGCGGCGATGCCCTTGGCGGTGAAATAGTCCTTCAACTCGTTTTTCACGCCCTCGTCGGTGAGCGTGCGTGCCTTCAGACGCAAGTGCGAACCGGGAACCTGAAGCAAAATTTCCGCCCACATCTCAAAGAGGGCGGGGTTCAGTTTCGCCATGTTGTTGAAGCAGCCGAACGTGATGTAGCCGTTCCTCAGCGCCGGCAGCGGCCCGACAGGCGGCGCCACGGCGTCGGGTTCGTAGCACCACGCGCAACGAGGCAGGCGGATCAGCCGCTCGGTGTGGTATTTCTCCGTCATGCCCTCCGGGTCCACCAGCGCATCGGTGATTCGGAACCCGATCGACGGCAATCCCGTCGTGCCGGGATAGCCCAGATAGCTCGCCTGGAGCGGCGCGGGCTTCAGCGCAAGAACGCCCAGACGATTGTAGGCCGTGTGGCCCGACAGTTCGAACAGGATGTCCACCCTGTCCTCATGGATTTTCTTGGCCAGCGCCTGATCAGTCAGACTGCATGTCTCGCGCCACAAATCGACCTGCGTTGCGAAACGCGCCGAAAAATCGTCCGACTTCCGCTGGTCGCCATACGCGATGAATTCGAAGCGTTCCTTGTCGTATTCGCGGAAGAGCGGCTCGATGAAATGCGCGACCGGATGGTGGCACAGGTCGGCCGAGAGAAATCCCACGCGGAGCTTGGCTCCCGGCGCGCGCGGCTTGAACTTGAATGTCGGCGGCGTTTTTTTTGCCTTCGCGAGTCCCCATTTCCGGTGCTCCTCGAAGACCTCCTGCGGATTCATCTCCGCAAGATACATGTGGCAAAGAAGGTAGTTGCTCTGCGTGTCATGGTTCTCCGGATCCAGCTCCATCGCCTTGCGGTAATGTGGCAGCGCATCCATGCCCCGCGCGCGGTCTTTGAGCAGGTTGCCGATATTGTTCTGCGCGGTGGGAAGTTTGGGATTTTGCTTAGCCGCCTCCTCGAAACAACCCAGCGCCTCGGTATTCAAGCCGACCTCCAGCGCCGCCGCGCCGAGGTTGTTGAGATAGGCAACATTCGAGGGATCCATCTTCACCGCCGCGTGGAACGCCATGATCGAGTCCCCCCCCCGCCTCAGTTCCTTGAAAATCACGCCGCGGTTGCACTGCAACGCCGCGGAGTCAAACCCGTGCTCCAGCGCCTTTTCATACTGCGCCAGAGCCTCGGGGAAATGCTTCGACATGTGCAGGGCCAGTCCCAACTCATAGTAAAACTCCCCGAGTTGACCGGGCAACGCCACCGCCTTCTCAAGGATCGGAATCGCCTCCGCGTAGCGCTTCAGCCCATTCAACAGCTTGCCCTGCCGGAACCAAATATAGCCCACATCGGGATTCATCCGCGCAGCCTTGCCATAGGCCGCCAGCGCATCGACATAGCGTTTGTTCTGCTCCAGCAACTCAGCGAAATTCGTCTGATGCTCGACCGACCCTGGCTCCAGCGCACACGCCTTGCGAATCTGAGAAATGGCATCCTTCCCCCGCCCGAATTTTTGTAGCGCCATCGCGTAATGCGTAATGGCCTCCGCATCGTCTTTCTTGATCCGAAGGGCCTTTTCAAACGCCCCCAGCGCATTCCCCTGCTCCCCCCTCTCCGCGAGCACGCGACCCAGCATCACCAAGCCCTCCACAGACTCCGACCCCAACTCCAGCGCCCGGCGAGCCAACTGCTCCGCCTGTTCGGTTTCCTTCCGCCGCAAAAACACCTCCGCCAAAAACCGAACGAAGCCCGCATTCCCCGGCTCCAACTCGCAAGCCACCGCGCCGAAATCCCCCGCCGTCTCCAGATCGCCATTCAGCGCCGCCATCCGCGCCATCAGCCCCCAAGCCCCCGCGCACTTCTCATCCGCCTGCAGCAACTCCCGGCAGATATCCTCCGCCTCGGTGAGCCGCCCGGCATGGAACGCCGAGACCGCCACTTCAAGACTGCCGGTCGCATAGGCAAATTTTGGCATCTCCTGCCTCGACGGCGCATTGGATTTCCTGCCGCCGACCAACTCCTCGATGATCCCCTCGATTTTCACCACCGATGCAGTCACCGAGAACTGGAGCGCCCGCTCGCGCGCACTCGCCTGCAACCTCAAGCGGAGGTCGGCGTCATTCGCGATGCGCAGCAACCATTTTGCGAGGGACACAGGGTCGTCCTGATCAAACACAATGCCATCCACCTCGTGCCGGACCACTTCGCGTGTCCCACCTGTGCCCGATGTCAACACGATCAACCCGCCCGCCATGGCCTCCACTTGGCTTATCCCGAATGCCTCGGGAACTTGTGTGGGAAACACCAGGACATTGCTCCGTGCAAACAACGCCGCCAATTCCCGGCGCGAGAGGAATCCAGCAAAGCGAATTCTGTCCGCCAACCCGTGTCTCGCAACAAACGCCTTCAACTGTCCAACAAACGCCTGATCGATGGAATCGCCGGCGATCTCCGCTTCGAAATCAACCCCCGCCGCATGCAACCTCACCAAGGCATCGATCAAAATCTGCGGGCCCTTGTAGGCCATCACCAGACCCGCAAAGGCGATTCTCAGCCTGCGAATATCGGGTAAAAACGCACGGAAAAACCTGTCGATCCTCGCCCCCGGATACACGGTTTCCAATCGCGGCGCCGTGTAGCCATTGGCCAAAAAGTCACGCCCCAGCCAATCACTGGCCGGCGCCACGACATAAAGCGGCGATTTGATGGAATCCGATGGATGATACCACGGCGTTTGGTTTCCCAACGAATGCACCACGGGAATCCCAGCATTCAACATGGCACGCAAGGGTTCGATTCCAAGAAAATCGAGATTGCCCAGCAAGACGGCCTCCGGCTTGAACCGCCGCACCGCCTCCATCACAAGCAAGGCGTTTTTTTTGCCGATTCTTTGTTGCTCCTGCAGCCCTCCCGTCATTTGCGTTTTTCCATTTCGCCACTCCCCCATCAGCACCAGGCATCTGCGCACCAGCGACTCCAGCGCGTCCTCGCTCTCATCCGGATCCTTGGCCAGATAGGAAGCGTCGGAGGTCAACACCTCGATTTGATGTCCCCGCTCGTGAAGACCGTTCGCAAACTCCCAGATTTTCCTTCCATATCCCCCCATCTCCTGCGGCGGGAACAGATTCGTCACCACGAGAACCCTCCTCGTTTTCTCGGGAAGCGGATGGTCCCCGCCCGCCAGCGCCCGCTTGTAAGCGACGATGTCCGGCGAGTCCGCCACCTGCTCCATCAACTCGCGATAGACCGGCCCGATCGCCTCCGGCAAAGGCTCCACGCGGTTCGCCTCACTGAGCAGCAACGCCGCATCGACCAGCGCCCCCGCCTCGATCGACAAATCCGCCAATTGGATCAACGCCGGCACGCACTCCCTGTTCAAAAACACCGCCCGAAGCAACGCCTCCTTGCGCAACTCCGCCAAACCCAGCGCATCCGCCGCGTTTGCCACCTCCATGGCCTCCACATCATTGGTGCAGAGATCCACACAGGGCCGCAGCATCCCGATGCTCTCTTCCCCGCCACGAGCCACAGCCCGCCGCACAATTCCGCGCACCGGCCGCTTCAACACGAAAACCCCCTCCTCCTTTTGCGCAAATCCCCAATCCGCCAACATCCCTGGATCACCATCCGGCGCGAAGACAATGCAGACAGACCCACCCAGCAGCAACGACTCAAGCTGCTGCGTATCCATCCCCGCGCCGACTGACAAAATCCATTCGTCCTTGAGCCCCTCATCGCCTGCAGGAATCACTTCGGGCAAATCGTCATAGGAACAACATTCCACCCTCGGCAAATCGACAAACCGTCGCAGCCTCTCCCTGTCACACTCCTCGCAGGCAAAAACCAGACGTGCCCTGTTGCGATGCAACTCCTGGAAAAACTCGTAGGCCGGCAGCATCTCCATCGCGGGCTTTTTGGAAACCACCACCGTCGTCCTCGCCTCCTCGTCCAGCGCATACAACGGATTCTCGATGCCGTTGAACACCAAGTCGTGGAACTCGCGGCGCTTCACCTCCGGACTGTGAAATTTCATCAGTTTTTCCTGACCCGCCGTCTTGATCCGGTGCAACAGATCGGGCTTGGAAAAGTAATACCGCAGCTTCTCCGCCAACTCATCATAGCTCCCGAACAACTCGAAATCCTCACCCTCGGCAAACAACCGATCCAGACCAGACCACTTCGGCAACCGGTCACACATAAGAAACCCTCCCGCCGCCAACCCCTCAAAGAACCGCATGTTGATGTCCCCGTTCAGCGTGATGTTCAGCGTCGCAAGCGAATCCGAATAAATATCCGCCGCCCCGGATTGCGGCGCCTGCAGCACCTCAAGCGGAAACCCGTCCGCCTTCAAGCGCTCCAACACAGCCTTCCGGAAGGGATGGTGCGCTCCGGCCTGTCCCACAAAGGTCAGCCGATGCCCCGGATTTTTTTTCACCGGCCGCACCAGTGGATTGTATTCCAGCGCCGGGAGCCAATGCACATTCTTCAGACCCGCCTCCCGAAACCAATGCGCGTGATGTCGTGTGACATCCATGATAATGAAATCAAATGGCTCGCTCTTCGCATACTCGATCACCTTGCGGATCGGCTGCGGCAAAAAATGCGTCACTCCCACCAGCAATACCTTCGGGCAATTGAACGCACCAAGATTTCGCGGAAAAGTCCGCCCCGTGGCATCCGCCTTCACCAGCACCAGATCAGGCCGCTCCGAGATTCCGTTTTCCGAAAAAAACTTCGGCGCATCAAACGGCTGCGCAGGAGTCCGCACGCACCGCCGCCGCCCCCCAGCAATCTCGTCTTGAGTGTCCGGCCCGCAAAAAATCTCATTCGGCGACAGGATCGGATCGCGATAGTTTTGACGCGGCGAGAGAAAAAAAACAAAAGGCTGGGTGTTGCTGCTGTCCATCGGGTCGCGCCAGACAATGAATCAATCCCTCCCCTCATCAAGCCTGCATTCCAAGCTCGGGAGACTTTACCCTTGCGGCATCGTTTTCGATACTTTTCCCTCCACCCCATGGCTCTAACACCCGATCTCATTCCCGCTCTCCAGCAACGATTCGGTCTCACCTACCATCTTCATTACCTCCTCCAAGGCGAACAAATGGTGGGCTTCAAAGGAATGGATGTCCTTGAAGTAGGCGGCAGTCTGCCTCGTGAACTCGTGATGGATATTTTAGGTGCCAACCGCTGGGTTTCCCTCGAAGCCATGCGCTACTGGGATGAAGTCGGCGTAGGCGGTGGCGGCACCCGCCCTACGGATGACCTCTCAAGCCGCATTCAAGACGTGAAGTCCCTTTCCGAACTGAGTCCACACGCCTTGCTCGAAGGCTTAGTCGAGGACCTCCCCGAGTGCATGGAAAAAAAATTTGACCGCATCTTTTCCATCGCCTGCTTCGAACACATCCACACCCTCGGCCTGGCATTGGAAAAAATGCACGCCGCCCTCAAACCGGAAGGCAAACTCTTCACCATGTTTTCCCCCATCTGGTCCGCACACGACGGCCACCACCTCCCGAACATGACCGACGCCAGCGGAAAGTTCTGGTCCGCCGGAAAGTCCCCCGTCCCCCCATGGGCACACCTCCTCTTCTCCCCAGCGCAAATGGAAGCCCACCTGCGAACCAAAACC
>CAZRLX010000091.1:0-10053 GCA_964601115.1 uncultured Chthoniobacter sp. | reverse complement strand
GAGGACTTCCTGGAACTCCGCCGCAACACGGGCGACGACCGCCGCCGCACCCACGACCTCAATACCGCCAACTGGGTGCCCGACCTCTTCATGAAGCGCATGGAGGCCCGCCAACAGTGGACCCTCTTCCGCGCGAACGAAGTCCCCGATCTCCACGAGACCTACGGACGCAAGTTCGAGGAGCGCTACCACCACTACGAGGCGCTCGCCAAGGAGGGCAAAATCACCGGCACCGAAATCCCGGCGATCGAGATTTGGAAGCAGATGCTCAAGATGCTCCTTGAGACAGGCCACCCTTGGATCACCTTCAAGGACCCCTGCAACCTCCGCAGCCCGCAGGACCACACCGGCGTCATCCACTCCTCGAACCTCTGCACCGAAATCACCCTCAACACCAGCGAGGACGAGACTGCCGTGTGCAACCTCGGCTCCGTCGTCCTCGACACCCACATCAAACCCGACGGCTCGCTCGACCACGTCTTGCTCAAGGAGACCATCCAGATCGCCATCCGCGCCTTGGACAACGTCATCGACATCAACTTCTACCCGACCGAAGCCGCCAAGCGCTCGAACATCCGCCACCGCCCGATCGGCCTCGGCGTCATGGGCCTACAAAACGCCCTCTTCAAGCGCGGCCTTGGCTTCGCAAGCGCGGAAGCGGTCGACTTCAACGACGAGTTCATGGAGGCCATCGCTTACTACGCCTACTCGGCCTCCAGCGACCTCGCCGCCGAGCGCTCGCCCTACAGCAGCTACCGGGGCTCGAAGTGGGACCGCGGCCTCCTTCCGCAGGACACCATCGACCTCCTCGAGCGCGAACGCGGCGTGAAGATCGACGTTCCGCGCGGCGGCCGCATGGACTGGTCGCCCGTCCGCGAAAAAATCAAACGCCACGGCATGCGCAACTCGAACGTGCTGGCCATCGCCCCCACCGCCACGATCTCGAACATCATGGGCACCACCCCGTGCATCGAGCCGAACTACAAAAACCTCTACGCTAAGGAAAACCTCGGCGGGAAATTCACCATCCTCAGCCCGGAACTCGTTCGCGACCTCAAGAAACTCGGCAAGTGGGACGCCACCATGCTCGAGCAGATCAAATACTTCGAAGGCGAACTCACCAACGTCGAGGACATCCCCCAACACCTCCGGGAAAAACACCGCACCGTCTTCACGATCGACCATGAATTCATCATCGACGCCGCCGCCCGCCGCCAGAAATGGATCGACCAGGCCCAGTCGGTGAACCTCTTCGTGGGAGAACCCGACATGCGCGTCGTCAGCAAGATGTATCGCCGTGCCTGGCACACCGGTCTCAAGACGACCTACTACCTCCGCACCCTCGGTGCCTCGAGCATCGAAGGCCCGACAACCAACGTGAAAAAGGAACTCCGCGGCGTCGTTGCCGGGGCAGCCAAACCCGAATACACAGAGGCCCAAAAACTCGCCTGCTCGATCGAAGCCATGCGCAACGGTGGCGAGTGCGAAGCCTGCCAGTAACCCACACTTTCCCGCCCCCGCGCGGGAAAACCCAAAAAACAATCACCGCCATGACGGGAATCACCCGTCGTGGCGGTTGCTTTTTTGCAAACCGGCGACCATCCGGTCAGCGCCGAACCTCAAAAACGAACGACGCCTACTTTTTGTCCTGAAGCTTCTGCAACTTCGGCGCGATCACGGCCCGAACATACGGATGGTTCGGATGCGCCTTGGCGAAATCCTGATGGTAATTCTCGGCGGGATAAAATGTCTCCCCCTCGACGATCTCCGTGACGATCGGGTTCTTGAACTTCGATGCCGCTGCGGCCTTTGATTTTTCGGCCTCGGCACGCTGGGCGGCGTTTTGGGCGATGATGATCGAGCGGTATTGCGTGCCGACATCCGCCCCCTGGCGGTTCAGTGTGGTGGGATCGTGGGCATCCCAGAAAAGATCGATGATGTCGCTGTAGCCGACCACGCTTGGATCGAACGTGATCTCGACCACCTCGGCATGGCCGCTGCGCCCCGAGCAAACCTCCTCGTAGGTGGGGTTTGGCGACTCCCCGGCCGCATACCCGCTCACCACGGACTTCACACCCGGCAGGTTCTCGTAAACAGCCTCGACGCACCAGAAGCACCCGCCGCCAATCACCGCTTTTTCCTCGTTCATCTCCCCAGCGAAGCACAAACCGCCGGCACCCGCCAGCAATGCGAGAGCCGCAAGCACGCAAAGCATCCTCATCCCCAATCCTCCGTCAACATCTGCAAATCCTCCAAAACCTCCTCGAGTTTTTTCAAATCCTTCCTCTTGGCCTTGGCGGGGTTCACCTTGCTGCCGCGCAGCAGCGCGAGCATGTCGCGCGTGTCACGGCTTCTCCCCTCTGGGAACTTTTTTGCCTTCGAGAGCTTGGACACCCGCGCCTCGATCTCGTCCAAACCCGCATCCATGCGGCGGCGCTGGGCATCGAGGAGCACGTGAACCGTGCGGCGCAACACCGCCAAGTCCGACAAAATCGCGTCGGTCGGCAGGAGATCGGAACCTTTGGCTTTCATGCAGCCCACTAAACACGGATTCGGCTCGGCGGCAAGGCGGGGTGGATTTCCCATGGACGAATCATTCGCGCGGATTCACGCTTCCATTCATGGATGACGTCGATCTCATCGAACACGCCAGGCAGGCCCGCTCCAATGCCCACGCCCCCTACTCCGGCTTCGCCGTGGGGGCCGCCATCGCGTGCGACGACGGCTCGACCTTCCAGGGGTGCAATGTGGAAAACCTCAGCTTCGGCCTCACGATTTGCGCGGAGCGTGTGGCGATCGGTTCGGCCGTGGCCGCCGGAAAACGCCACTTCCACTGCATCGCCATCATTGCCGACACAGATGTGCCTGTCAGCCCCTGCGGCGCGTGCCGTCAGGTGATGGCGGAGTTTTCGCCCGACTTGCGCATTCTGTCTTCGACACTGAAGGGGGAAACCCAGGAATTTCATCTGGGACACCTCCTCCCGCGCGCCAGCACCGGCATCCTCAACAGGCCCTGAGACAGGCCATGTCCTGCTGTTCCCATTCCGGCGACTCGCGCCACAACGAAGCCCCGCCGCCGGGCGCTGCCTGGTTTTGCCCGATGTGCCCGGGCGTGTTCAGCGATCACCCAGGGGCATGTCCAAAATGCGGCATGGAGCTGGAACCCCTTCCAGCTGCCCGCTCCTCCACCACGGAACGCGATCCGCTACTGCCGCGCCTTGTGCTCTCACTCGCTCTCGGCATTCCACTCATGGCGCTGGCAATGGCCCACATGCTTCCCGGCGGCGCTACTGCCGCTTGGACCCAATCTCCCGCCGCCCGCTGGCTGCAATTCCTCCTCGCGACTCCCGTTGTCTTTTTTTGCGGTTGGACATTTTTCGAGCGCGCCGCCCGCTCGATCGCCTCGGGCCACTTGAACATGTTCACGCTTGTCTCGATCGGCACCGGTGCGGCATGGGCATTCAGCACCGCTGCGCTATTGATCCCCTCGGCCTTTCCGGAGGCCCACCCGCCGCTTTACTTCGAGGCGGCAGCCGGCATCACCGCGCTTGTCCTGCTGGGACAAGTTCTCGAATCCCGCGCCCGGCGGCGCACAGGCGGCGCGATCAAGGCATTGATGCAACTGGCACCCCCTGTCGCCAGACGCATCACCGGCGACACCGAGGAGGAAATCCCGATCGATCAAGTGCGCACCGGCGACCTCCTGCGGGTGCGGCCGGGCGATTCCATTCCGGTGGATGGCTCAGTTAAGGAAGGCCACTCCGCCGTGGATGAATCGCTCCTAAGCGGCGAGTCCCTTCCTGTCGAAAAATCCCCCGGCGCGCAGGTCACCGCGGGCACTCGCAATCTGAACGGAGCCTTGTTGATCACCACCACCAGAACCGGCGCGAACACGACCCTCGCGAAAATCATCCATCTGGTCTCGGAGGCAAGCCGCTCCAGAGCCCCTGTGCAGGCGTTGGCCGATCGCGTGTCCGCCGTGTTTGTGCCTGCGGTGCTCGCCGCCTCAGTCATCACATTTTGTGTTTGGATGCTTCTTGGACCCGAGCCTCGCCTCTCCTTCGCCCTCTCGAATGCCGTTTCCGTGCTGATCATCGCCTGCCCATGCGCCCTCGGATTGGCCACTCCGCTGAGCATCATGGTGGGCCTGGGCCAAGGCGCCCTCTCGGGCATTCTCATCCGCAACGCCCCCGCCATCGAGACACTTTCCCGCATCGACACGCTCGCTTTGGACAAAACCGGCACGCTCACCACCGGCAAGCCGAGCCTCGTCCGCACGATTCCTGCCACCGGCATCACCGAGTCCGAATTGCTCCAACGCGCGGCATCCCTCGAATCCGCAAGCGAACACCCCCTCGCCGGAGCCATCCTGAAGGCCGCAAAAAACGCATCGCTCCCGTTGCTTCCCACCGCATCGTTTCAAGCCACACCCGGCGGCGGCATCACCGGCCTTGTCGATGGCAGCCCCACCCTCATCGGCACGGCGGCATTTTTGGAAACACACGACATGCCAGGCATCGCCACCCGCTTCCCGGCGGCCCTCGAGGAACGCTCGCGCGGCGGCACGCTTCTTTTCGTCGCATGGAACAACTCCCCCGCCGGTTGCCTCGTGGTGCGCGACACCCTCAAACCAACCACCCCCGAAGCCATCGCACGCCTCAAGCACCTCGGCATCCAACCGGTCATGCTGACCGGCGACTCGAGCCCCGCCGCCGCCGCAATCGCCGCCGCCTCGGGCATCACCGAATTCCACGCGGAGCTCTCGCCCGAAGACAAACTCGCCCTCATTTCATCCCTGAAATCCCAAGGCCGCACCGTTGCCATGGCGGGCGATGGTGTCAATGACGCCCCCTCACTCACCGGCGCGGATGTGGGCATCGCCATGGGAACCGGGAGCGACGTCGCCCTCGAATCCGCCGACATCACCCTGGTCCACGGTGACTTGATTGGCATTTCAAAAGCCGTGCATCTCGCGCGCTCGACCATGCGAAACATCCGCCAGAACCTGTTTTTCGCCTTCGCCTACAACGCGCTGGGCATCCCTCTGGCAGCCGGCATCTTCTACCCCTTCACCGGCATGCTCCTCAACCCCATGGCCGCCGGCCTCGCCATGACCCTCAGCTCGCTCTCCGTCGTGGGCAACGCCCTGCGCCTGGCAAAAAAACCTCCTGTGAATCCTGTCATTCCTGTCCTCCAGTCTAAACCCGAATCCGGCGGTGGAGTAGTTTTGACACAATTAACCGAATTAAAAGAATGACTTGCAGAGCATCAGCCAGACTTAAAAATCCCCTCGTTTTTGGCCGCATGTCCCTTCTGTGCAATTCTGTTCATTTTGTTAATTCTGTCTAAAATTCGTTTTCGGGGCAAAAGTCCATCTTCGGGCTTAACATCCCAAACGCTTTCCGTTTAAGCTCCCCGACTCGACTGGACGGCGAATTCCCACCCGCTCAACAGCCAGTCCCCACGTCATTTTAGATTTTATGCAAGATACCACACCACAGGGAGACATCGGTCTCATTGGCTTGGCCGTTATGGGCCAGAACCTCGTCCTCAATATGAACGACCACGGATACACCGTCGTCGTCTACAACCGCACCACCTCGAAAGTCGACGAATTCCTGGCCAACGAAGCCAAAGGCACAAACGTCCAAGGCGCCCACTCCATCGCGGAACTCGTCTCGAAACTCAAACGCCCCCGCCGTGTCATGATGCTCGTCAAGGCCGGCCAACCGGTTGACGACTTCATCGCGCAGATCGTTCCCCATCTCGAACCCGGCGACATCATCATCGACGGCGGAAACTCGCTCTACACCGACTCGAACCGCCGCCAGCGCGAACTCGAGGCAAAAGGCCTCCTCTTCATCGGCACCGGCGTCTCCGGCGGCGAGGAAGGCGCGCGCCGCGGCCCGAGCATCATGCCCGGCGGCTCCATCGCCGCTTGGCCCCACGTGAAGGACATTTTCCAATCCATCTCCGCCAAAGTCGAAGACGGCTCCCCCTGCTGCGACTGGGTCGGCCAGGAAGGCGCTGGGCATTACGTCAAGATGGTCCACAACGGCATCGAATACGGCGACATGCAGCTCATCTGCGAGGCCTACAACATCCTCAAAAACGGACTCGGCCTCAACGAGCAGGAACTCCACGACACCTTCGCCGAGTGGAACAAGGGCGAACTCGACAGCTACCTCATCGAGATCACCCGCGACATCTTCGCCAAAAAGGACACCGACGGCACCCCGCTCGTGAACAACATCCTCGACACCGCCGGCCAGAAAGGCACCGGCAAGTGGACGGTCATCAACTCGCTCGACCTCGGCACACCCATCACCCTCATGGCCGAGGCCGTCTACGCGCGCTGCGTCTCGGCGCTCAAAGACGAACGCGTCAAGGCCTCCCGCAAACTCAAAGGCCCGAAACCCCTCATCCCCGCCGCCCGCGATCCCAAGAAACGCGCGGCCCTCGTCGAGGAAGTCCGCCAGGCCCTCTACGCCTCGAAGATCATCAGCTACGCCCAAGGCTACATGCTCATGCGCTCGGCCGCCGAGGAGTATGGCTGGAAGCTCAACTGGGGCGGCATCGCCCTTATGTGGCGCGGCGGCTGCATCATCCGCTCCCGCTTCCTCGGGAAAATCAAGGACGCCTTCGACAAGAAGCCGAAATTGACGAACCTTCTCCTCGACGACTACTTCCGCGGCGAGATCAAGAATTGCCAGAAAGGCTGGAGAAACACCGTTGCCGCCGCCGCGAAGCGTGGCATTCCAGTGCCGGCCTTCTCCACCGCCCTATCGTTCTTCGACAGCTACCGCTCGGCGGTCCTTCCCGCGAATCTGCTCCAGGCGCAGCGCGACTACTTTGGCGCGCACACCTATGAGCGCGTCGACAAGCCCCGAGGCGAGTTCTTCCACACCAACTGGACCGGCCACGGCGGCACCACCGCCTCGAGCACCTATACCGTGTAACCGCGCTTGCGCGTTTTCGTTCTCAAACCCGACGCCATCGGCGATTTCATTCTGGCCACAGGATGTCTTCGCCTGCTGGCCCGGGAAA
This sequence comes from uncultured Chthoniobacter sp., assembly GCA_964601115.1. GTDB lineage: Bacteria > Verrucomicrobiota > Verrucomicrobiia > Chthoniobacterales > Terrimicrobiaceae > UBA967. The sequence continues at coordinate 3,006 of CAZRLX010000091.1, read as the reverse complement.
TCGGCGAGGAGAACCTCCTCCTCGCCGTGAGGACGGATGTCGCCCCTCTGGCCCGAAGCCAGTTCCCCTCCGCGACCGTCCTTCCCCTCACCCTCCGCACCAAACGGCGAATTCTGAACATCACCACGGTGAATGTGATCCACAACCTGCCGGTTTGGGCGCGCCTGCTCACCACCCGCGTCGATGCCGCCATCTGCCTCCGCAGCATGCGCGCGTATCTTCACACCATCACCTTCTACCTCCCACGGGCCAAACACCGCATCGCCTGCAAAAACCTCCTCCTCGCCAACCCCCGCGTGCGCAGGCCGGCCGTGGAGCGCTTTGCCACGCGCGTTTTCCGCCCCACCCTCCTTCCCTATCCGACACCGGGCGAACTGCCCACCGACATCGAAGCCAACCGCATCGTGATCGAGGCACTCCTCGGCCGCCCCGTCTCCCCCGCCGAAGCCCTTCCGAGCCTCACTCCACCGCGCCCCCTTTCCCCGAAAGGAAACTGGCTCCTCGCGCCCTTCAGCTCCAGCAAGGCAAAAGACTACCCCGCCGCCCTGTGGGCCGAAGTCCTGCGATCCACAGCCCCATTGCGCGGTGCCGCCCCACTCCACCTCGCCGCCGCACCGAACCAATCGGACCGCCTCCGCGACTTCGCAGACACTCTTCATGCCGCAGGCATCGACAACCTCTCGATCCTCACTCCCCAGCCACTCGAAGACTACATTCAAACCATCGCCGAGTCGGCCCTCGTTCTCACCGTGGACACCGCCGCCGCCCACATGGCCTGCGCCACCGGCACCCCTGCGGTCATCGTCTCCGCAGGCCAGCACCCCGGCGTCTACGCCCCCTACTCGCCAAACGCCCGCCAACACTGGATTCTCCCGCCGGCCGACCATCCGAAAAAAGAATGGCGCAGCGCCATTCCCCCGGCCCTCGTCGCCCACCACATCGCCCTCGCCACAGCCTGACCCTCGATTTTTTTTCGATTCGGGATTGCATCCCCATCCAAAAAATCTAAATTCCGCAACTCTCCAATTCGGGTTGGTAGCTCAATGGTAGAGCAGTGCCCTTTTAAGGCATTGGTTGTGGGTTCGAGTCCCACCCAACCCACTCCCCTCAAACTCTGGCAAACCCCCATGAATTCTCGTTCTGCGGTTTTTTCGCGCCTTGAATCGATTGCGAAGCGGACGGCTCGGAGATCCGTCCCTACCGTCCGCGTGGGTTTCACGAAAGTGGTAGGGCGATTTCTCCGAAAGCGCCGGGGCGGGCAGGGGTCGCGACTGGCGAGAAAGACACGAATGTTTTTGTTTCTGCCTTGAAGTCGGAAGAGGGAGCGTAGTCCAGCGGGGATTTACGAGGACCGGGTGCAAACGCCATCGGTTGTCAAACCACCGCATTCAGAAGCCGCTCCTGTTATTCCTGTCCTCCTGTCTTGAAAAATGGTTGCTATGGCGGCCGCGAATGAACGCACAGAAGTCCACCCCGTTGAAACCGCTCCCGAGTGTTGTCGAACCCTCCTGATCCATCCCACGGTGTCGATCCAAGGTTGCGGGGAAATGTGTCGCGATTCATCGCCTTCCGCATTTTTTTCAATGCGCGGTTTTACTATCCGGTGCTGGGCGTGCTTTTTCTCGATCTCGGGCTCACGCTCGACCAATACGCGTTGTTGAATGTCGTGTGGGCGGTCACGATTTTGACGATGGAAATTCCCTCCGGGGCGCTTGCCGACTCGATCGGGAGGCGTCCGCTGGTCATCGCGGCGGGGGGATTGATGGTGCTCGAGATGTCGGTCCTCGCTTTTGCCCCAACCGGAGCCTGGCTTTTTTCCGTGTTGCTGCTGAACCGCGTGGTGAGCGGCCTCGCCGAAGCCTGCGCCAGCGGGGCCGACGAGGCGCTGGCCTATGATTCACTCCCCGAGGAGCGCCGGGACGAGGTCTGGCGCGGGGTGCTGGCACGGCTGGTGCGTTGGAAATCCGCCGCATTTTTCGTCACGATGATTCTCGGCGCGTTGGCATTCGACCCGTCGGTCGTTTTTGATTGGGTGGGCATGGAACCTCCGGTGACCACGCGCTGGCCGGTGTATCTCACCCTCGGCATGTCGTTGGGGGCCCTTTGGAGCGCTTGGGGAATGCGGGAACCCCCGCCCAAGCATTGCAAGCGTTTCCACATGGGCGAGGCCTTCGCGCGCATCTGGGCGGGGGCGCGGGTGGTCTGCGGGGACCGGCGCATCGCGCTGTTGCTGCTCACAGGGGTTCTTTGCGACAGCCTGGTGCGGATGTTCCTGACCTTCGGCAGCAACTACTACCGGCTCATTGAAATCCCCCCGGTTATCAATGGCTTTCTTGGCTCCGCCTATGCCCTGCCCGGCTTTATTGCGGCCTCGCTGGCCTCATGGATGGGAGCACGCTGGAAACCGGCGCGGATTTTTTTCTGCATCGGCGGGCTGGTGCTTCTGGGGTTGACCGGACTCTCGCTGGCGACGCCATTGTGGGGCGTGTGGGTCATCGTGCCACTCGCGCTGGCCAGTCCGTTGCTGGCGTTCTTTGTTTCGAGCTACTTGAACACATGGTGCGAAAGCTCGCTACGGGCGACCGTGTTGAGTTTCCGCGGGGTCGCGATGAATCTCGGCTACGGCACCGCGGGACTCGCATTCAGTGGATTCGCCGCTGCCGTGCGCGAGGCCAATCCCGACTGGGATGCGAATGAGGTCTTCCGCTCCATGCTGCCTGCCCTGCCGGTGGCTTTTGTCCTCGGCGCGGCAGGATTGCTCGCGGCGCGAAAAATCATGGCCCGCCACTGAGATTCCCGCCTCCACGTAGCCCGCCGAGCCGCCGAGGTGCCGAGAAACAAGAGAGGGACTTGGTTGTTTCGACCGCGCAGACCCAAGGCGTGGTTCCTCATCGATGCGCTTTCCCAGCCAACGTCTCAAACGACCGTGACGGTCGTTCCCCCCTCCTGACGGCGCGGCAGCGCCAAGGTCCCGGGGAGCGCGCCCGCCCTCGGGCGCACCAACAC
>CAZRLX010000090.1:6345-10368 GCA_964601115.1 uncultured Chthoniobacter sp. | reverse complement strand
ATCGGCCTCTTCCCCTGGTTCCGCCCCAAATTCGCCACCCCCCGCGCCGACGTCTCCGCCGAAATCCTCCGCGCCGCCCGCGAATATGTCGCAGCCGTGAAACGCTGACCGCGCTTGCGGAATGACCTGCTGGATTGGCGGTGGCGCAGTGCCCTGCACGATCAAAGCCTGCTGGAGTCCACTTTCAGCCACCCTCGCCGAGAGAACCAACCCAGCCTGCCCATCCCCTAAAAAAGAGATTTTGTCACTTGCCCCCGCTGCAGCTCTCCGACCCATAGGAAGCCTTTCCATACGGAAGAGCCCATCGTAAAGGATAAGCTGTCCCGCCACATAAAATTGATCTCGCTGCCTAGCGACAGGCCATTTGGAAAGGGGGGCGCTTTAGTGTGGAAGAGGCGGCAGAAATGCTGTCCACCGAACTTTCTTATGATAAATAACATGAGTTGTCTTTTTGACGCCTCGTTCTTTTGCGCCCTCTAAAATGCGCGCCGCGCAATGGGATCGACTTCAGCGGTGGCTTCGTCGAGGAGGAGAAACGTCGGACGGTGGAGCAGGCAGGCGACCAGAGCCATGCGTTGCTTCCAACTGCCGGAAAGCTCGCCGGCGCGTCGGAATTTGCGGTCCGCGAGAGCGAATTCATCGAGATGCGAGGCGATGACCCTGCGACGGTTGGGAACATCTTAGACGCTTGCAAAAAAACGCGAGGTTCTAAGCGACCATGAGGTCTTGGTAAATGCTGAGGCGCTGGGTCATGTAGCCGATTTAGAGCTTGATCGCGGCGCTTTCGCGAATGACATCGCGGCAGAGACACTCCCCGCTTCTGGCATTGGCGCGGAGCAAGCCGCAGAGCATTCGAATGAAGTCGGTATGGCCGCTGCCGTTCTATCCCAGAAATCCGTGAATCTGGCCCCTGCGGACGCGCTGGTCGATGCGGTCGACAACCGTTGTGTCCGCAAAATGCTTTGTGAGCACCCTCACATCGATGAAAATTCCTTAGTGGCCAAGGAGGACGGGGAGGGGCTGCCTGGCGGCGTTGATCTCACAGGTGCGTGATCCGGGGTGAGCCATTTCAAGAATGCCTTGAGCACGGCGGCGCGCTGTAGAGCTAAGGTGGGGCGTAGTCCTTCCATGGCATCACTCAAATTCTCCTTCACCTCGTTGCAAGTCGCGTGCTTGAGCAAGGGAACCCTCTTGAATTGGGTGTGCGGACTCCACCCGATCGCCACGACCCACGCAAAGCCGCTCCAAGTTGCCGCCGAACGGCCACGCGACATGGACAATCTCGCTCTCAATATAGCCTTTGAACTAAACGGGGCGGTCGTCACTGCGGGCGCAGAGAATTATTGCGCAAGCTCCGAGCCGGCGGAGCACATGGGAAATGCCGACGATTTGCCGGAGGCGGGATTCGGCGGGCAACGCCATCAGACACGATGTGGGATTCCCGCCGCACGATCCGACGGGGTGATCGCCCGGGTCCTATGCCTGCGGCGGATGCCATTCGAACATCACGCTCGAGGCATTGATGTATTTGAAGGTGCCTTCAAGTGTGGCTTGGGAGCCTTCGCTGAAGAGGGCGGATTTTTCGATCTCGGGTTGGGAGGAGGGTGTGCGCGGTTTGGAGCCTCCGCCACCAATCGAGGCCAGTTTTCCCATAATGGCTTGGGCGACACTCGCATTGCCTCCACTTCCGGGGGCGTTGTCTTTTTTGGCTTCAACGACCATGTAAATCGTGCCGCCGACTTTCTCGAATTTGTGGGAGGGCCTGTAGTTCCCCTTGTTTGCCAGGCGCTGGTGGTTTGATGCGAAGAAGATTTTTTTGCCGGGAACACCAGCAAGGTCCAAGGACAATTCGTCCGCCGCAACGCCGCGCACCAGGGCTTTTTGAAGCACGCCGCTGACCGCGAGGCGGCGTCCGCGCAGGGCTTGCGTTAGGAGGGCGGGATGTGATTTTGCGAAGGCCGCGAGTTGAGTCGAGCTTGCGTGACCACTTTGAGCGATGGCTTGGATTTGTTCCTCCGGAGTCAATTCAGGCTTTGTGGGTTGGAAGTGGTGCCAGCAAAAATAGGCGGCCGCCGCAAACACAATGAGATACAACAAACGTTTCATGCGCATACGGATTTAAGCCGGATGCGCGACGCTGAAAAAGTCAAAAGTGGGTTGCTTTTGAAACGGCTGCGATGCCGAGCATTCGCCGAGTGGATGACTACGCCGGTTGGGGCAGGTCCGATCGGGTGAGAATGTCTTCGGAGCCTGCGCGTTCAAAGGCGTCGGCAATGCCGAGGAGACGAGTTTCGTCGAGGGCTTTGCCGAGGAATTGGAGGCCAACAGGGAGGTTTTTCCCATCCTCCTCCACGAGTCCGCAGGGCACGCTGATGCCGCAGATGCCGGCGAGGTTTGTGGCGATGGTGAAGATATCCGCAAGATACATGCGGAGCGGGTCGTCGACGCGCTCGCCAAGCTTGAATGCGAGGTCCGGCGAGGTCGGGCAGACGATGGCATCTACTTTTTCAAACGCCTCGGTGAAGTCGCGGCGGATGAGTGTGCGCACCTTTTGGGCTTTGAGGTAGTAGGCGTCGTAGTAGCCGCTTGAGAGGACGTAGGTGCCGAGGATGATACGGCGCTTGACCTCGCTGCCGAAGCCCTCCTCGCGGCTGCGCATGTAGTGGTCGAGGAGATCCTTTGGGTTCTTCGCGCGGTGCCCGTAGCGCACGCCGTCGAAGCGGGCCAGGTTCGCAGAGGCCTCGGCTGTGGCGATGATGTAATACACGCCAACCGCGTAGCTGGTGTGGGGCAATGAGATGTCGACGAGTTCCGCGCCGAGTTGCTCGCATTTGCGGATCGCGTTTTGGACGCTTTCGCGGACGCGGGAATCCATGCCATCAACAAAATATTCCTTCGGAATGCCGAGTTTCACGCCTTTCAAATCCCCACCAAGCCGTGCGGTGAAATCCTCCGCCGGGAGATCAAGCGAGGTCGAGTCATGGGCATCCTTGCCTGCGATGACATTCAGGATGCTCGCGCAATCGCGTGTGCTGCGGGCGATCGGGCCGATCTGGTCGAGTGACGAGGCAAAGGCCACGAGGCCATACCGCGAGACGCGGCCGTAGCTTGGTTTCAAGCCAACGACGCCGCACAGCGAGGCGGGCTGGCGGATCGATCCACCGGTGTCGCTGCCGAGGGTGGCAAACGCCTCGCGGGCCGCCACTGCTGCGGCGGATCCGCCGCTCGAGCCGCCGGGAATGCGCGATGGATCCCACGGGTTGCGGGTTTTTTGGAAGGCGGAATTTTCCGTCGAGGACCCCATGGCGAACTCGTCCATGTTCATGCGGCCAAAAGGAATCGCTCCCGCCGCGCGGAGGCGGGAAATGACCGTGGCATCGTAGGGCGATCGGAACCCCTCGAGCATGCGCGAGGCGCAGGAGCAGGGTTCGCCCAGAACATTGATGGCGTCCTTGATTCCAATCGGCACTCCGCCGAGAGGCAAGGTGATGTCGGCCTTTTCGGCGGCGGCGATGGCTGAGTCAAAATCGCGGGACAGATAAGCCCCAACGACAGGATCGACCGCGGTGATGCGATCCTCGAGGGCGCGCAGGACATCCACAGGCGTGAATGCGCCCGAGCGGTAGCCTTCTTGAAGTCCGGAGATGGTCAGGTCGGTCGGATTGCTCATTGTTATTCGATGACTTTGGTGACAACGACGAGGTTGTTCGCCGCATGGGGGGCATTGGCGAGGGCGGCGCTGCGTTCGAGGCCGGGCCGGGGTTCGTCGGCGCGGAGGACGTTGAAGACCGGGTTCGCGTGCGCGGTCGGTTCGACGGACGAGACGTCGAGCGCGTTGAGTTGTTCCACGTATTCCAGCACACGGCCCAGTTGCGATTGGAAAGTGGCCGCCTCGTCATCGGTGAGTTCGATGCGCGCCAGGCGGGCGACATCGCGGACATCAAGATTGGGACTGCTCATGCGCGGATAGTGGTAGGAGTTCGGATTCCGTTTGTCCAAAAGTTTGATCCCGTCGCTCAGAAA
>CAZRLX010000090.1:0-6245 GCA_964601115.1 uncultured Chthoniobacter sp. | reverse complement strand
AGTGGTAGGAGTTCGGATTCCGTTTGTCCAAAAGTTTGATCCCGTCGCTCAGAAAAGCTCCCGGAGGCGCTCGACGAGTGGATGCTCCACAAGGAATTCCCGCCCTTCCGCGTCCAGCAGGCGCAAATGCCCGGCCGCATCCAGGCCGGTGAAGAAGCCTTGAATCGTATGTCCATCGGTGAGCAGCAATTCCACGGCTTGTGGTTCCTGCCATTGGCGGTTGAGTTCCTCGATCGCCGGGCCCATGCCGCGCTCCTCCATGGATGCGTGTGCCGACGCGATCGCATTCAGGACTGTTGAGGCGATCTCATCGAGTGGTGGGGGAGTGATCCAATCCACAAGGCGCGTCGTCACGCCGGCGAGTTCCGGCATTTGCTCCCAAGGGGCGTTGAGGACGTTCATGCCGAATCCCACGATGAGTTTGCCTGTGGCTGGTTGCTCAATCAGGAGGCCTGCGAGTTTTTTTTCACCGATCAGCAAATCGTTCGGCCAGCGCAGGCGGACGCCTGCGGTTCCCATCGAACGGAGACAATTCCTCAGGGAAAGACCCACCTGCAGCGAAAACCCCTCCCAACGGTTCAATGGTCCTTCGGCCGGGAGCACGGCAGAAATCCAAAGCCCGCCGCGCGCGGAGGCGAAGGCGCGCCCGAGGCGGCCCCGGCCCTGTGTTTGGGTATCCGCCCGCACAGCGCTCCACGGCGGCAAATCTCGGCAAATTGTGTTTGTGGAGCCGATGGAATCGACGTGAAAAAGAGTCCAAGGGCTGGAGGCGCGGGAGGCAGTAGCGTTGACAAGCACCTGTGGAATTTGTCAGAAAGGCCTCTCAGAGAAAAATCATTATGAAAACAACCACACTCCTCTGCCTTACCACACTTGCACTCGCGACCGCCGCCTATGCCGGCACCAAGAAGGAGGCTCCGGCCGCCTCGCCGACACCCGCGGCAACCGCCTCGCCCGCTCCTGCAAACAAGACCGCTTCCCAAGCCAAGGCCACCGGTTCCTCAGCCGTCGGCACAGCGAAAACAGCCGCCCAGAATGTCGGAACCACCGCAGCCAACGCCGCCGCTGGAACCGCCGCCACCGCGGGATCGGCTGCCGGAACCGCTGTGAACACCGCCAAGTCCGCCGTCAACACGGTTGTTGATACAGGCAAGGCAGCGGTGAACAAAAACCCTGTCAAAGGCGCAACCAAAGCCGTTGAGACCGCCGTCGAAGGCACTCTCAAAACCACTGGCGCCGCGGTTGGAGGCACACTCAAAACCGCAGCCGACGCCGTTGAGACAGGGCTTGGCGCGGCATCGGACACCGCCGCAACAGGGGTTTCAGCCACCGAAGGCACCGTGAAGACCACGACCGACGCCGCCAAGACCGCCGGAGCGGCCGCAGGCCAGGCAGTGGATGCCGTCAAGCCCAAGGCCAAAGAGTAAGCGGCTCGAACTTCAGAAAACCGCCGCGGGCCACCCTGCGGCGGTTTTTTTGTGTCCCGGCAACGTCAAGAAAGGCATTGCGCCCCGAATCATCATTTACAAGATTACCGCCCTTCATTTCATGAGCACCGCAACACAGGAACCCAAACCACTCAGCGCAAACGAGCCTCTGAAGGCCGAATCCCACCATCTGCGAGGCCGGATCGCCGAGGAACTCGCAGACAACTCCACCGGGGCGGTCACCGAGGGCACCGGGCAGCTGACGAAGTTCCACGGATTGTATCTTCAGGACGACCGCGACCTTCGGTTGGCGCTGAAAAAAGCCGGCAAGGAAAAAGCGTTCTCCTTCATGCTTCGCGTGCGGCTTCCCGGCGGCAAGGCGACCCCGCACCAGTGGCTGGTGCTCGACAAGCTCGCGGGCGACGTTTCCTCCCCCTCGCTCCGCCTGACCACGCGGCAGACCTTTCAATTCCATGGCGTGCTCAAGGGAAATGTGAAGCCGCTGATCAAAGGCATGCACAAGGTGCTTCTCGATTCCATCGCCGCTTGTGGCGACGTGAACCGCAACGTCATGGCGCCGCCGAATCCCGAGTGCAGCGCGGCCGCACAGCAGGTCTACGACCACGCCAGGGCTTGGAGCGAATTCGCCCTGCCCAAGACCCGCGCCTACCATGAAATCTACCTCGACGAGGAACTTGTCGCCGGCGGCGAGCCCGAAACCGAGCCGATGTATGGCGACACCTACCTGCCGCGCAAGTTCAAGACCGGCTTCGTGCTGCCTCCCTCGAACGACGTGGACATCTTTTCACAGGACCTCGGCTACATCGCCATCGTCGAGGACGGCAGGCTCGTCGGCTACAATGTCACTGTCGGCGGCGGGCTCGGCATGAGCCATGGAAACGCCGAGACCTTCCCGCGCCTGGCGGACGTCCTCGGATTCATCGCGCCCGATCAAGTGAACAAGGTCGGCGAGGCTGTCCTCACAACGCAACGCGATTTCGGCGATCGCACGAACCGCAAGCACGCGCGGCTCAAATACACGATCCAGGACCGAGGCATCGAGTGGTTCAAGGGCGAGGTCGAAAAACGCTCGGGCGTTACCTTCGCCCCCGCCCGGCCGTTTGCCTTCACCACCATCCAGGACCCCTTCGGCTGGCACGCCTGCGCCGACGGCAACTGGTTCTACGGACTCCACATCCTGAGCGGCCGCATTGTCGACAAGGAGGGGTGGCCCATGAAGACGGCCCTGCGCGAGATCGCCGAGATTCACACCGGCGACTTCCGCCTCACGCCATCACAGAATCTCACGATCTCCGGCGTCACTCCGGAGATGAAGCCCCGCATCGAGGCGATCCTTTCCAAGCACGGCCTCGACAAGGAAAACGAGCGGTCCGGCCTGCGCCTCAACGCCCTCTCCTGCGTTGCCCTTCCGACCTGTGGACTCGCGCTGGCTGAAAGCGAGCGCGCCCTTCCCGAGGCGCTGGAAAAATTCGAAGCCGTCCTCGATGAGAACGGCCTCCGCCATGACGCGATCAGCATTCGCATCACGGGGTGCCCGAATGGCTGTGCGCGTCCCTATCTCGGCGAGATCGGGTTTGTCGGCAAGGCGCCGAACAAATACGCGCTCTACCTCGGGGCCCGCTACGACGGCACCCGATTGAACCGCCTCTTCTCGCCCAGCACCACGATCGACAACGCGGTCGAGATGCTCCGCCCGATCATCAAGCGTTACGCCCTCGAGCGCAGCCAAGGCGAAGGCTTTGGCGATTTTTGCGACCGTGTCGTTCTGCCTGCCGACGCCACGTTCCACAGTGTCGGAACACCCGCCGCCGCTTAAAAAAAGCAACGCCATGAGAACCCTCCTGTCCGCCATCCTCATTGTCATAGCAAGCCAAAAAATCCACGCCCGCGGGGGCGGAGAAGGCGGGTTTCATGGCGGAGGGTTCGGCGGCGGAGGTTTTCGCGACGAGGCTCCGCGCTTCAATGACGACGTGAACTTCCAGCGCGAGGGAAACGATGATTTCCGCGTGGATGATGACAACGGCTCCGCCAACGTGAGGGTCCGTCCCGACGGCGACGACGAGGACAATGTGAATGTCCGCACGTCGAGTGGAAAAGACTACGACGCGAATGTGGCGGGTCCCGATGGCTACCGCAACGGCTACATCTGGCGGAACGGCGGCTATGTCGCGGTGGACTGCGATCCTTTCGTCGCGTATGCCGTTCCGTTCGGGCCATGGGTCGGTTGGTCGGTGGTCACGCAGCCCGCGTATTTGAACTACCCGGTCTATGCCACCTACCCGCTCGAGACCGCCGTGCAGGTCGCCCTCCAGCAACTCGGCCTCTACGACGGCCCGGTGAACGGCCAGATTTCATCCTGCCGCTCGGCCATCGAAGCCTACCAGCAGCAAAACGGCCTCGAGGTCACCGGGACAATCAATCCCGCTCTCCTCCAAGCCCTCGGCATTCAGGCCAACCAAGGTTGATTCCCGGGCCACTTCGCCCGCGAACCCAGTTCCAGAGCCGTTCCGAAGTTTTTCGCCGCGTGCTTGCGCGGAAGTTGACGCGGTTTTCCTGCGATGGATTGGCGCGCTCTTGTGGTCAAAAAAATGCAGGCCATTGGCGATTGTGCGATTTTTCTCAGGCTTGATTTCAGGCTTTGCCCAAGGAGGGACAGCTTGGCATGGCGATTGCTTATTGGCATTCGCGACCGGCCTCGGCCGGTCAAAAAACCAAACTCAATGAAAAAACACACATCCATCCTGTCGGGGATCGCCGCAATCGCACTGCTTGCGGGCGGTCTATTTATCGGGACTCCGGCGCAAGCCCAAGAGTCGTCAACCACCGTGGTCGAGACCACCGCAGTCGTCGTCGCCGAAGCGGCGGCGGCCGAGGAGGAGCCCTCGCCCATCGAGAAGCATTGGGATGGCAAGACCGGTGACCTGGCCATGTTCACGGTCAACAACCTGTGGATTTGCATTGCCGCCGCCTTGGTATTCATCATGCACCTCGGCTTCTCGTGTGTGGAAACCGGCCTCACGCAATCCAAGAACACGACGAACATCCTGTTCAAAAACGTGTTTATCGTCTGCATGGGCTTGATCGCCTACGCGGCCTACGGATTCAACTCGATGTATCCGGGAGACAACTGGTCTATATCCGGCCTGTTCGCTGTCGGATCGCCCATAGCCAACGCGTTCAGCGAGCCTGACGCCATGGTGGCCAACCTCACAAGCGAATACAACGCCGGCTACACCTACTGGGGCGACTTCATTTTCCAAGCCATGTTCGCCGCGACCGCCGCGACCATCATTTCCGGAGCCGTTGCGGAGCGCATCAAGCTCGGACCCTTCATGATCGCCGCGACCATCATCGTGGCTGTCGCATACCCGATCACTGGATCATGGGAGTGGGGTGGCGGCTGGCTCAGCGAGGACTTCATCGACTTCGCTGGATCCTCTCTCGTTCACGCCTTCGGTGGATATGCGGCCTTGGCGGCGGTTATTGTTCTCGGGCCCCGCGCCGGCAAATACCTGGCCGGAGGGAAAATCAAACCGATCCTCGGCCACAGCATGCCGCTCGCCGCAGTGGGTGTGTTTCTCCTGTTCTTCGGATGGTTCGGCTTCAATGGTGGTTCCGTCCTGAGCGCCGATGCGCCTCTCGTGTCGCTTGTCTTCGTGACCACCGCGCTGGCCGGTGCCGCAGGCGGCCTCACCGCCGCGTTCACCTCATGGATCATGGTGAAAAAGCCCGATCTCTCGATGGCTCTCAACGGCATGCTTGCTGGACTGGTCGGTATCACAGCAGGTGCGGACAGCATCGCCCCGTGGCCCGCGGTCCTCGTTGGCGGCATTGCCGGGATCATCGTCGTGATTTCGGTTCTGGTTATCGACAAGCTGAAGATTGACGATCCGGTGGGCGCCATCTCGGTGCACGGCATTTGCGGAAACTGGGGAACGATCGCTGTGGGCATCTTCGGCGGCGGCGCCTTGGTGACACAAATCATCGGCACAGTGGCGATCTCCCTCTTCGCCTTTGTCTTCTCGCTGGTCACCTTCCTCGTGGTGAAAGCCATCTTTGGTCTCCGCGTCAGTGCCGAGGAGGAAGAGGAGGGCCTCGATATCGGAGAGCATGGCCAGGAGGCCTACCCGAACTTCGTGCCCAACAAGTAAGACTCGAAACCCCGACCGGCCTTGGATCGCGATCCGGTCCAAGGCCACGGGAAACCAAAATCACCAAACACAAATCGCATGAAAAAAATCGAAGCAATCATCAAGCCCTTCAAACTTGAAGAGGTGAAGGAAGCCCTGGCCGATCTTGGCATCGAAGGCATGACCGTCAGCGAAGTCAAAGGCTTCGGCCGCCAGAAGGGCCATACGGAAATCTACCGCGGCAGCGAATACACGGTGGACTTCCTTCCCAAGATCAAAATCGAGGTCGTGATCGCCGACTCGGCGCTCCAAGGAGCCCTCGCCGCCATCGTCAAATCCGCAAAGACCGGAAAAATCGGCGACGGCAAAGTCTTCGTCTCGCCGGTCGAGGAGGCCGTTCGCATCCGCACCGACGAAACAGGCGACAAGGCAATCAAAGCAAAAAGTAGACTGGTTGGTCTGACTGCCACGCGGGGGGGGAGCTGTGACCCCCCGCCGCTTCTGTTTTCAGCGGGGAAGCAAATGACACCCGGCAATGTCCGAGGCGATCGAGAAGCGAGATATTTCGCAGAGTTCAGGGCGTTAAAAACACATCTGCAACAGATAGGGAGGAAAACTGCTCGGGGGGGGACTCGAACCCCCATGCCTTGCGGCATGCGCCCCTCAA
>CAZRLX010000089.1:1332-10437 GCA_964601115.1 uncultured Chthoniobacter sp. | reverse complement strand
CGGACAGTCGTGCGCTGCCGTTGCGCCGATTGCAGGCGCTGTGCGGTTTTCTCCGTCGGTTCGAACCCGGACTTTGACCTTTGCGCGACAGTGAGGGACTTCCACCCTTGCTTTCCTAGGCCGACGGATTGGTTTTTTGCTGAAATAAAGAACTGCTCGGGCAGGTGCCCTTTTTTGAAGGCGCGACCATGGGTGAAATGGCCGGCGGGTGTCAATCACGAGCGGCTTTTTCATGGATTCCGGGGGATGCGGCGCTTAGAGTCGAGGGGATGAAAACGCTCCTTGCCGCCGTTCTTTTTCTGAGTGCCTGTCAAGTTTACGCCGGGGATTCCAATGGGGCGCTCGCGTGCCTGAACGCGCTGCCTGAGAAATACCGCAACGGGGTGTTGAAGCTCTCGGCGGACAATGCGAATCCGAATCCCGCAACGTGGTATGTGGTGGCGCAGGGGGCGGGGAACGACGCTGGAATGCGGAATCTGACGGTGGCCTCCGGCGAGGTGACATCCGACAAGCCGGCGCTGGGATTGAGGCAGATTTTTTCCTCCGACAAGCCGATCGACCTGTCCAAGGTCACGATTGATTCGAGGGACGCGTTTGACATCGCCCAGCGGTATGCGAACGCAAACGGCAAGACGATCGCCTCGGTGAGTTTCGTGTTGAACCAAAAAGGGAGTTCCGCCGTGCCGATCTGGTCGGTGTGGTGTTACGGCCCCTCGGAGAATTATTTCGGCGAGATGCAACTCCTCGCGACCGACGGCACGGTGATCTCGAACGACGCCTTCCCCAAGGCGCCTTCCGCCTGGTAACCGGCGGCACCCCGATCATGGCCGCCCGGAAGAGGCGATTGGATGCCGCGCTGGCGGAGGAGGGGTTTTTTGGAAGTGTGGACGAGGCTGGTCGTGCTGTGATGGCGGCGTTGGTGTATGTGAACGGCCAGAAGGTCACAAAACCCGGCACGGCTGTGTCGGAAGACGACACGCTTTCGCTGGTGGAGCGGGAAAAATATGTCGGTCGCGGGGGGCTGAAGCTCGAGGCGGCATTGGATGCCTTCCAAGTCGATCCCTGTGGCTTGGTCTGTGTGGATATTGGGGCGTCGACGGGTGGATTCACCGATTGCCTGCTTCAGCGGGGGGCGCTGCGTGTTTATGCGATCGATGCCGGCCACGGGCAGCTCGATTGGCGGTTGCGCGGGGATTCGCGAGTCGTCTCGAGGGAAAAAACGAATGCGCGGTTTCTTCAAGCGGCGGACTTCGACCCCCTGCCGCGGATGGCGGTGGGCGACGTGAGTTTTATTTCGCTCACGCTGATTTTACCTGCGGTGTTCGGCATTCTGCCAGTGGGAGCCGATGCCGTTTTTTTGCTCAAGCCTCAGTTCGAGGCAGCCCGCGGGGAGGTTGGTGCCGGCGGGGTGGTGCGGGATGAGGGCGTGAGGGAGCGTTGTGTGGCGAAGGTGAGGGAGTTTGTGCTGGCGGCGGGCCAGGAATGGCTCGGGTGCATACGGTCGCCGATCACCGGGCGGGATGGGAATGTCGAATATCTCATCCACCTGCGCCGGGTGTAACCCCGAGGTGGCGTCAGAAATTCAGATTCAAGCTCGTGGAGAAGCGGGTTTGGAGTTCGTCGCTGTTCCCTTGGCCTGTGGAGAGCATGAAGGTGTTCTGCCAGGCGAGCCACTCGCGGATACGCCAATAGAGCGTGGCGCTGGTGAGGAAGTAGTCGGGCGGGCCGTCCACCGCGCCGGCAAGCCGCTCGCTGGTAAGGGAGACATATTCGGATTGCTCGTAGCCGCCCGAGAGCGAGAGATCGATGCCGGTGAAGAGGCTTTGGGAGATAGTGCCGAGAATGCCTCGGGTGATGTTGTATTGGTCAGGCGAGAGGGTGGAGAAGCCTTGGTTCTGGTAGAGGGAGAGCGAGAGGCGGGTTTTTTCGCGGGCGTTCCAGCCGGCGACGAGGCTGAAGTTCGGGCGAATATCGGCCCCTTGCATGCCGAAGTTTGCCTTGAAGTAGGTTTTTTCGGTCGGGGTGTAGTTGATGCCTGCGGTGTAGACCGGGCGCCAGCCGACAAACTCGGGATCGGGGATGTTTTGATCGGACACGTAGCCAATGCCGCCGCCGGCATCGATCGAGAATTTGGGTGCGAGCTGGTAGGTCAGTTGCAGCATGGCATCGAGGTAGCGACGGCCTTCGGTGGTCAGACCATCTTCAAAGGTCTGGAGGTCTTGTCCGGCGCTGAGGATGAAGCGCACGTTTGTTTTGGGAGTGACAAGGTAGTCGGCAAAGACGCTGACGGCGGTGTTCAAGCTGTTCGAATCGGGTTGGCCCGCCTCGCCGATGGCGGCCTGGGCATCGGCGTTGTTCGAGTAGGAAATCGAGCCTGCCGCGCCAATGCTTGCCTGCTCGGTGAGGATGTAGCGGATCGTGAGGGCGGTGGATGCGGAGGTTTGCCAATTGTTGTTGCCCGAGACGATGTCATAGCCGGTGCCGGAGGAGGCGGCTGCTGTCAACGCCACCGAGAGGCGGCTGGTATTGTAGCCGACCTCGATGCCGCCAGTGAGTGAGAACGGGTTGCGCTGGTTGCCGGTGCCAGCGGCTGTGTAATCTTGGTTGAAGTAGTAGCGGTATCCCGCGCCGAAGCGGGCTGCGACTTTCCAGACGCCGACTTGGCGGTCGTAGATGATCCCGATCGACGGGGCTGCGAAAAAGCTGTTGTTGTCGGCGAAGTCGGTGTCCGTGCCTTGGGAGTTCTGGGAGGAGTATTCCCAACCGGAGGCGAACCCGAGTTGGAAGTCGAGGGGACCGAAGCGCAGGCCGCGCTTCAGGTTTTCCGCCATGCGATCGACATTTCCGACGAAGCCGTTGGTCGAGTCGGGATCTTCTCCGATCATCTCCCCGGCCCCCTCCTCGAAGAGGCCGCCGTCGGGCAGGAAGTATTGTGGTGTCACCTCGCGATCCTCCTGCGGACCGGCCCAGCGACTGCGGAACTCCGCTTCTTTGACCGTGAGGACGGTTTGGGTGAATGCTTGACCGATGGATAAAGCCATGGCCACTGCGGCGAGCAGAGGGAGCGGTATCGGAAAGGGGAGTCGTGTGGGGGTCACGGGTTTTGAATCCACGCACCTACGGCAGTGAGGAGGCAGATCGAAATTCGCCTGGGCGCATGGTGGATTGGTTGGTTGAAAAGCATGAATCTTTTGAGGGATTCGACGTTCGGAAAGGGGTTGTTTTGGTGGGATGCTTGGTGAAAGAAGCGGATCGGTCTATTATACTTTGGTTAAACCACGGGTCGGGCTGCGAATTACTCAACGAACTTGGCAGGAAAGCCAAGTTTTTTTCCGTGGAAATAACGAACCAAAAACCCGGCGGCTTGGCTGGTTGGTTTGCGCGTGCGTTCCAGTTGGTGTGGTCTTGATTGGATCATTGGAATCGTCCAAGGTGATCGCATGTCCACCGTCTCCACCGATCTCATCTCCGAGATTCTCGATCTCAAGCGCCAGCGCAACGCGGTCATTCTTGCTCACAATTACCAAATTTCTCCGATACAGGAGGTTGCTGATTATGTTGGGGATTCTCTTGGTCTGAGCCGCAAGGCGGCGGAAACGGATGCCGATGTGATTGCATTCTGTGGCGTTCATTTTATGGGGGAGACGGCGAAAATCCTGAACCCCTCGAAAACGGTCGTGATTCCCGACATGGATGCCGGGTGTTCGCTCTCGGATTCCTGCCCGCCTGAGAAGTTGGCGGCTTTCCTCGAGGAGCATGCGGAGAAAAATTATTACGTGATCGCCTACATCAACTGCAGTGCCGGGGTAAAGGCGCTGGCGGATGTGATCGTGACGAGTGGAAACGCCGTTCGAATCGTCGAGGCCGCTCCGGCAGATCGCAATATTCTCTTCGTGCCTGATCAGAACCTTGGAGCCTGGGTCATGGAGCAGACCGGGCGAAAGATGGATCTTTGGAGGGGAAGTTGCTACGTGCATGTCGAGTTCACCCGCGACAGCATTCATCGCATCAAGGCCGAGCACCCCGATGCGGTGGTGGTGGCGCATCCCGAGTGCACACATGCCGTGCGGTTGCTGGCTGACGAGGTGTGCTCGACGGAAAAGATGGTGTCGTATTGCCGGGAGAATCCGGCGCGGGATTTCATCATCGTCACCGAGAGCGGGATGCTCCACCGGTTGCGCCGCGAGGTGCCGGGCAAGAATTTTATCCCCGGACCGACCGATCAATGCGCCTGCGCGGATTGTAGATACATGAAAATGAACACGCTGGAGAAGTTGCGGGATTGCCTTGCGAACCTCGAGCCCCGTATCGAGATGCCCGAGGAACTCCGCGCCCGCGCCGAGAGGTCGGTGCGGCGGATGCTCGAGCTGTCAGAGTAGCGCCGGTTGGCGGTCGGGAAGTGTCGCCTCCTCGTCTTCCGTCGGGGAAGTCGTGACCGGCAGGGAGGGGTCGAAGGTGAGCAGTTCCATTCTGCCATCGGAGTGCTCGACCATCGCGGTGCAGCTCTCGACCCAATCGCCACAATTGTAGTAGGTGGTGTTGCCGATGGTCCGCAGAGCCGCGGTGTGGATGTGGCCGCAGAGGACGCCGTCGACATTGTAATCCTTCGCGTAGCGCACGATCGACTCCTCGAACTTGCCGATGAAATTCACGACATTTTTGACCTCGGCTTTCACATACGCGCTCAACGACCAGTGGCCGAGTCCCATGAGGCGGCGGGCGAAATTTACGAGCCAATTGCACCTCATCAATGCCACGTAGCCGATGTCGCCGAGGTGGGCGAGCCAGCCGAGGTTTTGAACCACATTGTCAAGTTCGTGGCCGTGCATGATCAGAAGGCGGCGGCCGTCGGCCGTGGTGTGGATCGCGTTTTTGCGGAGGGTCACGCTGGCATAGTGGCCGAGGAAGCCCGAGACGAATTCATCGTGGTTGCCCGGGATGTAGATGATCTCGGTGCCCTTGCGGCCTTTGCGTAGAAGCTTTTGGATGATGTCGTTGTGGGGCTGCGGCCAGTAGATGCCGCGCCGGAGCGACCAGATGTCGATGAGGTCTCCTACCAGATACAGGGTGTCGAATTCCGTCTCGCGCAGGAATTCGAGCAGCGCCCCGGCTTTGCAACCGCGGGTTCCGAGGTGCACATCCGAAATCCATCCGGTCCGGTAATGGGTGGGCATATCGGAGCATCACGACATCCGAGCGCCACTCGGCCATGAATGGCGGAAATGTGAAAATTCCGTCACACGGCATGCGCTGCGGGAGCGGAATCGGATGGTCTTTTTGTGAGCGTCCGGAGAGAGTGCGCGCATGCCTGCCGACACGCCGACGTTGCGCGAACTCAAAAGCCGCGCCCAACTCCTCAAGCCATCCGTCAAGCTCGGAAAGGCCGGGGCCACGCCGGCGTTTCTCGCAGAGTTGACGATGCTCCTCGACAAGCACGGACTGGTGAAAGTGCGCTTCGAAGGGTTCAAGGAGCAACGCAAGGAGGTCTCGCGCGAGTTGGCGGCGTCCACCGGGGCGGTGCTGGTCCAGCAGGTCGGCCACACGGCGGTCCTGCACAGGGAACCGTCGGCGTAGGGGGTCAGCGTTTCCTGAGAAACGCCTCCGCGGCCTTCAAATCCGCTGGCGTGTCGATGCCGGGACCGGTGGGGCGGGTTTTGACGACGTGGATTTTCGCGCCGTGCTCGAGGGCGCGGAGTTGCTCGAGTTTTTCGGACTTTTCGAGGGGTGTTTGTTTCCAGCGCACGAACTCGAGGAGAAACCGGCGGCGGTATCCATAGATGCCCAAATGCCGCAGGCGGGCGGGCGAGGTGTCGCCATCGCGGTCGCACGGGATCGGCGCCCTCGAAAAATAAAGTGCCGTGCCGTCCAGCGCCGTGACCACCTTCACGCAGTTCGGGTTTTCGAGTTCTTCAGCCGCCAGCGGGCAGGCGGCGGTGGACATGGAAAGCGAGCGGTCTTTTTGAAGGGCATCGAGCAATTTTGAAGGGAGGGCGGGGGGGATGAACGGTTCGTCTCCCTGCACATTGAGCACGATGTCGAAGCCCGCCAAGCGGCTTGCCACCTCGGCGATGCGGTCGGTGCCACTCGGGTGTCGCGGGGATGTGAGGGCGACTTCCGCGCCGAAGGCGAAGGCCGCTTCAGCGATTCTCATGTCGTCTGTCGCCACGATCACAGTATCGACCCCCTTCACCTTGAGGCACCGTTCCCACACATGGCGCACCAGGGGTTTCCCGGCGAGTTCGAGAAGCGGCTTGCCGGGAAGGCGGCTTGAGGCCCAGCGGGCGGGAATGACGATCGCGGATTTCGGCATGGGGGGATTCCATACCTTCGGAATTCCCGCCGGGCGAGTTCCAAAAACGGCAGCCTCCGCGCTCCCGGGTGAGGTGCTTCTGGAAGTGGTTGCGGGGTGGGGGCACGCGTTGTATGGATACCGCGACAATGGCTACGTCCTCATCTTTCACTCTCCCCCGATCAATTGGCGCTGTGCTCTGGGGCATCTCTGTGGCGCTGTCCTGGATGTGGGGGCTTGGCCTGTTTTTCTCGGTTCAGTTCACGACGCAGTTCGGGTTGTTCGGTCTGCTGACCTTTGCGATCCCGAATTTTCTTGGCCTGCTGGTCTTCGGGTTGGTGACCCATCATTTGGCGCGCAGGGATCCGGGGTCCGAGTCGTTGGCGCGGTTTTTCAGCACTTGGTCCAGGCCGTTCAGGCTGGTCTTTTTCCTTTATCAAATTCTGGCCATCACGCTCACGATCTTCGCGTTCATCCGGTATGCGTGGATGCCGCTGGGCTTCCAGCCGGAGCTTCTCTATCTCCCGCTCACGCTCATGGTGCTGCTCTCCGCGGCGATTCTTTTCGGCGAGGAATTCGACATCAAACGAATCAAATACAGCCACAGCGTGTTTTTCCTGCTGCTCGTTCCGGCGGTGGCGATCCTGATCGCGCACTCGATCGGCAAGGGCACCGGACCCCTGACATTTCCAAAGCTGCCGACGAACGACTGGAACTACTGGGGCTACGCGGTGCCGATCATCATAGGCTTTCTCGTCGGGCCGTGGCTGGATTTGCAGCAATGGCAGCGTGCGATCCAGATGCACCGCGAGCGGGTCTCGATCGCCGCAGGGTATATCATCGGCTCGAGCCTGTTTCTCGGCCTGATCCTGTTCCACGGGCTCACGACCCTGTGGGCGCTGAACTGGGGTGCGGCGGAGTTCATTCGCCCGGGGATCACCGGCCACAACTACGGCCAGGAGGTGCTGACAAAAATCTTCTCCTCCGCGTCGCCGTGGACGTTCGGGGCCTATGCGGTCTTTATCGGGGTGTGCGTGCTGAGCACGCTGGACAGCGGCTACATCGCGCTCAAGTGGTTCCTGCAATCGAACGCGAGCACGAGCAACCACCCGATCTTCTCGCTGATTCCGACCCGCTTCCTCACCTCGCCGATTCCCCTCTACGTGGTTGCGGGTGTTGTGGCGCTGGCGGGGGCGCTGCTCCGCTTCGAGCTGGAGTTTTTCATGATCTTCTACGCCACGTTCTTCGTCGGCTACTCGATGCTTTCGATTGTGCGCTGCTACGTGGTGGGGCCCGCGAATGCGATTCCGCAGGTGAAAATGTTCTGCATCGGCAGCATTGCGGTGGTCATCTTTTCGTTCGGATATTTCCTGCGTTCGCCGGTCCTGCAGATCGTGGGTTCGCTTCTACCCCTCGGGTATGTGTTCTGGTTGCTGATCAAACCAAGCGCCGGCGACGACTTCGTGACCGACACGAAGGAACTCGAGGCTCCAGCGACCTCGATCGCCCCGGCAACCAGTCGCGAGAACGCAGTCAGCGTCGCCAGTCCCGTCACCGTGATCGACTCCGGAGCGGTGCAACACAGCCTCGGCGGGCATTTCGAGGACAAGTGGTTCGTCCACACGCTCATCGCGACCTACGCCGACACCAACTCCGTGGGCAACGTGTATTTCGGCATGTATGCCATGTGGGTCGGCAAGACGCGGGAGTTGTTCTTCAACCGCGTGATGCCGAAGTTCAACCTGCAGAACACGCCGTATTACATTCTGACCCGATCGTTCGAGCACAAGTTCGTGCGCGAGACCCGCGAGTTCGAGACCGTGCAGGTGAAAATCCGCGTGGCGGGCTACAACCGCAAATTCGCCACTCTCGAGCACGAGATTTACGACTCGCTCGGCCAGCTTCTGGGCAAGGGCAAGCAGAGCCTGCTCTTCGTCTCCTCGTCGGATTACAAGATGCTCGACATCCCGCCGGATGTGTATTCGGCGTTCATCGCCCACACTTAGGTTTCCTGATGGAGCGGAACCGCAACACTCGATTCGCCCTTGCTGCAGCGGGTCTCGCGGGAGCTGTTGCGCTTGTGCTTGTGGCCTGCAAACCGCCTCCGCCCCCACAACCACCGCCTCCGCCTCCGACCCCTACGCCTGTTCCAACGCCCACACCGATTCCGGCGTTGGTCCGAAAGCCACTGCCCACGGCGACGCTCTTCAACGGTCTGTCGCTCGAGGCCGCCGTGGTGGCCGAGCCGGGTGGTGGGCTCGCCTCCATCGAGCGTGTCGACCATGACGCCTACACTGTCGAGGTCACGCTCCGCGCCCGCCTCCCGCGCCCGGCTGCGACGCTTGAGGAGTTGATGTCGAACGACCCCACGCTGCCCGAGGCGCTTCCGAAACTGCCGGTGTTGCTCGAGGGGGCGACGGTGTCGCCGTTCCACCAAAAATTCTACGAACTCAAAACAAACGACCTCCGCCGCCGTCTTTCGCGTCTCGATGCCGTCCTGTCGCGCCACAATTTCTATGATTGCGAGACGATGCTCGAGCTTGAGGATCCCGACACCTCCAGGAAGGCGCTGCTTGTCATCGCCGATATGGATGTGAACACCGATGGTTCCGATGGAGACAGGAACGTGACGGTGGATGGATCGTCGGAATTTTTCCTGCCACAGACAAGCTACCGCTGGCCGAAGCAAACCGAGCGTGAAAACCCGTTTCTCGCCGGGGAAAAAGAGCGACTGGCGAAGTTCCAGGAGGCATTGAAAGCGACCGGGCTGAAAAATGAGCGTGTCGCGGAGATCAAGTCCGGCATCGATCTGGCCA
>CAZRLX010000089.1:0-1232 GCA_964601115.1 uncultured Chthoniobacter sp. | reverse complement strand
GTTTTTTCATAAATGGCCCGCATGATCCGAGCCGGGAGCAGGGCTTGGAAATCCGTAGGGGGAACGACCGCCGCCGCAAAACGCGCCCGTGCCCGCGCAGCCATGTCCGCCACCACGCCGCGAAATCCATCCCCCGGCGACAATGCAAGAAGATCGGCGGCATCCACACCGTGCCGCTGCAACACCTCCAGAGGCAGATAAATCCTGCCCCGCCTGGCATCCTCACCGACATCGCGGATGATGTTTGTGAGTTGGAGCGCGTGGCCAAGATGTTCGGCGCACTGGTCGCTGCGCGGGTCCTCGCAACCGAAAATCCGAACCGACACCAAGCCCACCGCGCAGGCGACTTTCCAGCAGTAGGATTCGAGTTCGGCGATCGTCGCAAAAGGCTGGGGAATGACATCCGAGGCGCATCCGCGAACGATCTCCGCCAGAAGACGGCGGTCGATGCCACGACGCTCGACGAGTTGTTCCAAGTTCTCTGGCAGTCCCCCCTCCACTGCCGCAAGCCATCTGCCGAGGAGGTCTTCTTTTTCCGCAGCCGAGCGGCCTTCCTCGTCGGCGATGTCATCGATCGTGCGGCAGAAGCGATAAAACAACAGCGCGTCCCGACGGCGGTCGCTCGGCATCCACCACAGTGCGAATCTCATGTTCGACACGCCATGGGCGGGGTGGAGGCTCAACTCGGCGGGGTTCATTGCAGGCCGCAAGGCTGTCAGAGCACCCGCCACGCATCAATTGGCAAAAACCCAGCTGCCGCGGTGTGGATTTCTCAAATCGTGCTGGATGACCCTGCCGGGCAGACCTATTGTCCACGCCGTGAGTTATCGCGTTTTCGCCCGCAAATACCGGCCCCAAACCTTCAAGGAAGTCGTTGGACAGGACCACATCACCCGCACATTGCAGAACGCGGTGACCTTGAAACGCCTCGCCCAAGCCTACCTCTTTGTCGGGCCTCGCGGGATTGGAAAAACCTCGACCGCGCGCATCCTTGCCAAGGCGTTGAATTGTTCCAACGGCCCCACCGCGGAGCCCTGCGGCACGTGCGATGCCTGCCTTGAGATCGCCGAGGGCCGCAGCCTCGACGTGATCGAGATCGACGGCGCGAGCAACAACGGGGTGGAAAACATCCGCGACCTGCGTGAAAGCGCGGCCTATGCGCCGAACCGCGGGCCGTTCAAGGTCTACCTCATCGACGAGGTGCACATGCTCAGCACCGGGGCCTTCAACGC
>CAZRLX010000088.1:7364-10570 GCA_964601115.1 uncultured Chthoniobacter sp. | reverse complement strand
TATCCGAATGCCATCGAGTTCCGTCTCGCAGCCATGTTTCCCGATCCCGTCTGGAAATTCTCCGCGCCTGTTGCCGAATCCGAGGATTCCGCAGCCGCCCTCGATTGTCTCGAAGCCGCCCGTCAACTGGATTTGGCCCTATGAGCGCGACCATCTTTCAATCCTCCCCCGACCTCCCGCCATTGGCGACGGGTGCGATTCTGCGTCCATCGGCAGCCCGAGCGCTGGTCGAGGCGGAGCTGATTCTGGCGAAGGCCCGCGAGATCGAGGCCACCAGCCGCGAAGCGGCCGAGCGCGAGGCGGAGGTTCAACGCAAGGCGGGGTTTGAAAAAGGTCTCCACGAAGGTCTCCTCGAAGCGCGCGTGCACAATCTCGAAACCGTGGCCGCAACCTCGAAGGCGTTGGCAAATATCCACGGGCAAATCTGCGACGTGGTCGTCTCCTGTCTCCGCACGCTCCTCCGCGACATGCCTCCAGCCCAGCGCATCGAGCAGGCCGCGACGCTGGCGCTGGAGACTGTGAATCTTCAACAAACGGTTGTCCTCTGCGTGAACCCCGTCGATTTGCAGGCGGCGGTGCCCGTTTCCCAAAAACTCTCCACGCTCATGTCGGGCGGGGCACGGGTGGAATGCCGTGGCCGCGCGGATGTCGAGCCGGGCGACTGCCTGTTGGAAACCCCCATGGGAATCATCCGCTGCGCGCTGGAAGACCAGTTGACGGCGATCCAGAAGGCGCTGCTCGCCGCGCAGGATTGAACGCCATGTCCGCCGCCGCACCGCTTCCCGGCTACTTCGAGAGACTCCGCGCGGCGGGTTCCGCTGTTCAACCCCGCCGCCTCACCGGCCAAATCACCCAAGTCGCCGGCGTGCTGGTGAAGGCACTTCTGCCGGGGGTGCAAGTCGGTGAGTTGTGCGAGGTCTGGCGTCCAAACGCCAAGGAACCGCAATTCGCCGAGGTGATCGGTTTTTCCGGTTCCACCGCGCTCCTCATGCCGGTGGGCGACTACGAGGGCCTTTGCTCGAACACAGAAGTGCGCCCGACGGGTAGAACCCACTCGATCAAGGTGGGCGAGGGGTTGCTTGGACGCGTCCTCGATGGCCTTGGCAATTTCATCGATACCTCGGACAAGCCGTTCGTCGCGGAAGCCGAGTATCCCGTCAACGCCCAACCGCCCGATCCGCTTGCTCGGGGCCTCGTGGAACATCCGCTCTCGCTCGGCCTTCGCGCGATGGATGCCCTTCTTACCTGCGGCGAGGGCCAACGCATCGGCATCTTCGCCGCCGCCGGTGGTGGAAAAAGCACGCTCCTTTCCCAGATTCTTCGAAACACCGAGGCCGATGTCGTTGTTCTCGCTCTGATCGGCGAACGCGGCCGCGAGGTGCGCGAGTTTTTGGAGATGGTTCTCGATGAGGAATCCCGCAAGCGCGCGGTGCTTGTTGTTTCGACCTCGGACCGCCCCGCCATCGAGCGCCTCAAGTCGGCCCATGTCGCCACGACGGTCGCCGAGTATTTCCGCGACAAGGGCAAAAAAGTCCTGCTCATGCTCGATTCGGTGACCCGTTTCGCCCGCGCCCAGCGCTCGATCGGCCTCGCGGCGGGGGAACCGCCCGCGAGACGTGGATTTCCACCTTCGGTGTTCAACGCTCTTCCCGCGCTCCTCGAGCGTGCGGGCCCGGCGGAAAATGGATCGATCACCGCGATTTACACGGTGCTCGTGGAGGGCGACGACATGAACGAGCCCGTCGCCGACGAGGTGCGCTCGATCCTCGACGGCCATGTCATTCTCTCACGCCGCCTTGCCTCGGCGTATCACTATCCCGCCATCGATGTGCTCGAGAGCGTGAGCCGCGTCATGGGAAATGTGGTGGACGAATCCCACAAAGCCGCCGCTGGCAAGGTCCGCGACATGCTCGCCCGCTACCGTGACACCGAACTCCTCATTCGCATCGGCGAATACAAGAAGGGCAGCGACCAGGCGACCGACGAGGCGATCGAGAAAAACAAGGCGATCAATGAATTTTTGAAGCAGAAACTTTCCGACAAATCCTCGTTCCAAGACGCTGTGGACGGCCTCAAGAAACTCGCCGGCGCATGAAGTATCCGCTCACATTTTTGCTCGGCCTCCGCAAGACGCGCATGGAGAGATGCGAGCAGGCCCTCGCGCAGGCACGTGCCATGGTGAAACGCCGCCACGAGGAACTCGATGCCCGCATCCGCGAGCATCGCGACTATGTGGAATGGTGCGATCGCGAGGAGGACCGCATGTTCGCCGAGCTTTTTGCCAAGCCTGCCCAGCACATGAAAGTCCTCGACGCCCGCGCCGAAATGCTCGCCAACCGTGCGAAGGAGGCGGAATTTCTCCAGCGTATCGAGGAGGCCAAGGCCGCCCTCGAAGCCGCCCGCGCCGAGGAGGCCCGTTGCCTCACCGAACTTCAGATCGCCATCCGCAATCGCGAAAAACTCGATTCCCACAAAGCCCTCTGGACCGAGGGATTCAAACACGCCGAACAAATGGCTGAGGATCTTGTGATGGAGGAAACCGCCGAATCCGCCTACCTTCGCAACACCCATGCAGAAGCCGTGTAGGGACCACAAAGCCATGAGCATCCAGATCAACTCCAATACCGAAAATGTCCGCAACGACAGAGACCCTGCGTTGGAGAAGAAGTCGCCGCCGGAACATCAAGTGGTCGATTTCCAAAAATTCATGTCGGGCACGCGCTCACGGGTCGATTGGCAAAGCTGGCCCGGATTCAAACCCGAATACAAGGAGTTCGAAAACCGGGTCGAGGTTGTCGAGACCGAGGACACGGTGGAAGCGAAGATTTCCGACGAACCTGCGCCGGAGGAGAAAAAAGGTGTCCTCGATGAGTTCGTGAGCTGGTTCAAAAAGGGGGTCGAGAATCTTGCCAAAAGCCTCGGCAAGGCGCTCGCTATCATGCGCGCCGAGATGCTTACCCAAACGATGCTTTCTTCGTTGGCAATGGTGAATCGGATCGCAATCGACTCCCTGTCAACGCCAAGCGCATCGAGCCTCCCCGCGCATGTCAAACAACAGATCGCCGATGCCGCAGCCCATGGCCCTCAAGCACTGATCGAAGTTGTTAAAAATCTGGTTGCTGAAAATCCAGCAAACGCACCAGCCATTGCGCAAGCCGCCATCCAAGCAGGAGCACCGCCCGAGGTCATCGCCGCAATCACGCAAG
>CAZRLX010000088.1:2124-7264 GCA_964601115.1 uncultured Chthoniobacter sp. | reverse complement strand
AAGCCGCCGTCCAAGCTTCGCCCGAATCCGCACCACAAATCGCAGGAGCGATCGCCCAAGCCGCCATCCAAGCAGGAGCACCGCCCGAGGTCATCGCCGCAATCACGCAAGCCGCCGTCCAAGCTTCGCCCGAATCCGCACCACAAATCGCAGGAGCGATCGCGCAGGCTGCCATCCAAGCAGGAGCACCGCCCGAGGCGCTTGCCGCAATCACAGAAGCGGCCGTCCAAGCCGCACCCGACTCCGCTCCGCAAATCGCGAAGGAAGTCTCCGAGGCGGCGGTGAAAAACATGCCAACAGAGGCTGCCGTTGTCGCGTTGCCCATGATCGCCTCTGCTGCTGCGGAAGCTGCCCCGGCATCCGCACCTCAAATTGCCGAATCGGTTGCCGGTGTTGCGGTGGAGAATTTGCCGTCGCAAGTCCTGCCAAGCGTTCTTCCAGCGATCGCAGGAGAGATTGCCGGGGTGGTTCCCGGAGCGGCTCCCGCGATTGCCCAAGCGGTTGCCGGGATCGTTGTCGATCTCCCTCCTTCCGCCGCCTTGGACATCCTGTCGCAAGTCGTTTCTTCCATGGCCCAAGCCGCCCCGGCCGAATTGCCACAAGTGATTTCAAGCATCGTGGACCAGTTGGTTTCGAACCTGCCTGCCGAGCAACTTCCCACGGCACTGGCTTCGCTTTTGGACAGTCTCCCGGAGATTCCCAAGGAAATGCTCGCGCAGATCGTTGCGGCGCTTCTCTCCAAGATTCCGGCCCTGCCACCCGATATCCAAGCAACGTTCCGGCAGGCCATCGAGGGCCTTTCAGGAGTCGCTGTGAGTGGGACCAAGCCCTTTGCCGACATTTCCGCGGGTGTTTCCAAGGACACCCTCGACAAGAGTGGCGAGCATGCCGCCGCCGAGTCCGCTTCGGTTCCCGCACCGGCCATGCAAGCCGAGGTCAAGGCGGAGGGAGTCGAGGCGCCGAGGAATCAAAAGGAAATCCCCGAAAACATCCTCAAGCTCATTTCCGAAACCGTCAGCCGCATTCAAATCGGCGAGACACAAACCACGATCACCCTTCAAAAAACACCCGACCTTCCCGGCGACACGACCCTCGAGGTGCGCATGGAAAATGGACGTCTCGAAGTGGTCATCAATGCCACCGATCCGCAAACCGCCCAACTCCTCCAAAACAACATGGCCGCGCTCCAAAGCGCCTTGGCGGCAGGTGCCGGGGCAAGCCAGGTCAGCGTCACTATCGAAGGGCCGGATACGGCATCGGAGTCCGATGGCGATTCCGACGGGGTGGGGGAACGCTCCGAAACTTCCGAAGCCCCCGGTGAAAAAAAAGTCGGTTCGAACCGTGAAAGCGGAGGTGCCAGCTGATGAATCCAGACCTTCCATCCATTGATCCAGCGCAGTTGCGTCTCGCGGAGATTACCGCCGGTGCGGGGCGCCGCTTTCCCGTGCGCTTCGGCAACGACATCTGGCACATCCGCTGTGCAACCGTGCCCTCGCATTGGATTCCTGAAATTTCCATCCCGCTCGCCATCGGCGGGGAGCCTGCGGTTCTTGAGATCGCCTTTTCGCCCGGCGGACGCCTGTTCGAGCGCCACGCCGAGTATCGCGATATCGCGGGCCTCTCGGAGCCGTTCGCCCTTGCCATTCGCGCGGCCCTGAGCCGCGAACTCATCGATGCACTTCAAACGGCCTTCGATGCCGCGATCGAGATTTCTGTTCAACCTGCCGCAACGATTCCGCCGCTGGCGCTGGCATTCGACATCCACAATGCCGACGCCCAGCGCGAGGGGAGCGGCGTTCTTCGCATCGGCTCGCAATCGCTCGCCCGCATCGAAGGCGTTTGTTCGTCTTGGGAATCGGGCCCCGCCATGAGTTCGCTTCACCAGCCTGTGGCCATTGGGATCGCCTTCTTCGACATGCCGCTGTCCGATGTGGCGGCGCTCCTGCCTGGCGATTGTTTGGTTCTGGGAGATGCCTCAGCGTGGCCGTTCCCCGCATGGATCTCCGCTGGTGCCGCGCCTTTGCCGATCGGGATGTCGCCCACCGCGCCGATCCCACCCTTGCTTTCCCTCGATGATCCCACACCACCTATGAGCACGAATGAATCAACCCCGTTGGCCGATCTGCGACTTCCTGTTCTGGTCGTCGCCGCGCGGAAGGAACTCACCCTGCAGGAAATCGCCTCGCTCCGCGACGGGGCCTCGCTTGAGATCGGATCCGGCGGGGAAATTCCTGTCGAACTTCAGGTGAACAACCAAGTCGTGGCCACAGGGCGCCTCGTGCGCGTGGCCGACAAGATTTGCGCCTCGATCACGGGGACAAGCCCGCTGCCGCCGGCATGAATGTGAACCTCTCGAATCCGCTGGAGATCATTCTCCTGCTGCTCACGACCTCGATGGTCCCGTTCCTCGCGGCCACCGTGACCTCGTTTGCCAAAATCGTGATCATTTTCGGCATCATCCGGAACGCCCTCGGCATGCAGCAGACGCCGCCGAACATCGTGCTGACCTCGCTCACGATCATCATCACCTGCTACATCATGGCGCCCGTCGCCCATGATACGATGCTCGCCGCCGAGAAGGTGCAATTCTCCTCGATCACGATCCAAAACGCCCCCGACAAACTCGGGGAGGTCTCCGGGCCGATCACCAAGTTTCTTGTGGAAAACAGCACCGAGACCTCGCGACTTTTTTTCCTGCAAAAGGCGCGCGCCCTCTGGCCGAAGCACTTCGCGGAGACCGCGACTGAACGTGATTTCCTCATCGCCATGCCGGCCTTTGTCCTCACGGAGATCACCCAGGCGTTCAAGATCGGGTTTATCATCTACCTGCCGTTCGTCGTCGTGGATTTGATCGTCTCAAACGTTCTCATGGCACTCGGCATCGTGATGATTTCCCCCACCACGATCTCGCTGCCCTTCAAGCTCATGTTGTTCGTGCTCCTCGACGGCTGGACGCGCCTGATCGACGGGCTGATCATGACCTACCGAATGTGATATGGGCCAGGGCTTCTACATCGACATGATGAACCGGGCATTGATGCTCGTGCTGATCAGTTCCCTGCCGCCGATCATCGTGGCCACGGTTGTGGGACTGCTCGTGGCGTTCTTCCAGGCGCTCACACAGGTGCAGGATCAGACGCTGCCCTTCGCCATGAAACTCATCGCCACCGTGCTGGTCATCATCTACGCGGCGAATTGGGTCTTCGCGGATCTGCTGAATTTCGCGATGTCCGCCATGCGGGATTTCCCGGTGCTCGCGCAATGAACACGCTTCCGCCGTTCGAGGTCTTCGGCTCGGCGCTGGTTTCCCTGTTCCTCGCCACCGCCCGGCTCGGCACGGCGTTGATGGTTGTGCCGTTTTTCGGCGGACCCACGGGAATCGCCCGGCGGGGGTTTCTGATCGTGTCGATGGGGATCGCGCTGCCGCTTCTGATGCCGCAGGCGATGGCGATTCCAACTTCTCTGCTCACCACGACGGCTCTGTGTGTGAAGGAGGTTGTGCTCGGCCTCTTGTTGGCGATTCCCGCGGCGGTTCTGTTCTGGGCGATCGCCAGCGCGGGCGAACTGATCGACCTCCAGCGCGGTGCGACGGCTGCGAGCGTGTTCAACCCCTTCTTCGGCGCGGTGACCTCTCCCACAGCGAACCTTCTCATGCGCTTCAGCGCGGCGATTTTTTTCGTCACCGGCGGTTTCCTCGCCTTCCTCTCGGCGGTGCTGACCTCCTTCGAGGTGTTTCCGATCAACCAGCTGCTGCCCTCCTTCAGTGCCTCGGCGGCCTCCTCGATCGCGCTTCTCATGGGCGAGTATTTCGCCATGTCGGTCCTGTTCGGCGCGCCATTCCTCATTGTGTTTTTGCTCATCGATATCGGGCTGGGGCTCATGAACCGCTTTGTGCCGCAGTTGAATATTTTCTTCTTTTCGATGCCCGTGAAGAGCGGGGCGACCTTCTTCCTGCTTATCTTCTACACCACGACGCTTGTGTGGATTCTGGACGCCAACATGTTCACCCAAGAGAAGCTGTTGATGAACCTCCGGAGCTTTTTCGAATGAGCCAGTCGTCCGGCGAGAAAACCGAGCAACCGACAGACAAGAAGCTGCGCGATGCCCGCAAGCGCGGCCAGATCGCGAAGAGCAACGATGTCACGACCACCTTCGTGACCGTGTTCGTCCTCGCCGCGATCGCCTACGTGTTCGAGACCGTCGTGCGCAATTTCCGCGAGTTGTTCGCGGGCGGCATCGCGGTGATGAACAAGGATGCGGGATCGGCCTTCGCCACCATGACAGGCGACGCCCTCACCACCCTGATCGTCGTTCTTCTGCCGATCGCCGCCGCGTGCATCCTCGGAACGCTTGCGGGGAGCTATTTCCAATTCGGCTTTGTGTTCGCCCCGGAGTCCTTCAAGCCCGACCTCAACAAGCTGAATCCCGTCGAGGGAGTGAAGAAAATCTTCTCCCTGAAAAACCTCATGGAGTTCGTGAAGTCGCTGCTCAAGGTCGCGATCCTCACGACATTGATGTATCTGATCATCAAAGGCTCGATCGATCCCCTCATGCAGTTGCCGCTCACCAGCATCCATGCGGTGCCGGACATTTTTAGGAAAATCTTCCTTTGGTTCCTGCTGCCATTCATGGGGGCGTATGTCGCCATCGCGGCGGCGGATTATTTCCTCCAGCGCTTCCTCTTCATGCGGGAGATGAAAATGACGAAGGACGAGGTGAAGCGCGAATACAAGGAGCAGGAGGGAAATCCGGAGATCAAGGGCCAGCGCAAGAGCCTCCACCGCGAGATGCTCAACGAGGACACGGTCGGCAAAACAAAATCCGCCACGGTGCTTGTCACCAACCCGACCCACTTCGCTGTCGGCCTCTACTATGAAGCCGGAAAAACCAAGCTGCCGATCGTGACGGTGAAGGGGGTGGATGCGCTCGCCTACCGCATGATCGAGGTCGCGGAGGACAACCAGGTTCCCGTCGTCCAAAACGTCCGCATCGCCCAACACCTGTATTTCAACGTGAAATTGAACGATTTCATCCCGAACGAAATGCTCGCCCCCGTGGCGGAGATTCTGAAATGGGTGCAGACACTGCCCAAGCGACGCTGATGCGGGATTCGGACAGGATGACAGGATTCTCAGGAGAG
>CAZRLX010000088.1:0-2024 GCA_964601115.1 uncultured Chthoniobacter sp. | reverse complement strand
ATCTCGGCAGCCCGCTCCTCGCGCTCGGCTCGTTCCTCCGCTACGCGGTTCACCGCAGCGACCTGATCGAGGTCATCGGAGGCTGCGTTTCAAAATCCCAAAACGCAGGCGAGGGGAATCTGGAGTTTCCACGCCTCCGCGAGTTCTACATCCGCCTCGTCGGCGACCTCCACGAATACCGCGATCTGGATGTCGTCTGGCTCTTCGGCCTGACCCGCCGCCTGGCCCGATACGCCGCACAAAAAATCTGGACCAGACGGTGAAAACAATAAACTCCTGCAATGTTGCCGCCGGTGCAGGTCTTGCGACATTCTCTCATCAATGAGCGAGGTTTTGACGAAAGACATTTTCCTGAACAGGGAACTCACAGCGCGTGATGCCGAGGTGGTGTCCGCCGAGGTTTTGGCCGGACAGCGCGAGGGGGCGCCGGGTTTCCGGTTCCGATTGGAAAAAGAATTTCTTCCAACGCTCGGTTGGCTCGAGCGCTTGGGCGGGGTTCTGAAGCCTGTGGTGGAGAAAAAACTGCCGATCGAGATTTTATGCCAAAGGAATCAGGTGAACTCCTTGCGGTCTGCAGGACTTCACCTGATCGCGGACATCCACGCTGAATAAAACGCTCAAGGCTTGGGATCCGCTGCTGGCGCGGGTTCCGTTGCATTGGTTGCGGGTTCCTTCACGGGATCCTCTGTGGCTACGAGGACAAGGTCGCCTTTGCGAAAATCGATTTTACGGTAGGCTTTCGGGCGATCGGATTGCGCCGCTTGAGCGCCGGCGGGACTCGGATTTGCGCCGGTTGCGTTGTTGTTTTCCGTCATGCCCCACTCCTCGGCGTCCACACCCTCGTCGAAGCCGAAAGTGATGATGTCGCCGATGTGGATATTGATGACCTTCGCGTCGGCAATGCCGGGGATGGAGGGGAGTTTTTTGAGAATCGCATCGGCTGCCGCCGCTGCTTTTTCGGCCTTGCTGTCAGTGCCTTCCTGTGGGGCTGCTTGGAGGCTGGTGAGAGTGAGCAGTGTGGCTGCAAGGAGGCTGTAGGTGCTATTGTGGATCATGGATTTTAGTGGGTTTACGGGTGTTGTGGGATTGAAAATTCGTCTGAAGTGGACACGTCTTGCAGAGCGGGGGGGCTGTCATTTTCCAAGGCGGGAAGCACCTCTTCGTTTCCCATGTCGGGCTTGGGGCTGATCTTCAAAATCCCCATCGGCGTGGCGCAAAGAACGCCATCCGGCGTGATGGCTTCGAGTGTGACGTCGCTGGTCAATCGAGATCCGGGGTAGAGGCGGTCGCCGGATTTAAGCAGCAGGTAGGGCAGGTCGCCGGTGAAGACAGAGGCGAGGTTGTTGTGGAGCGATTGGCGGAGGCGTTTCGGATCGAAGGCGGGCTTGGGCTCGGGTGTTGGTGACGGTGTTGGAGTCGCGAGGACAACTGGGGGAGGGGTGGATGCGGCAACTGGCACATAGGCCTGCGGGGCTTCGATCGACTCGAACAAATCTGGAGCGGGCACGGTGAATGTCGGGTCCTGCCAGAAGGTGTTCGGCAGGGGGATCATTTTGGTGTCGATGGTGATCTCGGAAGTGGTCACCCGCGCGGCGGTGGAGGTCGCGTAGCCGTCCTTCCGGAGGTCTTTCATGAACTCCATGACGGTGAACGCGGTGTTGCGTCCAAACAACGCAATCGAGGCGATCCCGATCCCTGCGAGTAGCCCGACCAACTGGGAGCGCACAAAACCGCGGGGTGGATGTTTCCTTGGGATGGCCATGGATGGGGGCATTTCTTATACGTGCGGCAGGTCGGAGTCGAGAGGCATGTCGGCGTGCTCAGGGTGTCGCCTGCGCAGGGGCGACCTGGGTTCCGTCCTCGATGGCGGAGGGGTTGGCAGCAATGAATTGGTCGTTGGGCGAAAGTTCCGCGGGTTGCGGGCCGTCGGACCAGCGCACGCGGGCGGTGGTGCCATTGTCGACTTCGATGCTGATGCGGCGCTTCCGGGCCACGCCATGTTCGACCAGCACCAAATAGGGCAC